>JAWXVE010000084.1:0-8191 GCA_044425575.1 Eubacteriales bacterium | reverse complement strand
CCTACCTATGGCAAATATCTCTACGTTATAAATATACCTAAGGTATATAATAGAATTCATCTGCTGGCATAGAACCCCCTACAGATGTTTCATTTTGTTCAAATAAAACAGTAAGATATCCTTCTAATGCCGTCTTCATTTCTTCCCCTGCTATGCATACAATATTACAGTTTGGAATGGCTGCTACTGCTGTTTCGTAGGTGGTAATCTCATAATATTCCACGAGGGAAGCGGCTGCTTCTACATCGGAATTCACAAAAGTTACCGATTCTACGTAATGTTCCATAAATTCTCCAAGTGCTTCTGGATGTTCTTCCGCGAATTCTGTGCGCACTACCATAACACCTGTAATTAAGCTAGATGGATTGTCTGAATCTACTTGTGTTGCATCCCATTCTTCTGTTAAGTCTAATCGTACATTAACAGCTTCATTAGCAAGTAGGGCTGTAGTTACAAATGGTTCTGGCATCATTGCAATGGCCCCTTCATTGGCCGTTACATAAGCAAGGCACTCTGATTGTTCCGTTTTCCATTCAATGGTCACATCCGTATCTGGATCAATTCCATTTTCTAATAAAACATAACGTAATGCCATTTCTGGAGTCGAACCTTTTCCACTTGCTACTATGGTCTTCCCTCTTAAGCTCTCTATGTCTGTAACAGATTCTCCATTTTCTACAACGTATAGCACTCCTAAGGTATTTAAAGCAATTACCTGAACGCCTCCATCTGTATTGGCATATAAAACTGATGCTAGATTAGCAGGGACTGCTGCAATATCCACTTCCCCCTTAGCAAGCATTGCCGTTACTTCATCAATTGCTGTAATCATAGAAAATGTATAATTATTGTCGTATTCGACTCCAGCATCCACCCAATCCATAAAGCCAACTAGTCCCATAGTGGTGGTTCCCTTTAAGCCAACTACGCGAACATCCGCCGGGTCTTCTTGAACGCTTTCTTCTTCAACTACTTCAACTACTTCTTCAACTTCCTCGGCTACTTCTTGAGTTGCTGTTTCTTGTGTTACTACTTCTTCTGTCTCGCTGGTATTTACACATGCTGTCATTGTGCTAATAATCAGAAGAACTACTGCTACATGAATTAATTTCTTCATTCTTTACATCTCTTTTCCACACGTATATTCTCGTGCTAGTTCTTTTAATTTTGCTAAATTCATGATTGTTAGATTGCCTTTGGTACTTTGTAGTACTCCTTCCTTCTGCAAATAAGATAATTCGCGAAATAAAGCCGCACGACTAATGCCAAATCGATTTGCCAATTCTTCTCTCCTACACTCCAAGGAAATCGTTCCTTGATCATCTGATTGTGCAAGCAAATATAGAATCAATTTATTCTTCGCAGTTTGAACCGTAAGGAATTCAATTCGCTGTAATAAAAATTGTATTCGTTCATTGCAATACTTCGCATAGCGTATGGCAAGATTGGCATCTTCCTCCATTGCAGTAAGTAAGTTCTCTTTTGGAATATATAGTATGGTTGTTTGGTCTACAGAACTTAAAGTTGTCTGTAAAGCACTCATGGTCAGTAGATTCGATATTCCAAAACAATCTCCTTCTTCTAAGGTATTAAGATGAATGTCTTTGCCATCTAAGGATACTGCTTTCACTTGCACACGACCACAGGCTATAATCCCAATACAATCAATGCCGTCTATATGATCCAGCACTTCTTGTCCCGCTTCAAATTCTTGTACTCGCATACAATCTCTTGAAATCTTAGCATCTCCAATTATGTGATTACTTGTTAAGCACCCTTCTAGCTCCACCTTTTCATCTCCCTTATACGAATTTAGCTGTTACAGCATGAGTCTATCACACCCTTCCTTTTATTGTCAATAAAAAAGTCTCATATGAGACTTTTCACATGAGACATTTCTATTCATAATGATTAGTAGTATCCTTACATCTTAAGATACTTGCGTACTTCTTCCTTCATATCTGCTGTTTTGCACACAGTGTCATGTAAAATCTTAGCATGGCGAATCTCTTCAATTGCCTGTGGAATCTCTACATTAGAAATCTTGCAAAGTTCATCAATTAAGGCAAAATCATCTAATGTGTCATACTTAGGATCAATCGCATTCATAACACTTCTTGCAAACTTATAAGGACTAGCAGTAGAGGCAATAATAGCCGGTGTATCATCTCCTGTTTGCTCCTTATATGCACCATATACATGAGCTGCTACGGCGGTATGGGTATCAATTACATAGCCTGTTTTCTCATATAAATTACGAATGGCTACTGCTGTATCTGCTTCTGAAGCATAATCTCCATAGAAGTCAGTTAGTTCATCTTTCATCTCATCTGTAATGGAATAAATTCCTGTTTGACTAAGTGCATCCATACATTCCTTATTCTTACTAGCACAATTGCCTGCAATCTTATAGATTAATCGTTCAAGGTTACTCGAGATTAGAATGTCCATGGATGGACTAGACGTTAGAACAAATTCTCTATTTCTATCATAGGAACCTCTATGAAAAAAGTCCACCAATACTTTATTATCATTAGAAGCACAGATTAATTTGCCCACTGGAATTCCAATTAACTTAGCATGATAAGCAGCAAGGATATTCCCAAAGTTTCCTGTTGGTACTACAACATTCATTGGGGCACCATTCAAGATTTGCTCTTCCTTCACCAAACGCGAATATGCATAAACATAATATACAATCTGAGGAACAAGGCGACCTATATTAATAGAATTAGCGGATGAGAATTGATATCCTCCTTGGCTCATCTCTTGTTCTAAATCCTTGTCTGCAAATAGATTCTTCACTCCTGTTTGTGCATCATCAAAATTGCCATCAATGCCAACTACATGAGTATTATCACCTGTTTGTGTAACCATTTGTAATTCTTGAATTGGACTAACGCCATTCTTAGGATAGAATACAATAATCTTCGTTCCTTCTACATCTGCAAAACCTGCTAGCGCTGCCTTGCCAGTATCTCCCGAAGTGGCCGTTAAGATTACAATATCATTCTTCACTTGATTCTTCTTAGCAGAAGTTGTTAGTAAATGTGGCAATATGGATAATGCCATATCTTTAAATGCAATGGTAGAGCCATGAAATAATTCAAGATAGTACGCACCATCTGCCTGTGCTAGCGGTGCAATTACTTCTGTATCAAACTTACTGTCGTATGCTTTTTCAATACAACTTGTTAATTCTTCTTTCGTAAAATCTGTTAAAAATAATTTCATTACCTCATAGGCAACTTCCTGATAAGACATATTGCATAAGTCTTCTACGGCACAATCAAGAGTTGGTATTGTTTGAGGTACAAATAACCCTCCATCATCTGCTAATCCTTTTAAAATTGCTTCTGATGCAGTTACTTGATATTTATCACTTCTTGTACTTTGATAGATTATATTCATTTGCTTACTCCTCGCATGATTTATTTTATTCTATACGTTCCAAATTATAGCACAACCGACTATGATACGCAAGTAAAGTAGCTACTTTACCGTATCCCTTACATCACAGAACGCACGAAAAATTCTTCTATACTTTCAGAATCCAGTGCTAAGGTAAATAATGCTTTGAGTAATACTGGTGATTCTACACTTTTAATGATTTCTTCACTGCATTTGTCTACTTGCCCTACACGTTCTAGGACCTGTATGATGGAATTTTGAAGCGCAAGAATTTCACCTGCTTCCATGCCTGCTTCCATGCCCGCTTCCATGCCCGCTTCCATGCCCGCTTCCATGCCCGCTGCTCTGCCATCTTCCATCGCTTCTTTACGCCACACCTCGCGAGCCTCTTCCTCATTGTATTCCGTTAGTATACTTGACATAATTACATCCCTCTCCTTTCGCAGCAAATCCTCTAGGATATGGTTCTCAATGCAGAAATCTATGGCTATTCTCGTAGCTTCTTCGATAGATTTCCCTTCTTGTTGAGACTCGTGAATCTTATCAATTAATAGCGAGTACTCCTTGAGCATTAAGCATTGCTCCTTAAATTCTTCGTTGTAACCACCATTGATATTTACCACTTGTACAATTAGTTCTAGGTTAACCGCTTGGTTCTCTGGAGTGTTCTCATACAAATCTGATAATTTCAAAGTCAAATTACTATCTACCCTAGACTTGCCGTTGTAAAACACTACAAAATTAGGTCTTGGTAACTTGAGCATTTTATATGCATAGATTTCCTTCCCACTCACTAACTGCTCATATAATTTTGCAACATACAACAAATCTCTAAGCGGCATATTTGGATTAAATGTAGATTGATGTTCATACAGATTGAGTGTATTACTAATCAAAAATGAAACATCATTTTTCATCCCCATATACACTGCATTCTCTAGTGTCGTAACTTCTAAGGCTGTTTCGTCTGTATAGCTTGTTCCATTCAAAGCATTGTAAATTTCAAGCTTTACACTATCTTTCGACGTGATAATATTAAACAACCTATCTTTTATTTCCCTGTTCGTTCTTATATCCTTAATTTCCATTAAGTGCTCCTCTCTCATGTGATTGCATATCGTGTATACAACTTGGCAAAAAGAGAAGTCAACTATCTAACTGAAATTATATTCATTATAAAATAGTTTCTTCACATATTCAACAAAATCCTGAAACTATAATCTAGTACTCCGATTTCATCTGCCTGTCACTCACGCTATGTTATTGTTGGTTACTTGGTTATAAAAGCATCGAATGATTCAGAATCGATCTAGATATACAAGGTCATGAGTGATCTCTTATATATGGAATACCTTTGAATTGTGCTTTGGTCTTACTATACACTTGTCACTTGTAAATGTCAAGATGTTTTGACCCCATATTTCTATACCCATATTTCTATATTTATGCATTATACTAGTAGAAAAGTATGATCATTTCAAGTGAGTTCTCTTACTCTCCACATTTCCTGTTCTACTGGTCTACCTACAACATTTATAACATGATCAGCTGGTGTCCAATCACTTATAGAGTTTCCCTACATCCATAAAGATTCCAATTTCATCAAACTACCTATTGGACTGATATCATAAGATGTATTGAATAACACAGAAAGGGCGTATCATAGCAATCTATAAAAACAAAACAAGAAATAGTTGTTTACATCATTTTATTATACAAATTGGAATGGGGAACGAAGAAGAAAAAAGAAGGTTTAAAAACAAAAAAGCGGCTAAACAATATGAATTAGATTTTCTTAACAAATCACAACTTAATTGTACAATACTATTTAATAACAATACTCGATTTGTGACGTCCATTCTTACTACTTATTCTACGATTCAATTATTCTTTACAGTATATTAAAAGCCCCCAATACAGATCTGGGGGCTTTTGCATTTTGCTTATTTTATTACACGCTTAGAAATTACCTGCATCTGATGCTTCTTGAATAGAAACTGCAACTGCTACTGTCATACCAACCATTGGGTTGTTACCAGCACCAATTAGTCCCATCATCTCAACGTGAGCTGGTACAGAAGACGAACCTGCAAATTGAGCATCTGAGTGCATACGTCCCATAGTATCTGTCATACCGTATGATGCAGGACCTGCAGCCATGTTATCTGGGTGAAGTGTACGTCCTGTACCACCACCAGAAGCTACTGAGAAGTATGATTTCCCTTGCTCATTACATTCCTTCTTATAAGTTCCTGCTACTGGATGTTGGAATCTTGTAGGGTTTGTAGAGTTACCTGTAATAGAAACATCTACACCTTCTTTGTGCATAATTGCAACACCTTCACATACATCATTGGCACCATAGCAATTTACTTTGGCACGAAGACCTTCTGAGTATGATTTACGGAATACTTCTTTTACTTCATTGTGATATGGATCGTAATCTGTTTCAACAAATGTAAATCCATTGATTCTTGAGATGATTTGTGCTGCATCTTTTCCAAGACCGTTTAAGATAACGCGTAGTGGTTTTTGACGCACTTTGTTTGCTTTTTCAGCAATACCAATAGCTCCTTCTGCTGCTGCAAAAGATTCATGTCCTGCTAAGAATGCGAAACATTCTGTTTCTTCTTCTAATAACATCTTACCAAGGTTACCATGTCCAATACCAACTTTACGAGTATCGGCTACCGAACCTGGAATACAGAATCCTTGTAAGCCTTCTCCAATTGCTGCCGCTGCATCAGCTGCTCTTCTACAGTCTTTCTTAATAGCAATTGCAGCACCTACAACGTATGCCCATTTTGCATTTTCAAAACAGATTGCTTGAATACCTTCTACTTGATGATACACATCAAGACCAGCATCTTTTGTAATCTTCTCAGCTTCTTCAATAGAAGAAATTCCATAGCTGTTTAGTACTTCATTGATTTGTTTAATACGTCTTTCATATGATTCAAATAAAGCCATTTCTTTTTCCTCCTTTTGTTATTCGTGTCTAGGGTCAATAATCTTAACAGCGTCATCTACGCGACCATATTGCCCTTTTGCTTTTTCCCATGCGGTATTAGGATCGTCACCTTTTTGAATAAAGTCTGTCATCTTACCAAGACTTACGAATTGATATCCAATAATCGTATCATCTGCATCTAATGCAATACCTGTTACATATCCTTCTGCCATTTCAAGGTAACGAGGTCCTTTTTCAAGAGTTCCATACATGGTACCTACTTGTGAACGAAGTCCTTTTCCAAGATCTTCAAGACCTGCTCCAATTGGAAGTCCGTCTTCAGAGAACGCACTTTGTGTTCTTCCGTATACAATCTGTAAAAATAATTCTCTCATTGCTGTGTTAATCGCATCACATACTAAGTCAGTATTTAACGCTTCTAAAAGAGTACGTCCTGGAAGGATTTCAGAAGCCATAGCTGCTGAGTGAGTCATTCCTGAACATCCGATTGTTTCAATTAACGCTTCTTGAACAATTCCCTCTTTTACATTAAGGGTTAACTTACATGCTCCTTGTTGAGGTGCACACCAGCCTACACCGTGTGTAAGACCTGAGATATCTTTTACTTCTTTTGCTTTTACCCATTTTGCTTCTTCTGGGATTGGTGCACAACCATGGTTAACACCACATGCTACTGTACACATCTGTTCTACTTCATGTGAATAAATCATGTGAATCTCCTTTCGAATACATAATATACTAGTGTAGCCTATTCTTGGACTACCCGCTTGTTAAGGTACTCTTGTACGTGTCTCATATTCGTTTGACAAGCATTACCCGAACAAAAGTATACCATATAATTACACAAATGAAAAGACAAAGACTGCGTATATCTCCAAGGAAATTCTATCTTTTTAGAATAAATGACAGAATTTTATCTTGCCGTCATTAAAATTAGTGAAAAAAGCAAGATTTCTGCAACAATTCTACGATTGAATCAATTTGACACACTTTTCTAAGCACGTTACAATTATGTTGTATTACGCATAGGTGGCGAATTCGTCATCTAATAAATTAGGAGGAAGATACATGTCACAAATTATTGAAGTTTATGGACGAGAAGTCATTGATTCTCGTGGAAATCCAACAGTGGAAGTTGAAATCACCACACAATCTGGTGCTTTTGGACGAGCAATTGTACCATCAGGTGCTAGTACTGGAGAGCGTGAAGCATTAGAATTAAGAGATGGAGATAAATCTCGCTTCTTAGGGAAAGGCGTCTTACAAGCTGTTTCTAACGTGAATGAGAAAATTGCACCTGCTATTGTAGGAATGGATGTAACTGATCAAAATACCATCGACCAAGCTATGCTTGCCCTTGATGGAACAGATGATAAGTCAAATCTTGGAGCAAATGCTATCTTAGGCGTCTCTATGGCTGCCGCTATTGCTGCTAGTGATTACTATGGTATGCCATTATACAAATACCTAGGCGGATTTAATGGAAAAACTTTACCAGTTCCTATGATGAATGTGGTAAATGGCGGAAGTCACGCTGACTCTACTGTAGATTTCCAAGAATTTATGATTATGCCAATTGGTGCTGCAAACATTCAAGAAGCTCTTAGAATGGGTGCTGAAACATTCCACAACTTAAGAGATGTATTAAAAGCAAAAGGCTACAATACCAATGTAGGGGATGAGGGTGGATTTGCCCCTTCTTGTGCAGATGGAAATGAAGAGCCATTGCAATTAATCGTTGCTGCTATTGAAAAAGCTGGTTACCGCCCTTCTAGAGAAGGAAAGTCTGGTGATATTGCCATTGCTATG
>JAWXVE010000014.1:0-40721 GCA_044425575.1 Eubacteriales bacterium | reverse complement strand
CTTCTACTAAACAAGAATGGTCATGAAGTTACAGTATGGTCTATTGTAGAAGAAGAAATTGAGATGTTACGTACGAAGCGAGAACATGAGACGAAGTTGCCTGGTATTTCTTTGCCAGATGAGATTCTTTTTACAACAGATCTAGAAGAAGCAACCAAGGAAAAAGAGTTGCTTATTATGGCAGTTCCATCTGTTTATACAAGGGCTACTGCTAAGTCCCTTGCTCAGTATTGTAAGAGGGGACAGATTATTGTAAATGTTGCAAAAGGCATTGAAGAGACAACGCTAATGACTTTATCAGAGATTATTGAAGAAGAAATACCACAAGGAATAGTGACAGTGCTGTCAGGTCCATCTCATGCAGAAGAAGTGGGGCGTGGGATTCCAACAACCATTGTAGTAGGTGCAAAAGAGAAGCAAATTGCAGAACGAATCCAAACTATTTTTATGAGCAATGTATTTCGTGTGTATATTAGCCCAGATATTCAAGGAATCGAGCTGGGAGCAGCCCTTAAGAACGTAGTAGCACTCGCTGCTGGTATTGCAGATGGTCTTGGTTATGGAGATAACACAAAAGCAGCTCTAATTACACGAGGGATTGCTGAGATTGCTCGTCTTGGAATGGCAATGGGGTGTAAATTCGAAACCTTCTGTGGATTATCTGGTATTGGTGACTTAATTGTTACTTGTGCAAGTAAACACTCTAGGAATCGACGAGCAGGCATGTTAATCGGAGAAGGTGCTACCATGGAAGAAGCAATGAATCAAGTACAAATGGTCGTAGAAGGTGTTTATTCTGCTAAAGCAGGATTATCACTAGCCACGAAATATGGTATTCAAGTGCCCATTATTGAACAAGTCAACCACATTCTGTTTGATGGGAAAAGAGCAGATGAAGCAGTGAAAGAATTAATGCTTCGTGGTAAGAAAGATGAAAGTGAGGAGTTACTCTGGTAACTCCTCACTTTCATCTTATTCCCTTGCTTACAAGAGGAAATTACATGGAATCAAGAGATAGATTTCTCACAATCTCAGCAGTTGTTTTTGACCGATTCATGGTGTAGAGGTGGATACCATCTACTCCATGTGTTATTAAATCATTCATTTGCTTCGTTGCAAATTCACATCCAGCTTTTCTCATATCATCAGGATTTTCTCCATATTTAGCAATTAAATCACTTAAAGATTTGGGCACACTAGAGCCTGATAAGGATATGGTATGGGATAATTGCTTGGTAGAGGTAATTGGCATAATACCGCAACTAATGGGAATGGTAATGCCAAGCTTTCTTGCTTCTTCTAGGAATCTATAAAATAATTCATTATCAAAGAATAATTGAGTAATTAGAAAAGACAAGCCAGCATCTACTTTTTCCTTTAGATGATTCAAATCAGCAGAAAAAGAAGGCGCCTCAAAGTGTTTCTCTGGATAGGCAGCCCCTGCAATAGTTAAATCCGTATGTTCTCGAAGTACTTGGACCATTTGGGTAGCATAGTGAAATTCTCGCTTTGCATAATCCTCATCTGACATATTCAGTGGTCGGTCACCGCGCAGGGATAGTACATGGTTAATGTGATTCTCTTTGAGTTCTTGACAAATGGTAAGAAGTTCTTCTCTGGTATAACGAATACAAGTTAAATGGGCAAGTGTTGGAATACCTAGTGTGTTTTGAATATAGGAATTCACAGCAATGGCCTCATCTGCATTAGTACCACCGGCACCATAAGTAACACTGATATAATCAGGTTGTAGTGTAGCTAATTCATCGAGCACTTCATAAGTTTTACTGACAGGTTGTACTTTACTAGAAGGAAATATTTCAAAAGATAGTACAGGTTGTTTGCGTTGATATAAGTCTTTCATAGATAGGGGTTCCTTTCAAATGTTATATGTTTCATGGTAACACATATGATAAAGGTAGACAAGTCATAGATAACACGTTATAGTAGAGTCCATAGGTATGAATGGAATGAGAAAGAAATGGAGATTAGAATGAAGTTAGAATTTAAGTCAACAGAAGAATATGTAGCATCAAGAGAGTTAATGGAGTGTGTCAATGTAGCGATTGCACTAGAGAAACCATTATTTATAAAAGGTGAACCAGGCACAGGAAAGACAATGGTTGCACAAGCAATTGCTCAGTCTCTTGGAAAAGAACTTTTAATCTGGAATATTAAATCCACTACGAAAGCCCAAGATGGTTTGTATCAATATGATACCATTCAAAGACTGTATGATGGTCAGTTTGGCGTGGAAGGAGTAGACCATATAGAGCAATATATCAAGCTTGGAACTTTGGGAGAATCCTTTGAAAGAGAAGAGCAGGTTGTTTTATTAATTGATGAAATTGACAAGGCTGATATAGAGTTCCCCAATGATTTGTTGTGGGAATTGGATCAGATGAACTTCTATGTTCATGAAACTAAGCGTACTGTTAACGCAAAGCATCGGCCAATTGTAATTATTACGTCCAATGCAGAGAAAGAGTTGCCAGATGCCTTTCTTAGAAGATGTATATTCCATTATATTGATTTTCCAGATGAGGTTCTCATGAAAGAAATTGTGGCAGTGCATTTTCCTCATATAGAGGAGCATGTAGTGGAAGCTGCCATGCAAGTATTCTATGAAATACGAAGTATACGCGATGTTAGGAAAAAGCCAAGTACCTCTGAATTATTAGACTGGTTACAGGCACTTGTATGGTCGGGTGTTGTGGGCATAGATGAGTTAAAGAAATTGCCACATTTAGGAGTGCTAGTGAAGAAGGAAGAAGACCTTGAAGCAGTGAAGAGAAGATTTTCCTAAGAGGAATTGACTCAGAAAGGATGATACGGTGTGCTTGAACAATTTTTTTATAGCTTAAGAGGAGCAGGACTAACGGTAGGGGTAAGTGAATGGTTAACTTTACAAGAAGCACTTGAGAAGAATCTATGCCAAAGTAGTTTGAATAGATTCTATTATGTAGCCCGTATAATTTTAATCAAAAGAGAAATAGATTACGACAAGTATGATCAAGTGTTTGATGAGTATTTTAAGAGGGGAGCAGGAGAAGAGGAACTACGGACTGCTCTTAAGAAATGGTTAGATAAAGAAGAAATGAGTGATTTGTTACAAGAAACAGAAAAGGAATGGTTAAATCAACTAGAAGAAATAGAGGTAGATACCAATGAGGTAACAAGTAAGTATAAAAAGCGGTTGAAAGAGCAAGACAGTGAGCATAATGGAGGTAATTACTGGATTGGTACCATGGGTAAAACTTCCTTTGGTAACACAGGAGGCAATGTGGGTGGTATTCGCGTAGGTGGAAAAACTGGTTACCAGTCGGCATTTCAAGTAATTGCAGAGCGTAAGTACAAGGATTTTCGCGATGACCGTACCATTGATAATCGTCAATTTCAAATGGCACTGAGAAGATTACGACAATTTGCCGCAAGGATGGATTTAGAGGAATCGGAATTAGATTTACAAGGAACGATTCAAAAGACGTGTAACCAAGGTGGATATTTGCACATTCAGATGCAAAAGCCAAGAAAGAATTCGGTGAAATTACTCTTATTAATGGACTCGGGTGGAACGATGATTCCTTATTGTGACTTGTTAAATGAGTTGTTTCAGGCAGTCTCAAAGTCCAATCATTTTAAAGATGTGTCATGTTATTATTTTCATAATTGCGTGTACAGTCATGTATATGATACACCAGAGTGTGAAAATGGTGCTTGGATTACCACAGAGAGCATGTTTCGCAAATTGGATAAAGATTATAAAGTAATTATAGTAGGAGATGCTGCCATGGCACCAGAAGAATTATACTCTACTTCAGGGAATTATAGAGGTCCTAATGATGGATTAAGTGGGCTAGAGTGGCTAGAAGCATTGAAACGTAATTATAAGAAGATTGTATGGATGAATCCCAAAATGGCACGTTCGCCAGCACCTTGGAGAGAAGCAGAGACGCATCTCAAAGAAATGTTTCCCATGTTTCGTTTCACGGTAGATGGATTAGAACAGGCTATGAAGTATTTAATCAATTCTTCAGAAAGAAAAAGAACAGGTTCCTAAGGAAGGCTGTTCTTTTTCTAAGAAAAGTTATTGCTTATTAAGTACAGTAAGGAAATCTTGTTCCCAAACAGGTTTTGAAAAGTAGAATCCTTGTGCTAAGGTACAATTAAACTTCTTTAAAAGTTCCACGTGATGTCCCGATTCAATTCCTTCCGCTACTGTATCAATATCTAATTCACTTGCCATACGAATAATATTTTCAATAATGGTAATACCACGACTTTTATTTAACGAATCATTTAAGAATTCCTTGTCAATTTTCACAATATCAATATTTAAATCTTTCAAGCGATTTAGAGAGGAAACTCCGCTACCAAAATCATCCATGGAAATAGTGAAGCCTTGTTCCTGTAAACCAGCAATTTGCAATACAGCTAAGTCCATATTGGTAATAATCGCATGCTCAGTAATTTCAAATTCTAATATGGAATGTGGAATCTCATATTCATCTACAATTGTTACAATGTGTTCAATTAAGTCAGGGTCTAACAGAGTATGACCTGATAAATTAATGGAAAAAGTCATATTTGTATGAATGACACTGGTTACAAAACTACATACCATTCGGATAATGTAATAGTCAAGGATTGTAACAAAGCCGTTCCGTTCGAATACTGGAATAAATTGGTCTGGAAAGAGTGGTGGTTCATTAGGTGGTAACCAACGTACCAGTGCCTCGGCACCAATCATCTTACCTGTGGTAAGATTTATTTTTGGTTGATATACCATTCTAAATTCCCCAGAAGCCAGTGCGTCCTCCATACGAGCAGCAATATGGTTGTTAAAGGAACGTACGGAATTAATCTCATTAGAGAATACAGTGGCTGTCCAGTTATAGGAAGTTTTGCCACGATTCTTTGCAAGGTGGGCACAGTCCATCATATAATCAATATCTAGAGTCTTATCCGTAATATGGTAAATTCCTATACTCATCACAACGTGGTAGCGTTTTCCTATAATCGATTCTAAGGTGTTGGTCATGTAGGTCTGCATGGCAGCTCCATCAAATATTTTATGATTCCTCAAATCATGTTTCGGAAGGAGCACGGCAAAGCGATCTCCAGATATTCGTGTTGTGAGACACTGGGTAGGGAATAAAAGTGGCAATGCTTCGGCAATTTTAATTAATACTTGGGAACCTTTTTCATAGCCATACGCCTCATTTAGATATTTGAAATTATCGATGTCCATTAAAAGTAAGGAGTACAAGGAATCCTCTGAATCACCAAGTAATTTCTGAGCGTCTTCTACGAATTTCTTTGAAGATATAAGGCCTGTTAGAGTATCATAGTCGATTAATATTTGAAATTTCTTGTTCTTTCTACTAATGGTAATGGCGATGACTGCAATAACCGTGGCAAATACTACAAGAAAGCCAATGATTATTTGTAAGGAATAATAGGACAACACATCTAAGAAGGTGGGTGTTGTATTAGCTATTACAGCATGCTGCAGTAGTAATAAATCAATTTCATTTTCATCTAGTGAAGCAATAATTCGATTAAAGAGGGTAACAGCCTCTTCATCAAAATCTGCATTGAAATGCAATTGAAAATTAGCGTTTACTTCTAAGGTCTTAAAGATATAATCATCTAAATCTATTTGCTGAGATGCAACATTGGCAGTTACATTAGATAATATAATGGCATCAATATCCCCATTTTCCAAGGCTTTATATAGGCTATCATAGTCGTTATAGGATACGAGTTCATTAAAGTGATAGTAATTGTTCATAACAGTAGTGCTAATAGAATAGTAGTCAAGAATTCCAACTGTTATGTCTGTATAAGTGCTACCAGCAGGATGGATTAATATTAGAGGTAAACTTAAGTAAGAATCTGAAATAATGCAATTGTATGGATCCTGACTAGAATGTACGGATGCAAGGTTCATATCGAGATCTTGACTTGTAGAGCGATTGTTTAATTCAATTGGAATATATTGAAACGTAACACCAGCTTGTTGGGCTACTAGATTTAAAATATCTACGGATAGCCCCGCTGCTTCACCATTTTCATCGATATAACTAAGGGGAGCAGAATCCGTACTATACCCTACTTCATAGATTGGGTTACTTTGTAGAAGTGCCAGCTCTTCCTCTGATATATAAGGGTCAGCATAGGAAATCTTGCCATAATATTGATTGTACAATTCGTAGCTAAATGCATAATTTTCATCTTTTACAGATGAAAGTGCATCATCTAAATCAGCAAGTATGCCTGCATTATCTGGGGTAGTCAGAAAGAAGACTTCTACAGAATCAAGTGTTGCAATAATCTTTTGGTTACTTTCAGAACGCAAGGTAGAAGAAAGGTAATATTGATATTCACCATTTTGCATATTCTCAGTATTATCATGGGTTGATGGAGATACAATAGTTGGGGTAACATCATATTCCTTGCATAAAGCATTGAGCAGTAGAATGTTATGATTATCATCCTCCACGCCTATGGTAGCACCATCTAATTTTTCATATTCTCCATAGTAAATGGGGTCGTCTTCCAGGGCGCGCAGAACAACATCGGCATAGCCAAAGTTATTTTCCGTAAATAAGTAATTCTCTTCTAAATAATCACTTTTTGAAATGGGACCAAAGAAGTCAATCTCACCGGCATCCAGCATGGGAAATACATCATCATAATCACATGCTACATATTGAATTACATATTTATCATCTAAGTATTCCATCATGGCATCAAAGTGGTCATAAGCATATCCTGTAGAACCTTCTACAGCAGGGTATTGTATCGTACCAAAATTCATAACATAACCAATCTTAATGGTTGTTTTACTCTGTGACGCTTGGGCATTAGTAGAAGCAAGCATAAGGGGTAGGAATACGATAGTAAGGAGTAGGGTCAATAATCTTGTTACGAATAATTTATTCTTCATTAGGAATATCCTCCGAAATTATACAAATAATTAATAGTAGGCTTACAACAATTCAATACAATATTACTCCTTAAATATACAAAAAATAGACTTAAAAGTCAAATGTAAAGTAATTTGCGATTTCAATAGGGACATGCTAAAATATAGATAGAAATTTGGAGGGATGTATGTATACAGTAATTGTAGTAGATGATGAAGAACAATTGCGCAAGGCGCTTATACGAAAAGTGGATTGGGAACTCGCGGGATTTCAAGTGGTGGGAGAAGCAGAAAATGGAGTGGAAGCACTAGAACTTGTTGCTAAATATGAACCTGATTTGCTATTAACAGATGTGAAAATGCCATTTATGACAGGTATTGAATTAGCAAGAGCAGTTCGTGAAATTCGTCCTACTGCTAATATTGTATTCTTAAGCGGATACGATGATTTCTCCTATGCACAAAAGGCTATACAATATAATATTATTAGCTATTTGTTGAAACCTATTTCGGCGGAAGAATTAACACAGGAATTGATACGGATTCGCATGCAAATTGATGATAAATTTGCTGAATTTCAAATTCAAAATAGTCATTTAGAGAATGTAGTGACATCAGAATTTCTCATTCCACTTTTACTAGATTCTTTTCAAGAAGATAGAGAAAATCGAGAAAATGAATTATTAGGGCAGGCTGTAACATACGGTGTCTTAGAAGGAACGTCAGACCAGCTTAAGTATAGTGTAATGGTGACTAGCTTTTTGGATGGAGAAGGAAACAATCAAACAAAAGTAGAGCAGGTGCATGCAATTGAATTAATCTTAAAGAAATATGTAAGGTACGCTAGTTTTTATACAGAAGGAAGAATTGTATCCTTATTAATAGCAACGAGACTAGGGTTCGAGAAATATCTTCATATATTAGTAGAAGAAATTGCTCAAAGTGCCAAAAGAATCTTAAATCTAGAAACGGCAATAGGAGTAAGTCGCTCCATTGGTTATCTGTCCCATACCAACGAAGCATATATAGAAGCAATGAATGCAATTCGTTACTGTAAGAAAAGCGATCAAAGTGTATATTTTATTGCAGATATTGAGCGTAATGAAATATTCGACCAAGAATTAGTACAAAATGTAATTCAGGAAATTGAAAATTATTTGCGAGGTGGAAGTGTAGAAGAATTAAAAGTATATTTAGAGGAGTTAATGCCATTCCTTCAACGAGAAACTAATTCCCCTGCTATGATACAATTAATGATGGTACAGTTAGTAGCAGCCGTCTTTCGAATTATTTATGCTAGTGCAGACCAGGAAACTGTTCAGGCATTGCATCTAGCATCTCCCATACAAGGGCAATTTTTTCATGAAGATGTAAAGGAAATGTGGTATAAGTATATGAAGTTTTGCATCCTTGCCAAAGAGCTAGTATTAGAAGCGAGGAAGAAGAATAGCAGCAATTTATGTGAAATGGCAATCCAAATGATAGAGGAAACTTATGCAGACCCGAATGTTTCACTTGTATCCATTAGCAATCATATTGCAGTAAGCCCTAATTACCTTAGTGGATTAATTAAGAAGTACACAGGTAGTACATTTATTGACTTATTAACAAAGAAACGAATTGAAACAGCAAAGTCATTATTAGTGAATACGGATTATAAAGTCAAAGAAATTGCAGAGCAATGTGGTTATAGTGACCAACATTATTTTAGCTATTGCTTTAAAAAATATGTTGGATGTTCACCTAATGCATGTAGACGTGAAAATGAGGAGTCGATGGGTTGAAGAAGCAAAAATATTTGAGAAAAATATCATTATCTATGTTGTTCACTAGTATGGTAACAATTATTGTTACAATTGCTTTATTTGCATCAGTAGGAATTTATATTACGTTATACCAAAATTCTATTGAACAAAATGCAATTACCACAAGTGAACAAGCCGTTGTTCAGGTATTAAATACAGTGGAGAATTACACCCAAGATATTGATGAATTAATGGACGTATTAGAAGAGAGTATGAGCGGAGATGATAAGGATGCGGAATTATTTCAAAATATTCAAAAAGTGCGCACTGATGTAGTAGCAATCACTACCTATGATGAGAATGGGAACCTTTCTGGTTGTTGGTCTGATAATCTAGTACGGAAAGTTGAAATTATAACGAACTTGTCGTATATGGAAGACATTGAAGATGATGTATTAAATATTTCAAAGCCTCATGTAGAATCACTATTTGAAAATGAATATCCTTGGGTAGTAACCATTGCAAGAAATATTACAACCAATGAAGAAAATCATATGGTAGCAGTAGATATTCGATTCTCTAGTATTGCGAATTATGTAGATGACGTAGGAATAGGTGGACATGGTTATTGTTTTATATTAGACACAGATGGTAATATGATCTACCATCCACAACAACAATTAATCTATTCTGGATTAAAGGAAGAGAATATACAAGAAATTGCAACCTTAAAAGATGGATCCTATACACAATCCAATGTAATTTATACTTTGAAAACTTTAGACAATTGCAATTGGAGAATTGTAGGTGTTAGTTATGTAGATGAAATGATTACAAATAAAGTTACTCAGATGATACACATATCCATTGTATTATTAGTGCTTGTCTTATTAACCGCAATTGGAATGGGTTTATTATTCTCAGCTGCTTTCTCAAAACCAGCTAGAAAATTAAAGTTTGCAATGGCTGCCTTTGAAGAAAATGCAAGGGATTTCACTTATGAAGAAGTGGAAGGAACAAAGGAAATTGCTCAAATTTCAGATTCTTTTGGCCATATGGTGGTACAAGTACAAGAGTTAATGGAACGAGTTCGTCAAGAGGAAATCTCACTTCGTAAGACAGAATTAAATGCACTGCAAACCCAGATTAATCCGCACTTTCTATATAATACATTAGATTCCATTGCTTGGATGTGTGAAGAAGAGCGTAGCAAAGAGGCGGAAGAAATGGTGAATACACTTGCTAGATTATTCCGAATTAGCATAAGCAAAGGGCATGAATTAATTCCAATTGCTAAAGAAGTGGAGCATGCAAAAAGTTACTTAAAGATTCAAAATTATCGTTATAAGAACCAGTTTACTTATGAGTTTCAAGTGAACGAAAATTGTTGTCAATATTATTGTAATAAGATTACCTTGCAACCAATTATTGAAAATGCAATTTACCATGGGATTAATCGCATGGTAGAGGAAGGCAACATACATATTTCAATAGAGGAAACACAGGCTACCATTCTAATGAGTGTAACTGATAATGGAGTAGGAATGTCTAAGGAACAGTCGAGAGATATTTTATTGCATGAGTCTACAGAAGATACGGGTATAGGCATTAAAAATGTACACGACCGCATTCGGATTTATTTTGGAGAGGAATATGGTCTTACCATTGAAAGCGAATTGGATCAAGGAACTACGGTTCGTATTGTAATGCCAAAGATAGATGGAGATACATATGAAAAAATGGAGTAAACGCAAACTAGGAATTTTAATCTTTTGTATCTGTTTCGTATTAAGTTATGTGGGTGGTATTCGTTACCTTTACAATAGCCTAGAATATGTAGAAGGGCAGGGAGTGGATTCCACTAAGCGTCAAGTAGCTCTTATTACCAAGTCTACAGAGTCGGCTTTTTGGAAATCAGTATTTGCGGGAGCCAATGCATCTGCTACAGAATATAACATTCAACTTACTATTCATGGACCTGAAAGTGAAGAAGATTATGAAGCGCAAAATGAAATGTTGCGAATGGCAGCAGATCAAGGAGCAGAAGTAATTATTTTCTCAGCAGTTGATTATAATGGGAATGCAGATACCATTAATGAGTTAATTGCCCAGGGAATCCAAGTCATTATAATTGACAGTGATGTAAATAGCGAGTTTGTAAGTTGCCGTATTGGTACAGATAATTACGTGGCAGGTCAAATGGCTGGGGAGGCGGCACTGGAATCAACAGAAGAAGAATTATATATTGGAATCGTTAACTTTGATGTGAATTCAGAAAATGGACAAGCAAGAGAAGCAGGGTTTCTAGATATAGTTAGTGAGGATTCTCGTGTACAAGAAATACATACCATTAATGTAATCTCAACCACAGAAGATGCTATGACAGGAACGAAAGAATTATTGGAGGAATATCCTAATATAAATGTAATCGCTACTTTTAATGAATGGACGAGCCTAGGAGTAGGCTATGCCATTAAGGAATTTAGGTTAGGTGAAGAAATAAGGGTAGTAGCATTTGATAGTAATGTAGTATCTGTGGGCATGCTTGAAACGGGTGAAGTAGATGCTCTAATCGTGCAAAACCCTTATGCAATGGGATACCTTGGTGTAGAATATGCATATTATCTGTTAAATGATAGTTCCATTACAGAGGAAGATATTGATACATCTACTACACTAGTGACACGGGATAATATGTTTGAAGAATCCTATCAAAAAGTATTATTTGCATTCGATGAATAGAGGAAACGACAAATATGAACAAAATGTGAATAATTAATAGATTATTTTTGTACAAACGTAAAATATTATACCAAAATACGTAAAATATCACATGGATTTCTAAGCGCTTGTTTGCTATACTTCTTATATCGTAACAAACGTTACAGAAAAAGGAGGAATTATATATGAAAAAAAGATTCATGGCAGCCATTTTAAGTGTGGCAATGGTAGCAACCGTATTAGTAGGTTGTGGCACAACAGAAACAACAGACACAACAGTTTCAACAGAAACTACAGATGCAACGGATGAAGCAGCAGATGTGGCAGATGTAGTAGAAGGTACAGTAGATGTATCAGATGCCAATGTAGCAGTATTTTACTATACTTATTCAGATACTTACATTGCATCCGTTCGTACAGCATTAGATGCACAGTTAACATCCCTAGGTGTTACATTCCAGAATTATGATGGAAATAGCAACCAGACAACACAGAACGAACAAATCGATACAGCAATTAACACAGGTGCAACTATGTTAGTAGTTAATATCGTAACTTCTGGTTCTGTAGATGCTTCTCAAGCAATCGTTGATAAAGCAGAAGCAGCTGGCATCCCAGTATTATTCTTTAACAGAGCAGTAGAAACAGACGATGAAGAAGGCGTAGTTCTAGGAAGTTATGATCAATGTGCATTCGTTGGAACAGACGCTCCAGAAGCAGGACACATGCAAGGTCAGATGATTGGTGAATACATTATTGCCAATTACGATGCAATTGACTTAAATGGAGATGGTGAAATCTCTTACGCAATGTTCATGGGACAATTAGGTAATGTGGAAGCAATCTACCGTACACAATTTGCAGTAGAAGATGCAAACGCATTATTAACAGCAGCAGATTATCCAGAACTTGTATACTTTGATTCAGCAAATAGTGATCAATACCAAGTAGACCAAGATGGTAACTGGAGTGCAACAGCAGCGAACAACTACATGGTAACGAACTTAACACAATACAACGAAGCAGCTGGTACTATGATTGAAGTAGTAATTTGTAACAACGATGGAATGGCAGAAGGTGTTGTTACAGCATTAAATGCAGCAGGTTATAACTTAGGAACAGATGATTGTACAACAATTCCAGTATTTGGTGTAGATGCAACAGATGCAGCAGTACAATTAATTGCAGAAGGCAAGATGACAGGAACTATTAAGCAAGATGCAGAAGGTATGGCAGAAGGAATTGCATTCTTAGTATCTAATGTAGCTTCTGGAAACGACATGATGGATGGAACAGATTCTTACAATGTTTCTGATACTGTTTCAAACAAAATCTATATTCCATATGCAGTTTACTCAGGTGAGTAAGAGTATTGAAATAGTAGTAAAATAATAAATAAAAGGCGGTCAATGATTACAGACCGCCTTTTAGAAATTAGATTGGAGGAAGTGTTATGGGGCATGATGTTCTATTACAAATGACAGATGTCAGTAAGGAATTTCCTGGTGTAAAAGCATTGGATCATGTTTCTTTGACGGTAAAAAAGGGAACGGTTCATGCACTCATGGGAGAAAATGGTGCAGGCAAATCCACCTTAATGAAATGTCTGTTTGGAATGTATTCTAAAAATGGTGGTAATATTTATCTAGAAGGAAAAGAAATTAATTTCAAAAATTCAAAAGAAGCTTTAGAAAATGGTGTGGCAATGGTACACCAAGAATTAAATCAAGCGTTAAAACGCAACGTAATGGATAATATATGGTTAGGACGTTATCCTACACAATTAATGGGGGCTATGGTCAACCAGAAGAAAATCTATGGGGATACCAAGAAGGCGCTTGCAGAATTAAATATTGATGTAGATCCAAAACGTATTATGAGCACTATGCCAGTGTCTCAAAGACAAATGGTAGAAATTGCAAAAGCAGTTTCCTATAATTCGAAAGTTATTGTGTTTGATGAACCAACATCTTCATTAACAGAGGCGGAAGTAGAACACTTATTTAAAATTATAAATATGCTTCGCGACAGAGGCTGTGGTATTATTTACATTTCTCATAAGATGGCAGAAATCCTTAGGATATCCGATGAAGTTACGATTATGAGAGATGGACAATATATTGCAACAGAGGCAGCAGAGAATCTTACAACAGAAAAGATTATTAAGTTAATGGTAGGGCGTGAACTTACCAATCAATTCCCACCAAAAACCAATAAACCAGGGGAAGTAGCACTTGAGGTAGAGGGACTTACTGCACAATATTCTTTGTTACAAGATGTATCCTTCCAAGCGAAAAAAGGTGAAATCATTGGGTTTGCAGGGCTAGATGGTAGCGGACGAACAGAGACATTAGAGAATCTCTTTGGTATTGCAACTAGAAAGTCAGGTAAGATTCGTCTAGATGGTAAGGAAGTGCGGAATCGCAATGCAAGAGAATCTATTAAAAATGGCTTTGCCTTATTAACAGAAGAAAGGCGCTCGACTGGAATCTTTGGCATTCTAACTATACGTGAGAATACGGTAATGGCTAACTTGAAAAAGCATCTAAAGTATGGATTTATGCTGAGTGAAAAATCAATGAAAGAAGACACTAAGTGGTCCATTGATGCCATGCACACCAAGACTCCAACTCAAGAAACAAAGATTCGTTCTCTTTCAGGTGGAAATCAACAAAAGGTTATTCTTGGTCGGTGGCTCTTAACAGATCCAGAAGTATTGTTACTTGATGAACCTACGCGTGGAATTGATGTAGGTGCCAAGTACGAAATCTATCAGTTGATTATTGAACTTGCTAACAAGGGAAAAGTAGTAATTGTAGTATCTTCTGAAATGCCAGAATTATTAGGGCTATGCGACCGTATACTTGTTATGTCAGGTGGTAGATTAGCCGGTTCAGTAGATGCACAGAAAACAACGCAGGAAGAGATTATGACACTTGCTGCAAAATATGTATAAAGGAGGCGACAGTAAATGAAAGCAATTGCCAATATAAAAAATCGTTATGCTGATTTTTCAGCACTAGATAGTAAGGATAAAGTATTTTTTTGGAAAGAAACGATTATTAACAATGCTATGTATATTTTGCTAGTAATTGCAATTATTTATACATATTCCCAAAACGCATTGTTTCTTTCGGCTAACTCAATTGTAAATATTATCTCATTATCAGCAGCTAACATTCCTATTGCGTGCGGTATTGCAGGGTGTATTGTATTAACAGGAACAGACCTTTCAGCTGGTCGTGTGGTAGGTCTTACAGCGTGTATTTCAGCGTCCTTACTACAATCAGTTGATTATGCAACGAAGATGTATCCTAATCTTCCAGTGTTGCCAATTCCACTTGTTCTCTTAATCGTTATTATAGTAGGTGGTATTGTTGGTTGGGTCAATGGATTTTTCGTAGCAAAGTTTCACCTACATCCATTTATTGTTACGCTAGCCACGCAGCTCATTGTATACGGAACCTTACTCATGTACATTATGATTAATGGAAATAATGGTCAACCCCTTTCAGGACTAGACCAATCCTACAAAGATTTTGTAACAGGTAGTAAAATATCAATTAGTGGAGTTCCAATTCCAAATTATGTATGGTATGCATGTGTCGTTATTTTCGTAATATGGTTTATCTGGAATAAGACCACATTTGGTAAGAATATGTTTGCAGTAGGTTCCAACCCAGAAGCAGCTAATGTATCAGGCGTTAACGTTATGACTACTACTATTCTAGTACATACTCTTGCAGGTGCTATGTATGGTGTAACTGGATTTATTGAATCGGCTCGTATTGCATCTAATACAGCTAATACAGGTCTGAACTATGAATGTGATGCTATTGCAGCTTGTGTAATTGGTGGCGTATCTTTTGTAGGTGGTACTGGTAAAGTACGAGGTGTTGTACTAGGGGTTGTATTACTACGTATTATCTTCGTAGCACTTCAATTCTTAGCCATTAGTCAAAACTTACAATACATTATTAAAGGTTTAATCATCTTAGTTGCTTGTGCAATTGATATGAGAAAGTATTTAGTTCGTAAATAAATCAAGTGATAAAAGGGAGAGTGACTGGTGTGCTCTCCTTTTTTCAATGAATAAGGCAATTGGAATGGAGTAGAGCAAAGATGGAAGAGAAAAAGCAATTATTTGGAAAAGGCATTTATGGAAGCAAAGATGTGCCAATTCGATTATTAGACGGTTTTATTGCCATTGTTATTGTAATGATTCTAGTGCTGGTGGTATGGTTTGCAACTAGAGGGGGATTTGTCATTGCCTATGACACAAATGGTGGAAGTGAGATTGCATCTACTAAGTCGGAATATGGAGTGTTATTAGAAGAACCAGAGACTCCTATTAAAGCTGGGTATACATTTCAAGGCTGGATTACATCAATTGATGAAACCATTGGAACTATATGGGATTTTCAAGTAGATGTAGTAGAAGATGAAATGACATTATATGCACTGTGGGAACCAGCCAAAATGGTTGTAAAGTTTGATTTAGATGGAGGATTCTTAGTAGAAGAAGAAGAATCTTATGAAATTATGGTGACGTATTCCCATACGTATGGGGAGTTACCAGTTCCTAGTAAAGATGGATTTGAATTCAATGGTTGGATTTATAGTGGAGAAGTGATACAATCAGATACAATAGTAAGTGTGACAGGAGAACATGTTCTAACAGCAACTTGGAAGGAATAGTTAGGAAAGAGAGGTGGACTGAGTGGGCAAAGATAAAGCGAGAATGGCTATTTATGTACTAGGTGGAATTTACTTGTTATTTTTAGTCTATCAGATGTATGAAGGACAAGCATATGCAGGTGCTGACGGCATCCTTATGATAATTTTTATGGGAGTTTTTACCATTGCAGGTGGAGCCATGGTGGTACTTGGCATTGTAGGTGGTAGAAAGTTATCTAAACAACAAGAGTCCATGACCAATCATAATAGTGAAGAAAATGAAAAGATAGAAGAAAATGTAAATCAAGAATTGAAATAATCTCAAGATAAGTATATAATAGTATTGCCTATAAGGAGTTGTGTGAAAAATAAAATTTTGCACACGGCACTTTGAACCTTACGGTCCAAAGTTACCAGACATTGAGAAAGGCATGGTTATTAGCATAATGTGGAATAAAAGAATATTTATTAGTTCAACGGGAAGAACAGGCACTCAATTTTTTGCAAAATATATGCATGAGATGATTCGAGATTCTGTTTCTTTGCATGAACCGGGAACCCCATGGTTCTCAAAACCAAAGCAATTATTGGGTCAAGTAAAAGAATATGGAATATACCATTTATCTGTTGGACAAGGTAAGAATACCCACTCTATGTATAAGTTAAGCCGTGATTATATAGCGGGAGAGATTAGCCGAGAAGACGCATGTAAGAATATTATAGCAATCAATGAACAAGTAGATCGATTATATCCTGCAGATGTAACCGTTTATTCATCGGGACATATATATGGATTAATGGAGCTATTGGATTCTGTTTATAAGAATTCTAGGTTTGTATTTATTATACGAGATCCACGAGAATGGATTACATCGGCACTGAATAAGATAGAATATAGCTTATATGGTCCCATTGAAATCTTTTATCGGAAGATTAGCTTACAGCCGTCTTGTTATGAAGATGATCCTTATTTGCAGGAATGGAATCATTTTTCGAAATTTGAAAAATATTGCTGGTTTTATGAGAAGTTAAATACCCATGTAATGAAAGAAATGCAGGGAAAAGAGAATTTTAGAGTGTTTCGCTATGAAGATTTATTTTTAGGGGAAGACAAGGTAGAGCATTTTGGGGGACTATTAGAGTTTGCTACTGAATTTCAAGACGGTAGTATTCCCCATCAGTATTGCCCAGAGACAATATCCAATAAAGTAGATTCTAAAAAAAACAGTTCCACATGGGAGTCATGGACGCCTGAGCAAGTTAAAATTATGCATCGTCATTGTGGAGCGTTAATGCAGGAGTATGGATATGGGCAAGAGAATATGTGGCAAGATAAACTACTATAACGGGTAGAAAGGTATGGTTATTAGTCTTTATGAAAATATTGATTGCAAGTGATTTCTATATACCAACGATAAATGGTGTGGTCACATCTGTTATGAATTTAAAAGAAGGTTTGGAATTGCTAGGTCATGAAGTGCGAGTATTAGCCTTATCACGAGAAGGAAAGTCTTATTATAAAAATGGGGTCTATTACATTGATTCCATAGATGCTAGCAGAATCTATCCAGATGCACGCTTTATTATTCCAAACAAAAGAAAAGAACGCCGAGAAATTATGGAATGGAAGCCGGATTTGATACACACGCAAAATGAATTTAGCACATTTTATATTGCTAGAAAAATTGCAAGAGACTTATCTGTTCCCATGGTACATACGTATCATACCGTGTATGAAGATTATACTCACTACTTCTTTCGAAGCAAGATGTTTGGCTGTATGATGGTGGCTTTTTGCACCAAATTGCTAGGTAGAAATGTAAATTGTATTATTGCACCTACTAATAAGATTAGTAACATTGTAAATAATCATGGGGTACAATGTCCTGTATCCATTATTTCTAGCGGCATATCACTAGAACAATTTCATACACCAGTTGCGGAAGAGGAATTGAACAAGTGTAAGAAGAGATTGCAGATTCCGGAAGGACAATTCGTATTACTTTCTGTGAGTCGCATTGGAAAAGAAAAAAAGGTGGAAGACTTAATTCACTTTATCAATGGATTACAAGATCCCACAATATCCCTTGTTATTGTGGGAGATGGACCAGAGAAAGCTAAGTTACAGAAGCTAGTGGAGAACTTTGGTTTACAAGCCCAAGTGAAATTCACGGGTATGGTGCAACCTCATGAAGTTCCACTCTATTATCAATTGGCGGATGTATTTGTATCAGCATCTACAAGTGAAGCACAGGGGCTCACTTATATTGAATCATTAGCCTCTGGAACGCCTATTTTATGTCGAGAAGACGAATGCTTGCAAGGTGTATTAGAGGAAGGCATTACGGGGTATTCTTTTGTAGAAGAGAAAGATTTCTTAGAGAAATTAAAACTTATGAGAAATCCAGAAAGATTAGAACAGATGAGTACGACAGCAGTGGAATCATCACAACAATATACGAGAGATACCTTTGTAGAGAATGTACTGCATGTATACGAGAAATATTATAGACAATGCGGTTATGTGAAGACAAAGGTAAGTGTTGGTAAGAGGATTCCTTTTTATAGGAAGAGAAGAATCTATAATTAAATAGTGAAAGAATGAAATCGAAAGAAGATGCAACGGATTATGAGGAATAGGGGTTCATCTTCTTTTTAGTTGTATTCCAATTCGAAATCAAAAAAGGTTGACAATCCATACACACTGTGTTACTGTATTAATACAGATTGACTTATGGGAGAAGCATGATAGAAAAGGAGTGGAACATTCATATGAAATCAAAGAAAAAGAAAATTATGATAGTTATCTTGATTAGTGCACTGGTAGTGGCAGTGGGTATAGGGACAGGAATGAGTGCTATTAGGAAACAAGGTGAGGGGCTGTCTACAATTGCGGAGGATGACTTGACGGTTGTGGAAGCAGCTGAATTCATGAATACCATTAAGGAAACAGGTGTGGTGAAAAGTAGTGATACCTATCAAGTCTATGCCACTCAAAATTATACGGTGAAGGAAATCTATGTGGCAGTAGGAGATACGGTGAAAGAGGGAGATTTCTTAGTGGAATTAGATACTACGGACATTGAGGAACAGATTGCTGCCAAGGAATTAGAAATGTCACTTTCTAGTGCTACTAGTAATTTGCAATTAGAGCAAGCAGAGCGTACATATGAGCAGCAATTACAATCCATTGAATCAGGAACGAACAGTGCAGTAGTTAGTGCGAGGCAGGTACTTGACAATGCAAAGCGAAATATGGTAGATGCCAATGCAGATTACGCTGATAGCAATGAGAATGAGCAATTATATGAAGTGGCACTAAGTGCACAATATAGTTATTTGCAAGCAGTGGAGAATTATGACTTAACGGTAGCTAGTGCATTGCAACAACTAGAAAGCTATGAGGATTCTGTAGAATCAGCAACTTTAGCAGGGAATCAAGAAGTTTCACAATTAACACTAGCAAGCCTCTATGAAAGTCTAGAGGAAACTACCATTTTAGCACCGGTTTCTGGTACCATTACAGCAATCTATGCTGTTCAGGGGAATATGGCGAGTGGAGTATTGGTCGTAATAGAAGATTTAGACAATTTAGTAGTAGAAGTATCCGTTGGAGAATTAGATGTTCTTGAAATAAGCAACGGCATGGATGCTGTGATTGCATTAAATATTGCAAATGCTGACAATTATGCAGGAGTCGTAACTTCCATTGCTCCTACTGCAGCGAAAGATGCCACAGGTAATACCATCCTTAGTGCAACGCCTACTTATACAGTTAATCTTGCAGTTGCAGATCAGGACACGCCATTTTTAGTAGGAATGAATGTAAAGGTAGATGTGATTACAGAATATATGGAAGAAGCAATTATGGTACCAATTGATAATATCTATGAAAATGAAAATGGTAATTCGTCTATTCTTGTGCTTGAACCAGTAGATGATCAATTGGATGTTTATATAGTACGAGAAGTAGAAGTAGAACTTGGAAGTACAGATAATTACGTACAAATCATTGAAAATGATACAATTAAAGTAGGTACTACCATAATTCCCTATACGGAGGAGTATGTGGGGTATCTGAATCAAGAAGTAACGGTTGCTACAGCAAACCATAGTGACGAGAAGGTACAAGAATCATCCGATCAAGGAGGCGTGGTGCGCTATGAAGTCCAATGAGAAGAAACCGGTGATACAAATGCGTGATATTGTTAAGACATTTAACGTAGGAGAACCAAATGAGATTGAGATTTTGCACGGAATCGACCTGGATATATATGAAGGGGAATTTGTATCAATTGTAGGTGCATCCGGCAGTGGTAAGACCACTCTTATGAACATTATCGGTGCGCTAGATAAAGCAACTAGTGGAGATTACCTTTTAGATGAAGTATCAGTGGGAGAATCTCACGACAAACAATTATCCGCTATTCGTAATCATAAGATAGGATTTGTTTTTCAAACCTTTAACTTAATTGCAAGAGCTAATGCAGTTAAGAATGTGGAATTACCAATGTTATATGGTGGAGTGGCTGCACGTGAACGCACAAAGCGAGCCAAAGCATTATTAGAAATGGTAGAAATGTCAGATAGAGGTCATCACAGACCAAATGAATTATCAGGTGGTCAAAAGCAACGCGTGGCAATTGCGCGAGCGATGGCCAATAATCCAGCTATTATTCTAGCAGATGAACCAACAGGTGCCCTTGATAGTAAGACGGGAAGATTGGTTATGGATTTATTTCATAAGCTCAATCAAGAGCAAGGAAAAACAATTATACTAATTACGCACAGTGCAGAACTTGCCAGCGAAACCAGTAGAATCTTTAAGATGACAGATGGATACTTAGCAGAGGAGGTGGCTACTTGAATTTAATGGAAAATATCATTATGTCTATTGATAGCATTCGTTCAAACAAGATGCGGGCACTTTTAACTATGCTAGGGGTAATTATTGGAATCTCTTCGGTAATTGGTATTTTAACCATTGGTGATAGCTTGTCCTCTTCCATTAGCGGCGAATTCGGTAATTTAGGTGCTACGAATATTACGGTCTATGTAGAGCAAAGAAGCGAACAAGAAGAATACAATCAAATGGGTTACTATTCTACAAGTAATATACCAGAGGCTAGTTTGATTACCGACGATATGATTACTGTATTAGAAGAAGAATTGGGCGGGAGTATTGATAGTATTGCATTATCGGAGAGTGCAGGGGCAGTTAGTTTTGTGGATGGGACCACAGCCTCGGCTACCGGAGTAACACCAGCACAATTTGTAACATCTATGATCAGTACAGACATTATAAGTGGACGCAATTTCTCGGATTATGATATTGAAGAAGCAACGAATACAGTTATTTTGTCAGAAAGTCTACTAGAGACATTAGTGGAGAATCATGTGACCAATGGATTAGGGGACGATCTTGTAATGACCATTAATGGAACTATGTATGTTTTTGATATTATTGGTATCTACGATGATAGTGACTATGAAAGCACGACTATTTACATTCCTATTTACACTGCAAAGAACATGATAGGAAGTAGCACAGGGTATTCTAACATTACAGTAGTAGCCAATGCAGATGCAAATATTGAGGTATGTGCGGATGAAATAGAGGAATTGTTCGAGCGTTATTATATTAATAATGAGCAATACAAAATTAGTACAGTTACCATGCAAAGTATGTTGGATAGTCTAGAATCGATGATGGCCACTGTATCGTTGGCACTATCTGCTATTGCTGGAATTTCGCTACTGGTAGGCGGCATTGGAGTTATGAATATTATGCTTGTTACCGTTACAGAACGTACCAAAGAAATTGGTACTAGAAAGGCACTTGGTGCAACTGGCAGGCAGATTCAGATACAATTTGTAACAGAAGGTGCCATTATATGTGGCATAGGAGGTATGATTGGAATTGGCATCGGGGCAGGATTTGGCTATATTGGTTCTACACTTATGGGAGTGGCTACTTTACCAAGTGTTAAGAACATCTGTATTGCAACAGGAATCGCTCTTGCAATTGGTATCTTCTTTAGCTATTCCCCAGCGAAAAAGGCGGCAAGATTAAACCCAATTGATGCTCTTCGCTATGAGTAAAGAAGTAGACCATGGGAATTGTGAGAAGGGAGAAAATAAATTTTCACTGCCAACGCTTGTGATTTTACCCGTGCAAACAAGTGAAATTACTGCACTCAATTATGAAAATTAACAGAATAATGTGGCACGACTTGTAAAAAAGTGGTACAATTAGAAGAAATATTACAGTGATGATAAAAGACTAGGAGTGCCACATATGATAGAACTAAGAAATGGAGTACAAGAATTCAAAAAGAAATCTACTAAATTGAGAAGTCTATTTGTAGTGGCTACAATTTGTATAAGTTTGGCTGTGTGGGGAGAAAGAGCGGTGGCAGCTTCAGTTTTTGTGGACGATGCTCTTTTAAGCAGTGAAGAAATAGCTTTGATGCAAGAGAAAGAAGTGTATACGGTGGGATATACCAATAATTATATTCCCATTTCTTATGAAGTGGACGGTGAACTTACGGGAATTGCCATTGATATTCTAGATGCAATGGCACTAGAAGCAGGAATTACCTTAGAATATTTAGACTTAGATGACGAGCATACAATTCCAGAAGAGTTAGATATCTCTTTGCAAATGGAGAACTTTTCAGACCAACAAGTAAGTGAAGCATTCTTGTCGTATCCAACTGTTCTTGTTACTCATACGGATTTCACAGGCACGGTAGAAACAGTAGCAGTTCAAGATTATTTTGGATTGTATAAGATAGATTCTGCATTGGAAGGCGTTACTTATGTATATTATCCTGATTTCTTAAGTGCCAAGGATGCATTTGATTCTGGAGAGGTGGATTCATTTCTAATGGCAACCCTTGGATATGCCAAGGTACAGGAAGAGGTGGATGCAGGCATTTATTTGTTACAAGTTTTGGAAACACCGCTGAATTTAAGATTTGTCTTTTCGGATGATATCACAGAGGAGCAAATTGCAGTATTTGATACATTAATCAGCAATTTTAATCAGAGCAACCTTGCCTTGATTGTACAGACGCATAGTGATTATATTAATGAGACGGAAGATATTTTTGATGTTTTATCGGATCATTTTGATGTGGTTCTAGTTGTGGTTATTTGCTGCTTGCTCATAGCTAGCGTTGCAGTTCTTCTATGGCAAAAACAAAGAAGAACTAGTTTAGAATATGCGGTTACCCATGATGAATTAACAGGGTTGTTGTCAGAGAAAAAGTTCAAAGAACAACTGAAAACTATATTAGTGGAAAAACCAAATGACATTTACCATATTATTGCTTTTGATATTGATAATTTCAAGGGTATTAATGAAGTTTATGGTTACGAAGTGGGTAGTAAGATTTTACAAAAAACAGCAGAGTGTGTTAAGAAAAGTTTGGAATCAGTAGAACATATTATGATGAGAGATTTCGCAGATAACTTCTACTTATTAGTAAATGGCACTGATGTAGGAGCACATTTAGGTGGTGGTAATGAATATGAATATATGGAGCAAGAATTACGAAAGATCTTAGGTGATGATTATAAGTTTAGCTTTAGCTTAGGAATCTATACAATAGAAGATAGTAAGGAAGATATTCCACTTATGCTAGATTGTGCTACGGCTGCTCGTGATAAGGGGAAATCTACTATAGGTTACACAGTTCATCAGTATACAGACGAAATGCGTATTGCACGTAAGGTGCGTAATAATATTCTTGCTACTATGGAAGGCAGCATTTGTGCTAAAGAAGTGGCAGTGTATTATCAACCAAAGATTTCTCTTGAAACAGATGAAGTGACAGGTGCAGAGGCCTTAGTACGTTGGATCCATGATGGAAAAGCAATTACTCCTAATTATTTTATTCCGACATTTGAAAAGAATGGTTTTATTACTACGCTGGATTACTACGTGTTAGATACAGTGTGTCGCTTCATTGCAAGGAATAAAAGTGCAAAATTACCTGTGATTTCTGTAAATTTATCTGGTATTACTATTATGCAGGGAGACGTGGTTGATTCTATTCTAGAAGTCTTGGAACGGTATAAGGTGGAATCAAAACAAATTGAAATAGAAATTACAGAAAGTGCGTTTGTGCAAGATTTTGAGAAGGCTATTAGTAGCCTTGAATGCCTTAGAGAAAAGGGATTCCGGATAGCCATGGATGATTTTGGTACAGGAGTATCTACTTTGCATCGATTGCGAGAGATTCCTATTGATACTCTTAAGATTGATCGAGCATTTATTACCGCATCGGTTAAGGATGAAAAGGGTAGAGCGATTATTGAGAATATTGTACGCATGGCTCAAGAACTTAATGTTGAAACAGTAGCAGAGGGAATTGAAACAGAAGAACAAAGAGATTATTTAAAGGCTTTAGGTTGCAATGTGGCACAAGGATATTTCTATGCAAGACCATTACCAGAGCAAGAGTTTATCAAGCACCCAAGTAAAATTGAGCTATAGCCATTAAAGTTGAAAGTGAGTGTAAAAGATATGAAAAGAGTGAGAATATTAATTGTCGTATGTATGATTACAGTATTAGGAGTAGGTTGTGGTACCACAGAAGTTACAAGCAATGCCGAGGGAGACAAAACCTTATATGAATTAGCCATGGCTGATTCCATGGTAGCAGAGGAAGATGAGATATATGAATTAGTCACATTAGATGCTTTAGATGAAATGGTAACATGGGATGAGGAAGGACGCGTATTGCTCTTGACCTATCATTCTTATCCAGATAGTTATCTTGAAGGGGAAGACGTTACTCTAGAATGGGGCAGTGTATGGTCATTTACGGATAAAGAGTTGGAAGCATTTTACGAAGAAGAGAAGGATGACGTGGAGGATTGGGCATTGCGATTGGAACAACTCATTGGATTACCGGAAGGTAGTGGTCATACAGTTGTTACTGCAATGTGGGTAGACCTTAGTGATGTGACAAGACCAGCTTACCAAAGTGATGCTACGGATGGGACCATGATGAATTATCTGCCAGAGGGTGTAGAGGAAGAATACCAAGAGTGGTTTGACCAGAATATCTTAGATTCTTATTACTATGGAGCTTACCCTTGGACAAGGCTAGGTTATACCTACGATTGGGCGGATAATGGAACGGAATATGGTGTAACAGAATTTTTGATTCAAAAGGGAGCAATAACAGAAGTAGAATATACCATGACCCTTGATGAATTATGGGATTATTTTGATAATAATTAAACAGAATCCACTTAGCAAAATTGTTGAGTGGATTCTTTTTTTAGGTCTTATGGTACCAGTTACTGTACGTAATAAAGTATAAATGTAAATGTGAGTAAAATGTGATAAAAAATTACAAGAAATATGGACTTTATATGGCATATTGTGATATACTGATATTACATTACTATTAGAAAACAATAATGTATACATAGATACAGCTTGATAAGAATGGATTGCCCGAAACATCTATGAAGAAAACGTTAAGGGTAGTAGTCGGGGAGGAGAAGGAACATGAAGAAAATATCATCATCTATTATTTGGACGATTATTTTATGTGTAATATTTGTGTCTGCTGTAATTGGAACCAGCAGTATTAACACGGCTAAGGAACAAGTATTGCCCGAGGCAGAAGGCAGAATGATGGCTCTGTCTAAGCAGTATGCCAACGAAGTAGATTTAACATTTCAATTATACGAAGAGATTGTAGATGGCATGCAACGATTTGTGTATAATACATATGAATCTTATAGGATTACAGATGTGGATTATAATGAAGATTATATGACGACTCTCCGTTTTTATATGACAGATTTAGCCAAGTCTTATGAGATGGATAGTATTTATGCTTATTCAAATCCTAAGTTATTAGGGGAAGTAGTAGCAGTGAATCTAGAGGATGGACAGTTGGTATCCATAGATCGACAAGCAGCTTATACAGATATGTTGGCAGGAGCACCAGAATATGAATTCTACACAGTAGCAGAACAAGGGCGCGTTGCAGCGTGGCTAAACCCTATGATTAATGCAGATGGAGAAGAGTATATCACTTATTGTGCACCGATTAACATGAATTCACAATTTCTAATTGTCGTAGGAATTGACGTGGGATTTGAGAGTATACGTAGTTCTTTTAGTAATATGGAGATGTATGAATCAGGACAGATTTTCCTCTTGAATGCGCAGCATGAATTTTTAGTCCATGATGATTATAGTCAAGTAGACACCTTAGACTCGGTGGGATATGGAGAGTTAGAAGAAGCATTAGTAGAGGCAGAAGAAGGATTTATTACCATACATACTGAAGATGCCACAGAGAGTTATATTGCTTACAGTACCTTATCCAACGGATTTGTAGTTGGAGTAATTGCACCTGTTGAAGAAGTGACAGCAGGGGTAGATGTTATGACTAGAAATATTAGGATTATTATTCTGGTTTCTTGCTTTTTCCTTACCTTTGTTGCATTTATCATTGGACATAGAATCTCGAAACCAATTGAGAAGATGGTTGTGGACTTAAATCAAATGAGTAACGGAGATTTTACAGGTACAAAGTATCGTAAATTCATGAAGAAGCGTAATGAAATTGGAATTCTTGCCAGAACCATTGATGCAATCCAAATCTCCATGAGAGATGTATTAGGAACTGTTTCAGATGGAAGTGTGGAGATGCATGGTTCAGTTGTACATTTAGGAACTGTTATTGAGAATGTAACGGATCAAATCTCTAGTATATCAGCTATATCAGAAGAGTTATCAGCAAGTATGGAGGAGACAGCAGTAACAGCCAATCATTTGAATGATACTACAGTGCGTATGAGTGAATATGTACATGTGATGGAAGAGAAGAATGAAGATGGTAATAAGGCTATTTTAGAGATTACAAAGCGTGCAGAACAATTAAATCATGACTCCATAGAGTCGGCAGAGGCAACGAAGAACTTGATTCTGAATTCCAAGGAACGATTAGAACAGGCAATTGAAGACTCCAAGCACGTAGAAGAAATCAATTCATTAACAGGGTCTATCCTTGCCATTACAGATCAAACTAGCCTATTATCTTTGAATGCGTCCATTGAAGCAGCCAGAGCTGGCGAAGCTGGTAGAGGCTTCGCAGTTGTTGCACAGGAGATTAGCCGATTAGCGGAAACCTCTCAAGGAACGGCAACAGAAATTCAACGAATTGCCAACTTAGTGCAAGAAAGTGTAGCGAATCTTTGTGATTGTGCTAATGAAGTATTACGATTTGTGGAAACTAACATGCAAGCAACTTCTACGAAGTTATTAGATACCAGTGAACAATACGATGAAGATGCCAGATACGTGAAACAAATCTTGGATGAATTTTCAACAGTGGCGCAGGAGATTACAGGAGAGATTCATAGTATTTCAGAAGCCTTTGAGAATCTTAAGCTCTCTACAGAAGAAGGAGCAGCAGGAACGAGAGAAGTGGCCACCAATACAGATTCTGTAATGGGCGATGCAGTTATGATTACCAAGGAAAGTGAAAAGTTAGAAGAACTAGCAAATACCTTAAAGAATGTAACAGCCAAGTTTCAAGTTTAATAGAACATAAGAAGAATATCCCCCTTTATCGTCTTAGATGGTATAGGGGGATATTCACAGATTTTGGCACTAGGGGATAGTGTCAAATACCTTTTTGTAGTTCTTGAGATTTCACTTATTATCTCGTATGATAAATCTAACAGAACAAGTTGATTGGCCAAATCAATTATCATTAGAAAATATGAGGTGGTATGGATGAAAGAAAAAGTACAGGTATTTGGAAGAGTATTAAGTGGTATGGTAATGCCCAATATTGGTGCATTTATTGCATGGGGAATTATTACAGCATTATTTATTGAGACAGGGTGGTTGCCAAATGAAACATTTGCAGAATTAGTAACGCCAATGTCTTATACCTTATTGCCGTTATTAATTGCTTATACAGCAGGTTCTAATGTACATGGACATCGTGGTGGAGTCATTGCAACGATTGCAACTATGGGCGTAGTGGTGGGTGCAGATGTTCCCATGTTTTTGGGGGCTATGATTATTGGACCTTTATCAGCTCTTGTGATTAAGAAGTTTGATCAGGCAGTAGAAGGAAAAGTAAAAGCAGGTTTTGAAATGTTAGTGAACAACTTCTCCATTGGAATTATAGGTGCTATCCTTGCACTTGTTGCCATGAAGGGAGTGACACCAGTCGTTACTTGGCTGAATAATCTATTAGCTGCAGGCGTTAATGTATTTGTAGAGAATGGACTCTTGCCACTGGTTAGTATCTTTGTAGAACCAGCTAAGATTTTATTCTTAAATAATGCATTGAACCATGGCATCTTTTCGCCGCTTGGTATCCAGCAAGTAGAAGAATATGGCAAATCAATCTTTTTCTTATTAGAATCTAACCCAGGACCAGGACTTGGTATTTTATTAGCTTATTGTTTAGTAGGAAAAGGAACAGCGAAATCCACAGCACCAGGAGCAGCCATTATTCATTTCTTAGGTGGAATTCATGAAATTTATTTTCCATATGTATTAATGAATCCTCTTTTACTAATTTCTGCTATTTGTGGTGGAGCCAGTGGTGTGTTTATCTTTAGTATGTTTGATGTGGGACTTACATCAGCTGCTTCACCAGGAAGTATATTTGCACTTTTGGCAATGTGTGATCGTAATTCTTATTTAGGATTACTTCTTGGGGTGTTAGTCTCCACAGCGGTAGCATTTGTTATTTCGGTTCCATTACTTAAGTTTATGGGAAAAGATACAACTATAGAAGAAGCGCAAGCGAAAAAAGATAGTATGAAGCGTGCAGCAAAGGGAATTGCAGAACCTACACAAGATGGAGCGGAAGGAAACGGGAAAATCACACAAATCGCTTTTGCATGTGATGCAGGTATGGGGTCTAGTGCCATGGGTGCCACGGTGGTTCGCAAGAAAATCGCAGCGGCAGGACTAGAAGGAATTCATGTAATTCATACATCCGTATCGTCTATTCCGGCAGAGATTCAGCTAGTTGTAACACATGAAAATCTTCGGGAACGAGCAGCAGCTAGCAATCCAAATGCACAATTAGTCTTAATTACAAACTTTATGAATGCACCAGAATATGACCAATTAATCGAAGATTTAAAAGCCAATCATGGAAAAGTGTGATAGAATATAGACGAGGTAAGTTCTATAGGAAAAGGAGACACACTTATGTTGACCCCAAGAATGAAAATGTTGTTAGAGGTGCTATTAACCAACGAAACAGTTATGTCGGTGAAAGAATTAGCAGAACAAGTAGGTGTAAGCAAACGTACGATACAACGGGAACTAGAGTATATTGGTAGTAGTTTAAAGCCTTATGATGTAACATTTCAGTCAAAAACAGGAGTTGGGGTATGGATTGAGGGGACGAAAGAGAAAAAGGATGCACTGCTAGGAGAAATTGCATCCAATGAAGTATATGATGCTGCTAATCGAGAAGAAAGAAGGAAACGCCTTACACTTGAGATTTTAAAAGAAAAAGGCTTGAAAAAGTTATTTATCTATAGTAGTAAGTTTCAAGTAAGTGAGGCGACCATTCGTGCAGACCTAGAAATTGTAGAAAAATGGCTTTTACAATATAATATGAAAATTGTACGTAAGCCGGGTAGTGGAATCTATGTAGAGGGAACAGAGCAAAATTATAGAAAAGCCATTCGTGCTTTTATTCACGATAATATGGATACAACCATTATGTGGGAAGCGTATGAAACACCGCTGGAAATGAGTGTTAGTTATGATGCGATTAAGAAAAGTGGTATTGGTATCATGCTACAAGAAGAGACCATTCAGCGAGTAGTTAACTGTATTGCAAAGTTATCAAATCCCAATATTCATTCCATGACAGAAAGTTCTCATATGGGTCTTGTAATACATATTGCCATTGCCATTCATCGCGTATTACAGAATGAAATTATGGAAGAAGATCATACATGGAACAAACAATTTCAAGAAGATGAGGAATATCAGTTGGCAGAAGATATTGTATGGTCCTTAGAAGAGGAGTTTCATATTGAAATTCCAGACATTGAAATTTCTTATATCTGTTTGCATATTAAAGGTGCCAAACATGAGGTAATTCATTGGGAAGGGAAACAACATGGTGCCTTAGATAGTCAGGAAACGAAACAGCTGCTAAATGATATGATTTATGCTTTTGATAAAGAAAAGGCATATTTACTACGACGAGACGAAGAGTTTATCCAAGGATTGTTAGCACATTTACAACCAACCTTAATTCGATTGCAACATGGAATGGAGATTCATAATCCAATCTTAGAAGGGATTATGAGAGATTACGCAGACATATTCGCAAAGTGTGAAATTGTAGCCAGGGTAATAGAAGAACGCTTGAGAAAGCCAGTACCAAAGGCTGAGGTAGGGTTCTTGGCTGTTCATTTCGGGGCAGCTCTTGTACGAGCAGAAGGATTATTAGAAAACTTGCGACCAGTAAAAGTCGCTGTTATTTGTTCTAGTGGAATTGGAATTTCCAGGTTAATGTCTTCTAAGCTTGAAAAAATATTTCAAGAGCGTATGATTCTAAAAACGTATGGAAAGCGGGATATGACTGCATACGAAGAGCAAAAGTATGATTTTTGTATAACGAGTATTCAAATGGAAACTAGTTCCATACCTTTAATAGAAGTGAATCCATTATTAAATGAAGAAGATATTGATCGCATTAGGAAAATGGTTACTAAGTATGAAAGAATGCCACGTAAGAAAAAGGAAACCACAGGTTTTGAAGATCAGATGGAAGAAGTGCACCTAGTGGCTACGCAGATTAATCATATTATTAAAAACATGCAATTACATAAGGTGAATCCAAAGATTACTTTAGAGGAATTATTAATGCATATAGGAACACAATTATCGCCCTATGAAGATCAGCAGAATATGATTCGTAAGAGCATAAATGAACGAGAAAAAATAGCGACACAAATATATGCAGAATTAGAATTTGGTTTATTTCATGCAAGAACAGCAGGAGTATCCTATCCCAATTTTCATATTTGGATGAGTGAGGATTTAGGTGCATTTCAAGATGCTTATTTTAAGCAAATTAAAGTTGCATTTGTGATGCTTTTGCCAATTGACGAGAACTTACCATTGAATTCTCAAGTACTGGGATATATTAGCGGAATACTGGTGGAAGATTCCTCTTTTATGGATGTAGTATTAAGAGGAGAGAAAGGCCAAGTTCGAGAATTATTAGCTGTACAATTAAAGAAATATTTCGCAAGTTATCTTGGTCAATTCACAGAAACAACTTGAGCTACAGACCCTTGTATTTGGCACTATCTAATAGTGCCAAATACAAGGGTCTTTTCATTGAAAAAGAAAGGAAAAGGAGTTATGATTAATTCATAAAAGAAAGCAAATTACAAATAATAATGAAAAAGGAAAAGGAGGCAGGCTATGTTGTTTAAGAAAAAAAAGGCATTACTGTACAAAGAAAATATTCAGGTGAATTGTAAGGGTGAATCTCAAGAAGAAGTAATTCGACAAATGGGACGCATGTTAGTAGACACAGGTTATGTTGGGGAAGGTTATATTGAAGCTATGATTGAAAGAGAAACGTCTTTCTCCACCTATATGGGAAATGGATTAGCACTACCTCATGGAGTGGAATCGGCTAAGAAGGAAGTAAAACAATCAGGTATTGCAGTTATGGTGTTCCCAGATGGAATTATGTGGGGAGAAGAAACAGCAAAAATTGTTATTGGAATTGCAGGAGTAGGAGAAGAACATCTTACTATACTAGGAATCATTGCAGAGAAAATGATGGAGGAAGAAACAGCAGAGCAATTGCTCACAGGTGATGTAGATACCATATATAACATATTGTCAGGAGAATAAGCCAGATGGTAGGTGCAGAGTAAGTGGGCTGCCAGAAAGGAAAGAACCATGATTATAACAGTAACCATGAACCCAGCCATTGATAAAACCATTGATGTGGAAAGCTTGCAAGTTGGGAAGTTAAATCGCATACAAAGAGTAGAACAAGATGCAGGTGGAAAAGGAATCAATGTATCAAAGACTATTCAAGCATTAGGAGGTAATAGTATTGCCACAGGTTTTCTAGGGGGGAATGCGGGAAGAATGATTGAAGAAGTCTTGACGGACTTAGGGATTATAACAGATTTTGTAAAAGTGGATGGGGAAACAAGAACTAATACCAAAGTCATTGATGCAACTAGTGAATTAACGGAGTTAAATGAACCAGGAGTGACCATTACAAAGAAACAGTTAGATGCACTCATTGAAAAGTTGGAAGGATATGCCAACGAAGATACACTAATTGTTCTATCTGGTAGTTTGCCAGCAGGTGTTGCAAAAGATACGTACGCAATTATAATTGGTAAATTAAAGGAAAAAGGTGCAACAGTGTTATTAGATGCAGATGGAGAATTATTCCAAAATGGCATTGAAGCAGGACCTCATATGATTAAACCAAATCGAGAGGAATTGGCAGAATATGCAGGGATATCAGGGAAAGTGACAGACGAAGAATTGGTGAAGGCGGCTCATTCTTTTCAACAAAAGGGCATAGAAACCATTGGCATATCTATGGGTTCAGAAGGTGCCATTATGATACAAGGAAGTCGTCAGGTAAAATGCCCCGTGTTATCAATTAAAGCACATTCAGCTGTAGGTGCAGGAGATGCTATGGTGGCAGCTATGGCATATGCATGGGAGCAAAAGCTGGAATTTACAGAAATGGTAAGATTAGCACTTGCTACATCAGCAGGAGCTGTTACAACGATTGGCACAAAGCCACCAACTTTAGAAGTAGTAGAAACACTTAAGGAACAAGTAGTGATGCATGAAATATAAGGTTAGAAAAAGTAACTAATAATGGCAATCAAAGAATGGAGATTAATATGAAGGCAAAAGCAGTAAGAATGTATGGGGCATTTGATTTAAGATTGGAAGAATTTGAATTACCACAGATTAAAGAGGATGAAATCCTTGTAAAAGTAATAAGTGATAGCATTTGTATGTCGACTTATAAAATGGTAGAATTAGGAAAAGAACATAAGCGAGTACCAGAAAATATTGATACAAACCCAATTATCATTGGACATGAATTCGCAGGTGTTATTGTAGAAGTAGGTGATAAATGGAAAGATCAATTTAAGACAGGACAAAAATTTGCACAACAACCAGCTTTAAACTACAAAGGAAGCTTAGCATCACCAGGTTATTCTTATGAATTCTTTGGAGGTGCGTGTACCTATTGTGTCATTCCGCCAGAAGTAATGGAACTTGGTTGTTTAATGGACTTTAACGGAGAAAGTTACTTTGAAGCATCTCTAGGAGAGCCAATGAGCTGTGTGATTGGTGGATTTTATGGTAATTATCACACCAACAAGAGAAACCATGACCTTAGTGTAGGGGTAAAAGAAGGTGGTGACTTAATTATTCTAGGTGGTTGTGGCCCAATGGGGCTTGGTGCAATTAGCTACGGAATGCAATTAGAGAAGAGACCAAAGAGAATTGTAGTGACCGATATTGACGATGCGAAAATTGCAAGAGCAAGAGAAGTAATACCAGAAAGCAAAGCTACTGAATTGGGCGTGGAACTTCTATATGTAAACACAGGTAAAATGCAAGATCAAGTAGAAGAATTAAAAGCCATTACAGGTGGAAAAGGATATGATGATGTATTTGTATACATTCCCAATAAGCATGTGGCAGAACTTGGTGATAAAATCTTGGGATTTGACGGTTGCCTTAATATCTTTGCAGGTTCTACAGATAATGAATTTTCAGGACAAATTAACTTATACAATGTTCACTACACAAGTGCTCATGTTATTGGAACAACAGGTGGTAATAATGATGATTTAATTGAAGCCAATACATTAGCTGCACAAGGTAGAATTGAACCAGCTGTAATGGTAACTCACGTAGGTGGTATGGATAGCATTATTGATGCAACGAATAATTTACCAACCATTCCAGGTGGAAAGAAGCTTACCTATACACAATTTGACATGCCATTAACAGCTATTGAAGACTTTGGCAAACTTGGAGAAACTAATGAATTATTTAAGAAATTAGATGAAATCTGTAGTGCAAATAGAGGTTTATGGTGTGCAGAAGCAGAGCGTGTATTATTCAAACATTTTAGCGTGGAAGATTAGGAGGAAAAATAATGGTATCGAAGAAAGTAACAGTATGTAACCCATCAGGTATTCATGCAAGACCAGCAGGCGTACTAGTTAAAACAACAGGAAAATGCAATTCTGATGTATTCATTGTGGTAGGGGATAAGAAGATTGTAGCAAAGAGTATTCTTAACATTATGGCAGCAGCAATTAAATGCGGAACCGAAATTGAAATTCAATGTGAAGGTAAAACAGAAGTAGAAGATTTAGAAGCTGTAGTAGCTGTAATTGAGGGCGGATTAGGAGAGTAGCCATATGAGAGAGATTTTGGTAGAAAAAACGGCCTCACGGGGTGTGGCAGTGGCACCGATTTTCAAATATGAAGAGTTGGATCTCACACCGGATATTACACCAATTGAGGATGTTAAGGTTACAGAAGAATTAGAGACTTTTGCGAAAGTAAAAGTCTCTGTAATGGAAGCGTTAGCAGAACTTGCTAAGGAGAATGAAATATTTCAAGCGCATCTTGAAATTGCAGATGATTTTATGTTGCAAGATTGCGTAAAGGCAAAAATTGAATCAGAAAAGAAAAATGTGCAACATGCAGTTGCAGAAACTATTCATGAAATTGCAGAAATGTTTGCAGTGATTGATGATGAATATATGCGTGAACGCAGTGCAGATGTAAAAGATGTTGGCAAGCGATACATGGCAATGTTAAAAGGTGTAACCCTTCCTGATCTAGGACTTATTACAAAGGAAGTCATTGTAGTAGCGAAAGATTTATATCCATCGGACACGGTTAAGTTAGACCCAGCTTTTGTAAAGGGGATTCTCACACAAGAAGGTGGTGTTACCAGTCACGTATGTATTATGGCAAATAGTATGAACATTCCTATTATTGTTGGCGTAGAACATATTTTAGCCCTTGCAAAGCAAGAAGAAATCATCTGTATGGATGCAGGGACAGGTGAGATTGTAGTAGATCCATCCCCAGAAGTTAGACAAGCATTTGAGGAAAAGTGTGAAGTGTATTTAGCGGAAAAGAAGCGTTTAGAAACATTACGAGGTAAAGAAGTAATTGATAAAAAGGGTAAACAAATTCATCTATGTGTGAACATTGGAGATGTAGAGGAATTAAGAAATGCCATTCAAATGAATATCCACGGAGTAGGACTATTTCGTAGTGAATTCTTGTATATGGACAACACACATTTTCCAACAGAAGAAGAACAATTTCTAGTGTACCGAGAGGCTGCTAAGTTATCTCCGAAGGAACTTACGATTCGAACATTGGATATTGGTGGTGACAAAGAATTACCTTACTATGAATTTGATCAAGAAGAGAATCCGTTTTTGGGATGGAGAGCCATACGAATCTCCCTAGAATTACAAGAAATGTTCAAAGACCAATTGCGTGCAATTTTGAGAGCCAGTGCATTTGGAGTGGTGCGAATCATGTTTCCTATGATGATATCACTTGAAGAATTAACAGATGCCAAATCATTAGTAGAAGTGTGCAAAGATGAATTAAGAGAAGCCGGTACTCCATTTAATGAAACAATTCCAATCGGAATGATGATGGAAACTCCAGCTAGCGTATTATTAGCAGAAGAGTTTGCTAAGGAGGTTGACTTCTTTAGCATTGGTACGAATGATTTAACGCAATATCTTCTAGCGGTAGATCGTGGTAATAAGAAGATTGCTAAGATGTATGATTACTTTCATCCAGCAGTAATTAAGGCTATTAGACATATTATTACAGCGGCTCATAAAGAGGGAGTTGTAGTTGGTATGTGTGGAGAAATGGCAGGAGATATAAAGGCAACAGAACTCTTATTAGAAATGGGATTAGATGAATTTAGTATGTCGGCAAGTAGCATTGACTATGTTAGGGCGAAAATCCTTGAAAAATAAAGGGATACATCACATATAGTTATGTAAAAAGTGCCTTCATAAAAACAAAATACTACAAATAAAAGCAAAAACAGTCAACTAAATTCGTAGTTAAAAATGAATAATTATGCTATACTTATTTCATGAAAAACTTTAGCGAAAAGGTGGGCTAGTTATGAAAATTAAGTGGAAGATAATATTATCATTTCTTATAATTCTTGTGGTAATGGGGATTGCTATTTCTTATGAAACTTATGCGAGTATGGAGCATCTATTATTAGAGCACACGGAAGAAGAGTTGCATAATTATTCTCAGGTTGCAATGGAGGTCTTCGAAAATGAAGCAGAAGGAGAATGGTCCTTAGTAGATGGACAACTCTACAAAGGCGATTTGCTTATGAATGGCAACGAGGAAGTACAGTCGGAAGTCATGCGCATGACAGCAGATTCTGAGATGATACAATCTTTATTTGTCATGGACACACGAATTGCAACTAGCGTAGTAGATAGTAGTGGAACTCCTCAGATTGGAACTACGGCATCTGATGAAGTCATAGAGCAGGTATTAGGGAATGGGCAAACATTTGTAGGTGTTACACAGATACTTGGAACAGATGCTATGACACGATATGAACCAATTTACGATGCTAGTGAAAATGTGGTAGGTATGTGGTTTGTGGGTGTTTATGTGGATAGCATGGAAGAAGAGATTTTAGGTGCTATGCAAAGCTTAATGGGAATTATAGCAATTACAATTCTAATTGCTATTCCATTTGCTTATCTAATTGGAGTAACCATTGCAAAAGGTATTAAACGAGTAGAAGATAAGATTAAAACCATGGAAGAAGGTGGATTTGACTTTGAGTACAGTAGTAAGGAGTTAAGCGGAAAGGATGAACTTGCCATTATTGCTCGCTCTACAAGTCATATGAAGGATACTATAGCAAAAATTGTTGCGATTATTAAGCAAGATACCAGTTCTCTTCGCAAGCAGTCTCAAGAAACTTTAGAAGATGTTGCGCATATTAATCAAGATTTGGGACGTATTTCAGAAGCTACAGAAGAATTGTCGGCATCTATGCAGGAGACAACTGCTTTTACGGAGGAATTAAGTTCTGCAACAGTAGAAATGGAACATGAGATTGCATCTATGAAGGAAAAGGCAGAAGAAGTAAGTAATCTATCGGTAGAAATCAGGGGGCGAGCAGAGCGGTTGAATATGCAATCTGATCAATCAAAAGCTACTGCGCTTGATGTGTATACCAAAACAAATGAACAACTTCGTCATTCCATTGAGAATGCAAAGTCAATTGAGAAGATTAAAGAGTTAACAACCACTATTCTTAAAATTACAGCTAAGACGAATTTATTGGCGATTAATGCTTCTATTGAGGCGGCACGAGCAGGAGAGGCTGGAAAAGGATTTGCAGTTGTGGCAGACCAAATCTGCGTGCTAGCAGACAGCTCCAAGGAAGCAGTCACAAGTATTACTGAGATTACGGAATTAGTGTCACTAGCAGTAAATTCCGTTGTGGAAGATTCCAAGAAGCTTTTAGAATTTGTAGATGGAGAAGTAATGCAAGACTACGATATGTTATCAGATACAGCTATTCAGTATCATAATGATGCAGACAGTGTTTATCAATCGGTTACTGAAATTGTAGATAGCACTCAGAATTTATATCAAAAAGTGACACAACTAACATCGGGAATCGAACAAGTTACAACAGCGGCACTTCATGGTGCAGAAGGCACTCTTGAAATTGCAGAGCAGATTAGTGACATTGCTGCCAAGGCTGAAGATGTGAAAGACAAGAATATCAAGAATCAAGATAGCATTAATGAATTAGACGGATCTATGGAGTTTTTTCAAATTTAGAGAATTTTCTAGAAAATAAAATAACTTTTTAATAAACATCAGTAGGAGTTTGACTTTTATTGGTGTTTTTTTATGTGATATTTCATGAGAAAATGTTGAGAATTATATTAATTTCAGACAATTATATCATATAAAAAACATTGCAAAACTATAGTGAAAAAAAGGTGAATAAAATTGACAATACAAACTCATTGTAGTAGACTAAAGATTAGGTAGAATTAAGAAATTATATGATAAATTACTACGATGTAACAATTGAAAGGAGAAACAAATTATGGTACGGGAAAGAAAGGTTATGGACGGAAATCAAGCAGCAACACATGTGTCTTATGCATATAGTGATGTTGCCGCAATTTATCCAATTACTCCATCTTCAACAATGGCAGAAGTAGCTGACGAATGGGCAAGTGATGGACGAAAGAATGTATTTGGTCAAATGGTTCAAGTGACCGAGATGCAATCTGAAGCAGGTGCAGCAGGTGCAGTGCATGGTTCTTTAGTGGCTGGTGCATTAACAACAACGTTTACAGCTTCGCAAGGATTACTCCTTATGATTCCAAATCTTTACAAGGTTGCAGGAGAGCAGTTGCCAGGTGTATTCCAAGTTGCAGCAAGAACAATTGCAAGCCATGCATTATCTATTTTTGGAGATCATTCAGACGTATATGCATGTCGTCAAACAGGTGTGGCTATGTTAGCAGAAGGATCTGTTCAAGAAGTAATGGATTTAGCTCCAGTGGCACATTTGGCATCTATTAAAGGCCAAGTTCCATTTATTAACTTCTTTGATGGATTTCGAACATCACATGAAGTACAGAAAATCGAAACATGGGATTACGATACGTTAAAGGAAATGCTAGATGAAGAAGCTGTTTTAGCATTTAGACAAAAGGCGTTAAATCCAAACGCACCAAGAGAAATGGGATCAGCACAGAATCCAGACGTATTCTTCCAAGCAAGAGAAGCAAGCAACGGTGTTTACCTAGCACTTCCTGAGATTGTAGAATCTTACATGAGTCAGATTAATGAAAAGATTGGTACAGATTATGGCTTATTTAATTACTATGGTGCAAAAGATGCCACACACGTTACAATTGCTATGGGTAGTGTATGTGATACCATCGAAGAAACCATTGATTACTTGAACTCAGTAGGCTACAAAGTAGGTGTAGTAAAAGTTCACCTTTATCGCCCATTTAGTGCAAAGCATTTAATTAATGCAATTCCTGATACAGTAGACACTATTACCGTATTGGATCGTACCAAAGAACCAGGGGCAATGGGAGAACCATTATACTTAGATGTAGTGGCTGCACTTCGCAATACACAATTCCACAATACAACGATTCTTAGTGGACGATATGGATTAAGTTCAAAAGATACCATTCCAAATCATATTAAAGCAGTATATGATAACAAGGATAAGGCACTATTTACCGTGGGTATTAAAGACGATGTGACACATCTGTCATTAGATATAGTGGATGATATTAGTACATCGGCAGCAGATGTAAGAAGTGCCAAGTTCTGGGGACTAGGTAGTGATGGTACAGTTGGAGCCAACAAAAACTCTATTAAGATTATTGGTAACCATACAGATAAGCACGTACAGGCATACTTTAGCTATGATTCGAAGAAATCAGGTGGTGTTACCATTTCTCACCTTAGATTTAGTGATCAAAAGATTCGTTCTACTTATTTAATTGATAAGGCAACTTTTGTAGCCTGTCATAACGAATCCTATATTTATAAATACGACATGGTACAAGACTTAGTACCGGGAGGAATCTTCTTATTGAACTGTACTTGGGATATGGCGGAAGTAGAAGAGCGTTTACCAAGTTCCGTAAAACGTTATATAGCAGAAAAGAACATTCGATTCTATATGATCAACGGTACACAGATTGGTAAAGAAATTGGATTAAATGGAAAGATTAATACAGTGCTTCAAGCTGCATTCTTTGCACTTGCAGATGTAATTCCAATTGAAGATGCCAAAGATTATATGAAGAAAGCTGCTAAAGCAAGTTACGGTAAAAAAGGTGACGATATTGTAGAGATGAACTACAAAGCTATTGACCGTGGAGCAGATGGTATGGTGGAAGTACAGATTCCAGATGCTTGGAAAGATGTTGCAGTAGAAGAACTTTCGGAAGAAACGTTACCAGATCGTGATGAAGTAGTGAAATTCGTTACAAATATTCAGACTAAGATTAATGCACAGCAAGGAAATGATTTACCAGTATCGACTTTCCTAGATTATGTAGATGGTTCAACACCTTCTGGAACTTCAGCTCATGAGAGAAGAAAAACAGCAGTTGATGTACCAGTATGGAAGTGTGAAAATTGTATCCAATGTAACCGTTGTGCATACGTATGTCCACATGCTGTTATTCGACCAGTAGCCCTTAGTGAAGTGGATCAGAAAAATGCACCAGAAGGAACTACGTATATTCCTATGGTGGGAATGCCAGATATGATGTTTGCTATTACAATCTCCAATGCAGACTGTACCGGATGTGGTGCGTGTGTAAGCGTATGTCCTGGTAAGATGGGTGAAAAAGCTCTTGAAATGGTTGGAGTAGCAGAACAAACAGAAGAAACATTAGATTTACAACAAAGCATATTTGATTATACCAAGCAAATTCCAGATAAGGACGAAGTAATTGCTAAATTTAAAGAAGCAACTGTAAAAGGTAGCCAATTTAAA
>JAWXVE010000013.1:0-40821 GCA_044425575.1 Eubacteriales bacterium | reverse complement strand
GGAAAGACCCAGTCCAGTCCCCCCCCATTTTCTTACTTCTTCCCTTATCCACACAATAAAATCGTTCGAAGATTCTCTTTCGGTCTTGTTGCGTAATTCCCATTCCATCGTCTTTGACCTGTATGTATATATGATTTCTATGTTGGTATACCTTAATCCATACATGACCACCTGGTCGATTATACTTTACTCCATTGCTAATTAGATTGGATAATAATTCCACCATCTGCTTATGATTGGCATAAATGCTAATTGGTTCACACTCACTATGTACCACCACTTCCTGTTCCATTGCCTGTGGTTTGAGTGTATCTAGTACATCTTGGATAATAGGTGCAATACGAACTCTTGTCAAATCCACTTTTACTTCATTCGCTTCTAATCTTGAAATCATGAGAATATCATTAATGAGCGTAGTCATATGTTCTGTTTCTGTTAAGATACGCCCTGTACAGTCTTTAACCCCCGCTACATCCGTGACAAGTCCACTATCTATTAATTCTGCATACCCTCGTATAGATGTAATAGGAGTCTTTAATTCATGGGAAGCATTGGAGAAAAATTCTTGCCGGATTCGTTTTTCTAATTCTCGCTTCTTAATGTACCGTCGAATATCAGAAGTAAGGCTAACTGTAGTATCCGAAATAATATTTAATTCCTCATATCGATACTTCGATATTTCAAAATGAAACTCATTATTTTGAATGGCTTGCATATGTTTCACAATTGTGTCTAAGGGTTTCGTAATACTATTGGCGTAAGTAGTTGCCACTACTAAGGCTACCATCATGGAAACCAAAATGGTAATGAGAAGAATTGGGAAAAATACTTTCATATATTCCTCTAACCCTGTATGTTCCACTGAAATACGCACCACAACATCTTGACTTGGTATATATTTAGCCACATACAACATATCTTGATCTAAGGTGTCCGAATAACGTGTGGCATAACCACTTCCTTCTGCAAATGCTGTAATGACTTCTTCTCTGTTTCCATGGTTTTCAAGAGTGCTTTCCTCTGCATCTGTATCAGCTAACACATCCCCATCACTATTAATAATGGTAATGCGAATCTGCTGTTCCCCAATTTGCTCTTGCAGCTGATCAATACCACTTTGTAAGTCACCATCGTAATCTACCGTATAGTTTACTACGTCCACCATATTGGTTAGATTATCAATACTTGCATTTAGTAATTGATTCGCTGATAGCATATAGGCAATCATACTATTACAGATTAACATTACCACTAAAATCACCGCAAATCGTGCGATTAATACTTTTTTCATTTATGATACCACACACTTCTTATTATTTATTCCACATAGAATCGATACCCCACACTTCGCACCGTTTTAATATACGCGGCTCCTACTGCACCTAGCTTTTGCCTTAGGGTACGAATATGAATATCTAATGTCCTCGTTTCAATTTCTGCATGGTATCCCCATAATTCATTTAACAATTCTTCTCGCTCTACTACACGTTCCTGCTGTTCCATTAAATATAGTAGCAATTCATATTCTTTAAACGTTAAAGTAACCAGACGTCCCTCTACTCGCACCTCACGAATAGCAGTATCAACTGATATTTTCCCAAAGGTAACAACTTTTCTAGCCTTTACCTGAACTTCACTAGCACGTCGTAATAATGCACGAATTCTTGCGGAGAATTCTAATACTCCAAAAGGTTTTGTAATGTAGTCATCTGCACCACCGTCTAGGCCAATCACCTTATCATATTCTTTATCTTTTGCCGTTAGAATGACCAACGGTATGTCCTTAATGGTATTCATCTTCCGTATCTGACCAATGGCAGCAATTCCATCCATACCTGGTAACATCCAATCAAATACCGCCAAATCTGGCGCTTCTTCTTCTATGACAGCCAGTGCATCCTCGGCATTTTCAAATGGGCACACAAGATATCCATATCCTTCTAGTGCCACTTTTACTAGATTCCGAATGTTCTCGTCATCTTCTATGACAAATACTTTCTGCATCTGCTACACTCCTATTTATTCCGACTCCACATAACCCACAATATTGTTGGCATGGTCTGCAATTCGTTCTAAGTTACTAATTACATCTAAGAAGATCACACCACTTGCTGGAGTACATTTTCCTTTTGATAACCTCTGAATATGTTTTGCGCGCAATTCTTCTTCCATGCAATCGATGGAATCTTCCAATTGCTCCGCCATTTTAACTGTTTCAAATGTTTTACAATCAAAGTCTCTTAACATTAAATCTAGAATCTTTAAGGTCTCTACTGAAATCTTCTCTAAATCCTTATTTCCCTTATTGGAAAATTCTATCTTGTCCAATCTCTTCGTAATGGAAAGCTTTACAATGTGCTCTGCATAATCGCCAATTCGTTCTGCATCACTTATAGTATAGAAGAGATTCTTCACACTTTCATGTTGTGCTTCCGTTAGGGACAGGGCATCCACTTCCACTAAGAACGTCGTAATCAGCTTCTCATATTGATTGACAATTAACTCACTCTCTAACACTGTATCAGAAAAGTTGGAGTCTTTGCTCTCAATTGCTTGTAATGCTAGTCGCGTATTATCCACTGCTAGTTGCATCATGGTAAAGACTTCTCGATTGGCCGTTTCAATGGCAAAAGCAGGGTTTTGTAAAATTCTGCGGTCGAGTCTTCGTTCCATTTCCTCTGTTCGTCCTTGCTGTAACTCTTTTTCCGCTTCTTCCTTCGTGTCAGGAATCAACTTCTTAGAAATAGATACTAGCACATTGGCAAATGGAAACATTGCCACCGTTACAGATACATTAAACGCCGTGTGGAATAGTGAGATCTGTACACTATTAATATCTTGCAATGCCCAAGTAGAATTGACTTTAAAGACAATGTACATGATAATACCTACCGCTACCGTACCAATGGTGTTAAACAGTAAATGGATAATGGATGCTCTTCTTGCATTCTTACCAGCACCCATACTAGATAATAGTGCGGTGACACAAGTACCAATATTTTGTCCTAGTGTAATAAATACTGCAGAGCTCCAGTTCACTACTCCATTGGCAGCAAGTGTCTGCAATATTCCAACGGAAGCAGATGAGCTTTGAATGACTGCCGTTACAATTGCACCAGCAAGCACTGCAAGGATTGGATTTTTCCCTAGGATTGCAAATGCATCAATAAATAGCTGAGACTCTCTATATGGCTTAATAGCATCTGACATAAACGATAATCCAATGAACAGAATACCAAATCCTACTAAGACTTCTCCTACTTTCTTCTTATTCTCACTCTTGGCAAATAGTAGAGTAAATGCTCCAATCCCCAACAAAACAGGTGCGAAAAATTCCGGCTTCAACACACCCATCCATTCATTAGCAGATACAATCCAAGCGGTAATGGTCGTACCAATATTGGCACCCATAATCACCCCCACTGCTTGGGTTAAGTTCATCATTCCTGCATTAACAAATCCCACCACCATAACCGTGGTAGCAGAACTACTCTGAATAATGGCAGTAATAAAAGCTCCCACCGTCACTGCTACTAATCGATTTTTGGTTAATAGCCCCATTAAGTCTTTTAGCTTAGAACCTGCTGATTTCTGCAATCCATCTGCCATAATGTGCATTCCATATAGGAACATACCAAGTCCACCAAGGAACGTAAAGATCATCTCTAAGTCTTCTAAGTTCATATCATCTCCATTGTAAGTGCTTTATTTTGCTTGTTATTCGCTTCATTTTAACATATTTAAGAAAATTTTGTGTAAATTCCATGTAAAATAATTTCATACCACGAACATTATAACAAAGATATAGTACTTCGCATAGTAGTATTTTAGAAAATCATTGAAATTTTCCATTCCCTATATAATGGTTCAGGTATCAAATCTAAAAATGCCTTTACACCAAGCAACAATTGCAATTGCTTGATCTAAAAGCACACCGTATAGATATGATAACATATGATACAACTTAACTGATTTTCTTCGCTACTTCGCTTGACCATAATATGCATTCTTACCATGTTTTCTATAATAATGCTTATCTTGCAACTCTTGGGGAGCTGCTTGTACATGTGGTTTAATCATTTCACATCTTGCCGCCATTTTAGCCACCTCCTCAAGCACTACCGCATTGTGTACTGCATCATTTGCATCTTTCCCCCAAGTAAACGGTCCATGATTCTTACACAATACTCCCGGCATTGCATTATAATCTTTACCCTTAAAGTAGTCTACTATTAAAAGTCCCGTATTTTTCTCATATGCATCGTTGATTTCTTCTTCTGTTAAGTTACGAACACAAGGAATCTCACCATACATATAGTCGGCATGTGTTGTTCCATAACAAGGAATTGCCCTCCCTGATTGTGCCCAACTTGTTGCCCATGATGAATGTGTATGTACTACTCCCCCAATCTTCGGAAACGCCTTATATAATTCGATATGAGTATCTGTATCAGATGACGGATTGTATTGTCCCTCTATAATATTTCCTTCTAAATCTACAAGCACCATATCCTCAGCTTTTAATTTCTCATAAGGAATACCACTAGGCTTAATTGCAAAATACTTCTTTTCCCGATTTATTCCACTAACGTTTCCCCAAGTGAATGTGACTAATCCATATTCATTCAACTTCATGTTAGCTTCGTAGACTTTTGCTTTCAATTCTTCCAACATATTAATACCCATACCTTTCTTAGAATACAACAACTTTATTCTTCTTACTCCTATTTTCTTGCCATTCCATTTTTATGCTTTCTATTAGCCAAATGCTTGATGTATGTATTTAATCATAACATTTATTGTTGCCTTTCTAAAATTTCATCCGCCATATTATATGCTTTTTTCATCATTTCTCGCCAATTCTCATTCCCTGTATACCAAAATTCAGTGACGTATTTTCTCACACCTATACTCCACGCTGTCTGAATCACTCGTTCAAAATCAACATGCCCAGTTCCATATTCAATTTCTCTGAATTTCCCTGGAACAGTTTCTTTTAGATGAATAGAAGATATATGCCCCATTCCTGAATATAAGTCCTTATATTCATCATGCCCAAGTAACACAGCAGCATTTTTAACATTACCAACATCCGGGTAAATTCCTAAATACAAAGAGTTTATTTGCTTTACATAATACATGGCTTTCCAGACAGTATTCATAAAACTATTTTCCATGGTTTCTAATTCTACTAGAACCCCATATTTCGCTGCTACCATCGCAATATTCCTTAGATTTTCAAGGTATCTGGCTTGTGTGCTCGCCGTAGATTCGCCATAATACACATCATACCCAGGTATCATCACGATTCTAACCCCTAAATCTGCTGCCAATTCAATGGCTTTTTGTGCTATTTCCATTCCTCGACCACACAGCGCTTCATCCTCATTGCCAAGCGAATATTTTGTCAATGCACTCACACACATCGTTCCAATTGGCAAGCCAACTTCATACATACACTGAACCAGATTGAAGCGCGCTTCTTTGGACATATAGATTCGCTCAATCTTTTCTTCTGATTCATCGATACTAAGCTCCATAAAATCGTAGCCAACTTCCTTGGCGATTTGCAATTTTTCTGCCCATGTTAAATCTTTCGGCATTGCTTTTTCATACAACCCTATTGTATATTCTTTCCCCATAACTTCCCTATGTGATGTTTTATAGATGCCAAACACCACCGTCCTTATACTTATATTTAGATTGATACAGGCAATCTATAACCCTATGGTGAGACAAGTAGCGAAACATCCTCTACCTGTGTTTTATTACTAGCATTCTATTGTATACATGGCAACTTCATTAATCTCTCGATTCGTTGCAATCATTTTGTCTTGCCCCTTATGACAATAACAAAATACATTAGCAGGCCCACATCCAGAATCAATTATTTCTGCTTCATATTGATTCTGCTCTTTGTTATATGTAAATACCATGAGGTTTCGTTTTCCCTCTCTATGTCCTATAACAACTGCATTACGACTGCCAAAACGAACTGCATAAATTGCATGTAAGAATTCTAGTTCTTGTTCATACTCATATTCTTTTACAAACGTTCCATCTTTATTCTTATAAATGACGATTCGAGAACCGTGAAATGGGGCTATAGTAATAAGTTCTTTTTGACCGTCTCCATCTAAATCCATTAAAACTGCATCACTTGTAGGCTCCTTAATCAATTCTTTTATCATCCATTTCCCATCCAATGTGGTTGGTGGAACAACTTGATGGACACCAGTTTCAGATGAAATTACCGATGTTTCTTGGTTTCCTTCTAACACTTGATAATATCCATGATTTTTCAATAAATTCTCTTGTATCACTGTCAATGCCAATTGATTATCCTCGTGGAATTCACTTAAATCATTCGGCAACTGTGCTACATATACCTTTCCATGGCTTGTCCAATCATCTTTGTATTCATGACCTGATTTTAAGGTGCATGCAATTAAATAATTGGTAGCCTCACTTCTTAAGATATCAAATCTATGTACATGCGGTAAGTCAACTAAGGTTCTAACCTCCCATTCTCCCATACGTATTGGAGTTACAATTACTATCTTCGCATTCTTCGAATCGTTTGGAGAATAAAATTGGTGCGTAGATAAAAATTGTCCATTACTGTCAGGAACTTGTACCATGCTCATAGCTCCCCCTGGCTCTTCCCATACAGTATCCACATATTTACCATCGTAATCAAACAATATGCATTTATCAGTTTTTTCTGCTGCAACCAATAGATGCTCTATGCCATTATAATGAAGCGGAGCTATTGAATAACACTTCTCTAACTGAGCAATTACCTCTTTCTTAACTTTCATCTTATGCCACTCCTTGTTGTTTCTCATAATTCTACGGAACACGCTTCTGTCTATTAATGAAATATACACCCTTTTCCCAGAGTATTAATAATCAAACACCTCTTATAAGCATGAGCGAAATGGTATATTCTGTGGTGCTTCGAAGCAATCTTCGAAGCCTCTCCTATGGTGATAAGCCGTCTTATTTTGATCCATTGGATATGTATACTTGCCGCCCACTTCCCAGAAAAATGGATGGAATTGGTAATCCAGTCGGTCTTTTTTCATCTCATATAATACTTTAATTTCATTTATGTCTGCCATAAAATTGGTCCATACATCATAATGGATGGGTATCACAACTTTGCTTCTTAATGCCTCTGCCATTCTTAAAATATCTACCGAAGTCATTTTATCTGCCATGCCCACTGGATTTTCCCCATATGAACCGAATGCAACATCAATATCATAATCTTTCCCATGCTTTGCAAAATAAATGGAATAGTGCGAATCTCCACTATGATAAATATTGCCACCAGGCGTTTTAATTAAATAGTTAACTGCTTTATCATCCATATCCGTTGGGCAAACCCCTGTTAATTCTTCCCTATCTGCACCTTGCGAATCTGTCGTTACCAAACAAGTTCTGTCAAAGGAATCAAGTGCCACTATTTCAATATCTTTCATTTTAATTGTGTCGCCCGCTCTTACTGTAATACACCTTTCCGCTGGAACGCCCCACTTCTTCCACAATTCAACTGATTTCAAAGGTCCAATAAACGGAACTGGGATTTCTTTACCATCTTCATCTATAGTTGTAATTCCACTCTGAATTACATGAGCAGCATACTCAGCACTCATATGATCTTGATGATAATGAGTTGCTATTACTGCATCCACTTTCTTAATCGCAAATGGGTCTATTACAAATGGAACTGCTCTTAGATTAGGTTGCATACTTCTTGCCCCACACATATTTGCCATTTGATGGCCTTCGGCCATTTTGCCATTACCATGTGTACGTTTTCCATTTCCACACCATAGATCAATTGTAATATTACAATCTGCTGGCGTTTTAACCCAGATTCCTGTACAACCTAACCACCACATAGCAACATTATCTGTTGCAACTTGTTCATTCTCAATTTCTTCATTGAGCCATGTTCCCCATTCCGGAAAAGTACTCATAATCCAACTTTCTCTAGTAATTTCATCGATTTTACTCACTTTTGTTCACCTTTTCTTTCTGTTGTAGAATTTCCACTTCATATTCTGTGTACTCAACACCATACCCCTTATGTAGGAAATATTTTTGTAAATCACCGTGCTCATCCACTACAAATTTATATTCATTATAGGCACCTATCTGATATTCAAAATTTCGACCATTATCTTGATAATGAATATAGGTTGCCTCAGTTCCATAAACAATAAGCTTTAATTTTTTTTGATTCTTTTCTCCCACATACTGTTGTTTTTCATATTTTGGTATCATACTATTATATTTTATATAAATAGGACACTCGTCTAATTTTGCACTTTTTACAATATATTGATTTCCACTTTCCACTTCACCCGACCAATAATCCACCCATTTTCCTTCTGGTAAATAAACTAGTCTATTAGTAATTCCTGGCTCTATAATTGGTGCGACTAACATATTATCACCCACCATAAATTGGTCATTGATATTATTCACGCATATATCTTTATGAAACTGCAAGACCAAAGGTCGTATAATTGGTAACCCTTGTTGTTCCATAATTCTAAACAAATCGTACATATATGGCATTAACTCATATCTTAGATCTACATATTTTTTGTAAATTTCCACTGTTTCCTCATCAAATCTCCATGGCTCTTGATGGCAGCTTGGACGACTAGAATGATTTCTAAATAATGGATAAAAACACCCAACTTGAATCCATCTACATAATAATTCCTTTGTGCAATTGCCACCATACCCTCCAATATCAGCCCCTGTATAGCCAATACCGCTTAATCCCATATTGCATATTTGCGCAATTGACATTTGTAAATGTGCCCATATACTCTGATTATCACCCGTCCAATTAATAGAATATTTTTGAATTCCACTAAAACACGCTCTAGTGATTACAAAAGGTCGATTTTCACTATAATTGCGAAGTCCATTGTATGTTGCCAGTGCCATTTGGTTACCATAAAGATTATGCATCTCCTTATGAGTTGTTACGTTACCATCATTGTTGAATATGACGTCATCTGGCATTTGTCCATCAAAAGTCGACGGTTCGTTCATATCTGTCCAAATCCCGTCCACACCAGTTTCTAACAATACTTTTTGCTTTTCTTCCCACCACTCTCTTGTTTTTTTACTAGAATAATCTGGGTAAACACATTTTCCTGGCCAAACTCGGTTTACATACACTTCCCCATTAGTTTTTTTTAAAAAGTAATCATTTTCCATACCTTCATCAAATATATAATAACCTTTTTCCACCTTAATCGCAGGGTCTACAATGGGAATAACTTTAAATCCCTTTTCATGCAGTCTTTCAATCATTCCCTTAGGATCAGAAAATCTTGTTCTATCCCAAGTAAATACTTTAAATTTGTCCATATGGTCAATATCTAAATATATTGCATCACATGGAATATGGAGCTCTCTTAGCTTATCTGCAATTTCATTTACTTCTGTCTCATTCTCATAGGACCACCGTGACTGTTGGTATCCTAAGGTCCACATCTGTGGCAGCGGTACCGTACCCGTTAGATATGTATATCCAGAAACAACCTGTTTCATATCTTCACCATATATGAAATAGTAATCTAAATTGCCATCATCTGCTGCAATATAATAGTATTTATTATTTTCTTTCCCTAAATTAAAATGTGTTTTACAGTGATTGTCATAAAAAATACCAAATACACTATTCAACCTTAGTGTAATCAAGAATGGAATGGATTTATACAAAGATTTAAATGATTCCACATGTGGTGCTGGTATATTTGAATTCCACATTTCATATTCAAAATTTCTCTTATTCAAATATCCCATTTTATCCCCGAGACCATAAAAGCTTTCGTCTCCAAACATTGTTTTAACAATTTCTATGCTGTGTCTTTTATCCAGCAAGCTTATTTCATGGCCTTCTTGTGAAGCTAAAATTAGGGATTCATGACTCACTGATTCTTCATATTCTCGTTTTTCTCTATAGTCTTCACAAAGAATGCTACCATTCTTATCATAAAAATCAACCTTAAAATCATCAAAAACTCGAACTTCGATGTTTTCAGTTTGAATACTCATATAACTACCAACATCATTCACTGTAAACTTCGTATCTTGAACCTTATCTCCTTCAATTGCATGCGAAATATTATCTTCTCTTTCTAGTCCACAAAAAATGTTAATGATATTTTTTGTGACAACTCGAATAACAACATTTCTATTTTTAAATTTAATATAAATTCTTTCGCCACTAACCAAAAAACTTATTCGTTTTCCAAACATCTACATTCTCTTTTCTGATCATTATTTATTTTATATAATTCGCCATTTTCTTTCATTATCTCATTGTATTGATTAGTTTTTTCTAAATTGGGCTGATAACTTTCATTTTGTATATTTTTATTAACTTCTTGATGTGCAAACGTTATATCTTTGAAATATCCCATACATACCATTGTAATTAAAAATGCGCCTATGGAAGTCTCCTCTTCTCTGCAACTGCGCTTCACAACTTTTCCATATACATCAGCCTGTAATTGATTGAGTATTCGATTTTTGCTAAGTCCACCCCCTAGATAAACATCTGAAATAGGAACATATTGATTCATTACTTCTAATTTTTCTTTAATTTCCAAAAACATTGCTTCCATTAATCCTCTTAGCATATCCTCTCGAGTAGTGCCTAAACTTAGATTTGCAAACATAGCTTTTGCGTTTGGATTCCAGTCTGGAGCTGACTTCCCTTGAAAATATGGCAACACTCTGCACCCATTAGCACCTACAGGTACTTCATCTATCTTCTTTGCAATTTCCTCATAAGACATATTGCATCTATCATAGAAATTATTTAAAAACCAATCAAACCCGGCTGTGCATGATAATGCATTTGTTTCAATAATGTATTGATTTTTTAACGAACTAACATTACAAATAATATCTGTACTCAAATTCGATGGTACCTCAAGACAAGTAGCACTTAAAAAAGCTCCTGTTCCCGTAGTAATCGACAGATCACCCGACTCTATTGCCCCTTTTCCAACAAGTGCACATTGTTGGTCGCCCCCTGCTGTAATAATCGGAATTCCTTCTGGTAATCCTGTTTCCATAGACATCTGTGTACATAACAATCCACACACTGCTCCTGGTTCAATCAGATCACACAATTTACTTTGGTCAATATCAAAAATCTGCAACAATCTTTCATCCCACTTCTTGCTTCTGAGATTCATTAATAGAGTCCTACTTCCATATGTATAATCTGTTACCCATCGATTAGTAAGCTTATAATTTAAAAAATCCGCAATACCAACCATCTTATATGCACTATTATAGATATTTCTTCTCTCTTTTTTAAACCATAAGATTTTAGGAGCTGAAAATACTGTATTTACTTTTGCACCTGTCAAATCATGAATTTCGTCATTATACCGCTCTATTTCACTACAGATCGCCTTCGTTCTAGTATCTTGCCACATGATGCATTTTTCAAGTGGGTTTCCTTCTTTATCCAGCGGAATTACTGATGAACGCTGACAAGTGAGTGCTATTGCACTCACTGTAGCATGATTTATTTTACAATACTGCGCTATTACTTTTAAAATTTGTACCAATGCATTTCCCCAAGTTTTTGCATCTTGTTCTACATATATTTGTTCACTATAAAAATTCTGATATGAGATTCGGTGAATAGTAAGTTGTTTTCCGTTTCTACTATATAAAATACCCCTCATACTTGTAGTACCAACATCAACTGTTAATATACTCACAATATATCCCTCTAACCTTTCACCCCACCATCAAGCATTCCTGATACAATCCACTTTTGTAAAATTAATACCACAATTACTAATGGTGCAGTTAATATAATTGAAGCTGCTGAAATTATTTCCCATGGTATTGTATAATCACTTTGAAATAGTGTAATTGCAACTGTTGCTGTTCTAGCAGACGGTAAGGAGTTGAATACAAGTGCAAACAAATAGTTGTTCCAAGAGTTAATAAACATTAATATTCCTATGGTAAAAATGCCTGGTGTAACTAATGGACAAATAATCCTTAAAAAAATTTGCGTATAACTTGCACCATCTAACATTCCACTTTCTTCTAATGAATCAGGAACATTTTGAAAATATCCAGTTAAAAACCAAACGGCCATAGGTAATTCAATTGCAGCAATTGCTAATGCAAGTCCTAATGATGTATTCAGTAAACTCATAGCGGAAAGAAGTTCATACATAGGACTAAGCAATGTGACTGGTGGCAATAAACTTACCGACAACAATGCCATCAAAAAAACGGTCTTTCCTCTCATTTGAACTCGTGCTAATGAATAACTTGCCATACAAGAGATAACCAATATTACTGTTGTAGATATTGTTGCAGTCACTATACTATTTCTAATATAGTCGCCAAATGGTTGCACCTCAAATACTTCCAAATAATTATTCCATTGTAATTCTGCTGGTAATATTGCTATTGGAACAGTAAATAATTCCATCCTTGTCTTTACAGAGGATAAAAATAGCCATATAAATGGGAGTACCATACTACCCACAAATAATATTACAAATAAATAAAATCCAATCGTATTTCTTTTTCTCTTTTGTCCCATTACTTACCAGTCCCCATTCTTTCTTTCATTCCATCTAAGAAAAGAAATGCAATACACAATGAAACTAAAAATGTACTGATTGCAAGTGCTGCACCATAACCTGTATTTCCAAATGTAAAGTATGTTTTTATTGTATACATGGTCATACTTTGTGTTGAATTGGCTGGACCACCGTTTGTTAACGCTACAACCAAATCATAAATCCTAAAACTTTGTACTGTTCTGAATAATAATGCCACCATCAAAACAGGTTTCATCATGGGCAATGTTATTTTCACAAACTTCTGAACTGCATTAGCTCCATCAATAGAGCCCGCCTCATACATTTCACTTGGAATCGTCTGCAAACCAGACAATAACATTAATGACATATATGGACTTGTTTTCCATGCATCTGCAATTAATATTGCTAAAAATGACCAATTGGCTTTTGTCAACCATGGAATGGCTTCAGAAATCGCACCAGTAGAAAGAAGCATATGATTTATAATCCCATGACTTTCCGCAAACATAAATTGCCACATCATCCCTAATACAATAGTAGGAATTGTCCACGGTATGAGAATAATTGCCCTTACTGCACCTTGACCTTTAAAAGTTCGCCGCATAATTAGCGCTAAGGTCATACCTATAATTGCTTCTAATGATGTTGCAGTTACAGTAAACAACACAGTGAATTTTAATGCCGCAATAGCAACTGGGTCAGAGATTAATGAAATATAATTATCTAATCCTACAAATTCCACAGTTGATGTTTGCATTCTCGCATTTGTTAAACTATCAGCAATTGTATTGAGTACTGGATATGCAATAAATACTAGCATCATTAATATAGCCGGCAATAACATTAATAAACCATATCTTTTTCTACCTTTAGAATCCATATTATCTCCTATCTACTTACTATTTCCTCAATTTGTGATTGCATACTTTCACATGCTGTATCAATATCAGTTGTTCCTGCTAGAATACCTGATATTTCAGTTTGAATTACTGCAGATATTTCTGCATAATATGCACTCTTTGGTCTAGCCTGTGTCATTGTTGCATTTTCAACCATCTCTGTAAGATATGGCACTTCTGCTTTCACATCTTCGTTTTCAAGAACTGCTGGACGACTTGGCATCTTTGCATTTGCAATTGCTTCCAACACTTGACCTTCTTCACTAGTAAGATATAACGCTAATGCTTTTGCTTCATCTGGATATTCTGTATATGCAGATACACCAACGCTCCAACCACCGAGACAAGAATAATTAACTCCACCTTCACTTCCTATTGGCATTGTAGTAAACCCAACGTTACCTACGATATTTGAACTTTCAGCATCTTGTGCTCCAACATAAGCACTTGTCCAGTCTCTTAAGAATACTGTGTTACCAGAATAAAATGGCACTCTAGATTCAACAAAATAAAAACTTTGGACTCCGTCCACTGTGATGCTATCACCATTTTCAAGATTATTCATCATTTCAATTCCAGCTTTTGATTCATCAGAATTAATAACAACATTACCATCTTCATCAATAATATTTCCACCATATGCCCATAAGAATTCAATTGCCGAACATGTTAAACCTTCGAATTGTTTCCATGCTATAGAAAGACCAGCCGTAATACTTTCTTCTTGTTCTGTAATAACATTAGAAATTTCAATCACTTCCTCCCACGTTGTAGGAACATCATATCCATATTTTTCGAGCAAATCTGTTCTATAATATAGAATTCCTGCATCTATATACAATGGTAGACTATATAATTCTCCGTTAAAAGTGTTTGCTTCAATCGATGCTTCATAAAATTCACTTTTTTCTTCATCTGAAACTACATCTTCCAAAGATAATAGCCATCCTGCCTGATTAAACAACTCTGGATATGTACAGTCAAAGTCAAATACATCTAACGAACTATCTTTTGCTTGTAAAATAGTACTTACAGTCGCTAGGCGTTCTGCTGTATCCGTAGGCAATTCAACTACTGTAACTGTTACATATGGATATTCTTCATTAAACATCGCTACTTTTTCTGGCACTATACCTTCTGGATCAGGTATGCAATAATATGTGAGTTCAATTTGCTCTTGTGTAGATGCTGTAGTCGAATCGCTTCCACTTGTAGTTTCACCACTTGTACTTGCCTCTTCATTTGTGCTATCACTAGAACTGCATCCAAGCAATGTTACACTTAGCATTGTTATTGCCAACACCACTGATAATACTTTTCTCTTCATTCTTTTTTCCTCCTTTTTCGTCAAGTTGAATAGCCTTTTTCGACTATTCGAGTTATATTTATACAGTTATCACAATCAAATAATAGCATCTTCAATATATTCAGTCAATATTTTTGCACATTATTTTATACATTGCACATATGTTCATTTTAAGTTCTGTACTAACATTTACTATCTCATAACAAAAGAGCCCTGTAAACAGGTTTTATGTTTCCACCTACAGCGCTCTTTTTAATATTCGAATTTATTTACTTATTACCAATCTTGAACCCATCCTTCATAAACACAGGAATTGACTCTATCGGAGCATTAACTTCAACCCATTGCCCTCCAGCATATTCTTTTCCTGTATCCCACTCAGTCCAATTATGATTATCTGGTAAATATAATTTTCTAATCACTTGATTGGGGAAAAGTATTGGGGCAACAAGTATTTCACTACCATACATATACTGATCTTCGATTTCCCAACAAATAGATTGTTCTGGAAATTCATAAAACAATGTACGCATAATAGGTGTACCTTTCTCATGTGCCTCTTTCATTAAGATTCGCGTATAATCTCGCATATTATCACGCATCATCATATACTTCTTACAAACTTCATATATGCGTTCACCATAACTCCACACTTCATTATCAGCTCCCGAACGACATGTTGCACCACCAGTAGTGCCATGCTGTGGCTGCTTAGGTTCTCTATCTCCATGCAATCGCATTACGGGACAAAATGTACCCCATTGAAACCACCGTGCAAATAATTCTCTAAATTTTTCATCATTGGGATTGCCTCCGTGGAATCCACCTATATCAGTTGTCCACCACGGAATACCTGCTATTCCCATATTCAATCCTGCTGCTAATTGATTGCGCATACTCGAATAGCTAGATGCAATATCACCAGACCAAACTAATGCTCCATACTTCTGACTTCCCGCCCAAGCACAACGTAATAAGTTAACAATATTTTTTTGACCTGCTGCATCTTGACCTTCATAAAATCCCCTTGCATATTCTCTAGGATAAATATTTCCAACCTCTAATGCACTACCTAATTGATATCTGTAGTTATCAAAATCATACACCGTGCATCCAGGTTCCGCTTCATCTAACCAAAAGACTTTGATACCCTTGTCATAATAGTTTTGTTTAACACTCTGCCATACATAATCTCTCGCATCCGGATTTGTGGCATCGTAATTAATAGTTACACCTTGAAACTCCATTCCAATACGGAACCCTCGTTCATTCCGTATCAAATATCCCTTTTCAATCATTTCATTGTATCTCTCTGATCTTTTATCAACAGTAGGCCAAAAAGAAATCATTAATTCTATATTTAATTCTTGCAACTCTTTAATCATTCCTTCTGGGTCTGGCCAGTAAGTAGAATCAAACTTCCAATCGCCTTGCATCGGCCAATGAAAGTAGTCTATTACTATCAAATCGATTGGCAACTGTCTACGTCTATACTCTCTGGCAATATGTAATAATTCTTCTTGCGTCTGATATCTAAGTTTACACTGCCAAAATCCCAATCCATACTCTGGCATCATCGGAACTTTTCCCGTAACTGTTGCATAACCTTCCTCAATCTCTGCCGGTGTATCGCCCACAACAACCCAATAGTCTAGTGCCTTTGTTGATTGTGCTTCAAAGCTCATAATATTTTTACCAAAAATAGCACGTCCAACGCTCGGATTATTCCATAAGAATCCGTAGCCCCTTGATGAAATTGCAAAAGGTACACTTGCTTGTGAATTTCTTTGAGCCAACTCCAAATCTATCCCTTTTAAATTTAAAAAACTCTGTTGGTATTGACCCATACCATATATTTTCTCATCCTTATCCAATGATTCAAATCTCATAATCAAATTATAATCTCCACCAATATTAGGTTTAAACTCGCGTGCTTGGATCATAAGGGAGCTACACTTCTCATCTAACAAATCATTTTGGTTTCTAGCATATTCTTCTAATATCAATTTGTTTTCTTGATTGTAAATCATTAATTTACCACGTTTTGATATAGTTGCTCGTATCTTCCCATTAAGAATAGTTGCTTCCTTCTCCTTAATAATTATTTTAACATCCATATCATCTTGATCAAGTAATGCCCAGTTTTCATTAGGCATTTCTTTTATTTTTGTTGCTTGAATACGTAGAGCATTCTCTCCCCAAGCCCTAATCCATAAAATTTCTGAATCATATTCATATACCAACATATTTTTTTCTTTTCTAAACATACACCCTCCCTTTCCATAACCATGTAATTATTAAGCCAAAATCATACATGAATACTATCACCAAAGGTAATGTCCGTCAATACTATTGCACATTTTCTTTAATATTGCACATTTGTTCGTTCAATTCCAGAACTTTTCTTACTGCCCTCTCATCTGTGATTAACGTATTAATAAATGCACCTCGGAGTGCTCCATAAATCGCTTCCGCCTTATCTTCTCTTCCGGCTACACATATCACATCATGCGTTTGATTAATGGCTTCTAAACTAATGGAAATTGTTCGTTCAGACAATTCATGTCGAACTTGCTTTCCATTAATATCATAAAACCTTCCGCCTATGTGTCCTATAGCACCCATGTCCACTAATTCTTCCATTAGGTAAGTTTCTAAATATTCCTTCCAAGATGCATTGCCAACTTCTCCTACGCTAGTTAAGATTACATCTGCGCTTTCCGCTAACATTAATGCCTCTTTCACATCTGCAGATTTTGCTAAACTTTCGCATATTTCTTTATTTTCCACTATCAATGGCGTTACAATATACTTATACTTTCCTCCAAATGCTCGTGCAAGTTGTTTCGAAAGTTCTAAGATATCATATTGTGGCAATCGCATATTGGCAGCGCCCATAATCGGTACAACCGTAATTGGCATATTTTTATTATGGCCAAGAGAATGAACAACCTCATAAATCGTATTCCCCCAGGATATGCCAAGTACCACTTCTTTATTCAAGGTTAAATTTAAATAGTAGGCTGCAAAATCACCCAACTTTGAGATTGGAATTTCTTCTTCATCTTGTGCTATCTCCAGCACAATTATCCGTTCAATATTAAATACATCTTTCATTTCACTTTCCAATTCATAGTTGCGCTCCCATGGTTCGTTAATTTTAATCTCCACCACACCCAATTCTCTTGCTTCTTTTATTAGCCTTGAAACTTTGGACCTTGATACATAAAATGTTTCTGCAATTTCATTTTGCGTCATATCTGTATTGTAATATAAATTAGAAATCGAAGCTAATAAATTCCATTTGTTTTTATCTTCAATCATCATTTCTCCTTCCAATTGTTAATCATTAGTATACCAGCACTGCTTACAACCCTTAATTTCTTCCTGATTACCCTTTAAGGCTTCTTCCATTTTCACTGCTATGTACGAGTCTTGCAACGCCTCTCTTAATGAATAAAATTCAACTCCCGATTCAATATATTCTCGCATTTTATACAAACAAGATGCGATTGCTATTTCATCATCATTTAATCTCGCACCAACAAATGGGTTCTTATATAAGTATTGATCGCCAAGCATAATGCCTTTATGAGTCCACTCCTGATTATTATACACACCCAAGTCTATTCGATTTAACTGCAAATGAATTGGTTCATTTTCATCACCAATGTATCTAATATCTAAATCATCAATTTCACCCTTTGTCCCTTGTACATTCAGTTGCCTAGTTCGTATATACGAATGATATTGTGTGAAAGAAAAATCAAAAAATCCAACTTTTCCATTTTCAAACTTTATTGTAAGTCGTTCTCTAGGACTTTCTACAACATTTCCATGATAACAAGCACCATCTCTCCCTCCTGTTTCTACAACCTGAAAATGAAATCTTTCACCTTGTATCTTGCAGCTCTCATATCCTATTCCTAAAAATTTTCGCATAATATAGGATGCGTGATAGCCATGCAATGCCGATATATTTATATTTTGAACCTCTCCTATCATGCCTTCCCCAATAGCTTTATGCCACGAAGCATACAACGGTTGAAATAAATACTGCTCAGCAATTTGAATTTTTCCCTTATATTTATTAAAATCTTCCCATATTGTTATTAACTTACCCTCATCATTGGATGGCGGCGTCTCGCATAACACTGGAATTTCTAACTGGTATAACTTGGGCAAATATTCTGCTACAATTTCTCTTTTAATTGATAAAACTACAAATTCAATATTTTCTTGTTTCATTTGTTCTATAGTTTGAACAATATTTACATGGAATTTTTTTGCAAATTCTTCCCCTTTTTCTTTCTCTCTAATTAATACTGCTGCCAAATCAAAATATTCATTCAACTGCTTTGAAATGCGAATATAAAATTCTGCTCGCCAGCCCGATCCGATTACACCATATCTAATTTTTCTCATCTAATTCCCTTCCTTTTTCATTCATTTTAGTAATTTTATTTCCAATATCTGCTAAGCACATATTATCACCTATTGAATAAATGTTCAAGTTTACTCCTGTGGATTTCTATTTTTTTGATTATGTCGAGCTGATTACTAATATTTCACATGATCTATTCACATAAAAAACACCTACAAACACAACTTATTATAAGTCAGTTTATAGGTGTTCTATCATTGAAAATCACCCGATCTGTTACACTCTACTTGGATATGCCTACTAATACAACCTTACATCATTAATAGAGCCTGTCTCTTTGAAAATCTCCCACTCAGCAATATTCACTGCATGGTCTGCAATCTTCTCTAGATACTTATTAATCATCAATACATCAATACAAACATCAACTTCTTCATCATTCCCTCGTATCGTTTGTATCAAATCATCTTTTACACGGTTGAATAATTCATCCACCATATCATCCCCTTTAATAACTTCGTTGGCCTTCTTAATATTCCCTGTAAGGAACGTGTCAACTGCATCATGTACCATTTCCTTAGAGGCACTTGTCATAACAAGAATATGTTTTGAGTATTTTGATAGATCCATATCACCATTTCGGATAATAAGTTCTGCTATATCACTAGCATGATCCCCAATTCGTTCTAAGTCTGTTACCACCTTTAAGGCAGCTGATACCGTACGCAAGTCTCTCGCTACTGGTTGCTGCTTTGTAATAATAGAAAGGCATTGGGATTCAATACTCTTTTCCATATCATTAATAGTTCGATCATTCTTATAGATGAAATCTACAATTTCACTATCACGTTTCTCTATTGCCTCGAATAGTTTATCAATGGTGTCAACTACATAGTTCCCCATCTCCTCTAATGTTGCTTTTAATAGTTCTAACTCTTGATCAAAGCTAATTCTTGTCATATTAATACCCTTCCCTTCTAACTAAGTCTTCCCATTAGACACACTATGCCTTTTTCCATTTCTACTAAGAATATCATACCACTACCCCTACAAAAAGCAATCTTTGGTTATATCTATGTATACTCTATGTAAAGTTCGCTAGCACAAAATAACCAAGCACTACAAAACCCAGCACAATCCGATACCACCCAAATACTTTAAAGTCGTGTTGCTTAATATATCCCATTAAGAAGCGAATCACCACAATGGATACAATGTAGGCTACTACCATTCCCACAAGAAGAATCACTAATTCATCCGTTGATGGAACCATGCCAAACTTCACTAACTTCAAGAGACTTGCCCCAAACATAACGGGAATCGCCAAGAAAAATGTAAATTCCGCTGCAACCGTTCGAGATACCCCTATGAGTAGTGCACCTATAATAGTAGCACCTGATCTGGAAGTACCCGGGAAAATTGCTGCGATTAATTGGAAAATCCCAATAATTAGCGCTGTTTTATAAGTAATCTCACCAATACTTATAATCTTCGGTTCTTTCCCTTTGTTGCGATTTTCAATTAAGATAAAGGCAATACCAAATACAATTAAGGAAGTTGCAACTGTTTGGTAATTATAGAGATATTGCTCTAATATATCATCAAATAAGACTCCGATAATAGCAGCTGGCACACATGCAACCAATACTTTAAACCACATAACCCATGTATCTTTCTTCAAGTAGTATTGTTCTCCTTTAGCGAATGGCCATAATTGTTTGAAAAATAATGTAACGACTGCCATAATCGCTCCAAGTTGGATAACTACGAGAAATACTTCAAAAAATTCCTCTGACATATTTAATGTAACAAATTCATTCAGCAAAATCATATGGCCAGTACTACTAATTGGCAACCACTCTGATACCCCCTCCACTATTCCAAATAATACTGCTTTTAAAATTTCAACAAAATCCATTTCTCTTATTCCTCTTTCTTATTATATTCTTCTTCTACAAACTGACGTAGTGCCGCCAGAGATCGTTGCACCTTTTCTGTCTCAATACAATATGCCATTCGAAAGTATCCTTTACAACCAAAGGAATCACCTGGCACTAGTACTAGATCGTATTTTTTTGCTTTTTCACAGAATGCATTAGCATCTTCTTCCAATGCCTTTGGAAATAAATAGAAAGTGCCATCTGGTTTCACCACTGTGAATCCAAGCCTTATTAATTCTTCGTATAAAATCTCAGCATTCCTCTCATACACAGATAAATCTGCCGTTTCCTCCAACACCTTGCTTACGGCTAATTGCATACTAGCAGCAGGGCAATTATGGCCAATTCCTCGTGAAATCTGCCCGCACATTTGAATAATTGTGGTTCCATCTTCACATTCAGGATGAACTGCAAGATAGCCAATTCTTTCTCCTGGAAGCGATAAGGACTTACTAAAAGAATAGCACATGATGGTATTCTTATAGTAACGAGACATACAAGGTATTCTTTTTCCCCCAAATACAATCTCGCGATATGGCTCGTCCGAGATTAGATAAATGGTATGTCCAACTGCCTGTGATTGCTCTTCTAGTATTTGAGCTAACTGTTTCATTGTTTCCTCAGTATAGACAACTCCTGTTGGATTATTCGGCGAATTAATCAATATGGCTGCTGTTTTCTCAGTAATCATTCCTTTTAAACCCTGAAAATCTATTTGAAAGTCTTTTGTCTCAGGTGGTACCACGCGCAAGTGTGCTCCTGTTAAGTTCACATATGGTCCATACTCCGGAAAGTATGGTGCAAATGTAAGGATTTCATCACCCGCTTGAGACACTGCACGAATACCATGTGCCAGAGAAGAAGCCGCCCCTGATGTCATAAAAATATGCTCTCTGGTGTATGGTAGAGAAAATCGTCTCTCTAAGGATGCTGCCACCGCTTCTAATACAGATGGAATCCCAAGGGTTGGACTATAACCATGAAGTTTCATAGGATTCTCTATGTCATATAGGCGAATCATCTCTTTTGTAAAAGAATCTGGCACAGGAACAGATGGATTCCCCAAGCTATAGTCGAATACATTTTCATATCCAATTTCTTCTCCTCGCTTTGTAGCAAACGTAAAAAGTTCTCGTATAACAGATTTCGCTTGCAACATCTGTCTATATTGTTCTACAACCATCCTTTTCTCCTCTTAGGTCAAAGCTATCATGTGACCTCTTTATTATATCACAGAATCATTCATTTAAGTATTCTAATATAGAAAGATGTATGGCCCATGCCACTTGTTCTTGATACTCTTCTGTAATAAGCTTATCGGCTTCCTCCCAATTTGAAAGAAATCCACATTCTACAATCACAATAGGATAGGTAGTTTCTTTTAACAAATAGTAAGTATCATTCCCTTTCGCTACTCGGTAATTATCTGGATCTACTAATTCAATTAGATTACTCTGGAATAACTCTGCAATTTTCTTCCCTTCCTGAGAAGTTTCGTAGTAAAATGTTTGTGCACCCCAGATTGCTTCATCCTCATAGCTATTCTGGTGAATACTTACGATTAGGTCCGGATTTGATTCATTCATAATGGTAATTCGGTTTTTCAGATCTACCACCTTCTGATTACTATCCTCTTCTTCATATAGCCCTTCATCTGTTTCTCTAGTCATTATGACACTGATGTCATTTGCTTCCAATAATGATTGCACACGTTTGGCAATGATTAGGTTAATTTCTTTTTCTAAGGCTCCGTTAACCCCAATCTTTCCAGGATCATCTCCTCCATGTCCCGGATCTATGACTACCGTCTTAACTTCTTCTACTCCATTCATATTGCTCACTATGAGAGCCGTACTCTTGGATAGGATCAACATTGATACCAAGAGTAGAACAACCATGACAATTTCAACCCATTTATTTTTAATGTGCAATTTCTCCATATGAACTCATTTCACTAGTTTCTATTTATTTTATGTATCGCACCCACAAAAAATGAAAAGAATATTGAAAAAGAGAGACTTGCCTATTGGCAAATCTCTCTAATGTTGTTAAGTATTCTTATGAAACTGGTGCCCAGATTGCACTATTTGTACCTGGTGTACACCACCATGATGTTCCTGTTGAAACTTGTAAGTAAGTTACACCATCGTAAGTTACGTAAGTTCCTGGTGTATGTAATCCTGAACTTTGATCCTCTGCTGTCCACGCTAATACTGTTGCTACGTATGAGCTATCTGTTCCGATTGCTTTCCATACTGAACTGTTACTTCCTGGTTCACACCACCATGCAACTGATGATGATACTTGTTCGTATGTCACACCTTTGTAAGTTACGATTGATCCTGTAACATAAATGCCTGTTGCTTCAATTTCTCTTGTCCATGCATCACCTGATTCTACTTCTGGAAGTTCTGGATCTGGTGTTACTTCAGGCTCTTCTGGTTCTGGAGTTACTTCTGGTTCTTCTGGCTCTGGAGTTACTTCTGGTTCTTCTGGCTCTGGAGTCACTTCTGGTTCTTCTGGCTCTACTTCTGGTGTTTCATAATCGCCTGTTGTTCCGATTGGTGACCAGATTGCATCATTTGTGCCTGGTTCACACCACCAAATTGTTCCTGCTAATACGTTTTCATAGATAACGCCGTTGTGTTGTACAATGTATCCACTTACGTGTAAGCCTTGAGCTTGGTCATCTAATGTCCATACTGGAACATCTGTTAATTCTGGAAGTTCTTCTGTTTCTGGTGTTTCTGTTTCTGGTGTTTCTGGTGTTTCTAATTCAATTGATCCGTCTTGGAATGCCAAGTATACATCTGTGTGTTCATACTGTCCGTAGATTCCTGTGTTATCTTGTGTCTCTGAATCTCTGTTAATTGACCAGAATGATACAAAGTTAATTTCTTTCTCTGCTGCGTATGCAACAACTTCTGTTGAATCTGCTACTGTAAAGATTGGGTGAGCTGAACCTTCATAACCAATTGAAGTTGTAATAGCAACCTTTGCGTATGCTTCTTCATCTGTTAAAGTAATTCCTACTTCTTTGTAAGCATCTTTGATTTGTTCCATTGTGCTATCAATTGCTTCTACTGTTGCATCTGCATAGTCACCAAAGCTTGTTCCGTAGCACATTGCCATAATATTAACTGCTTCTACATCAACGCCTGCGTCAAGGTAAGCTTGAAGTGTAGGTAATCCTAAGGATTCTGTTAAACCTGTTGGAAGTACTGGTAATGTAAGAACTACTTCTACGCCAGTTTCATCCTGTACTAATTTCATAGCTTCTGCATTTAATTCATTCATTGCATAACCTTGTGCTCCACCTTCAATATCAAGGTCAATACGAGTTAGGTTAAATCCGTCGATAATTTCGACATATGTATTTACTAGAACATCTAAATCATCTGTGTACTGGAAGAAGTTCCCTTCGTTTAATCCACCGATAGAGATAACTACATCACCACCGTTTGCACGTACATCTGCAATTGCTTCTTTAATTCCGTTGTATTGTGAATCGTTTTGTCCATCATCTTCTGATAAGATTTCGTATCCACCGAATCCCCAATTCAAGACGCCATCTTCGTTCACTGAGCTATCTACTGCATTAATGAAACCTGCATTGAAGTATTTAATTCCTGTGTCGTCCATTACTTGACCTAAGTCTAATGCACCACTGTTTGAATAAGTTGCATCGGTAACCCAAGCGCCCATATCTGCGAATGGAGCAAAGATTCCTGTTTCCCATTCAATACCTTGTCCAACACCGAAGTCTAGTTCGCCAAAGTCAAAGTCGAAATCGTCTTCTTCCTCTTCTTCTTCTAGCTCTTCTTCTTCTAGCTCTTCTTCGATTACTTCTTCATTTACAGTAATCTTGCGAGATGCTGTTGCTGTTGCGCCTTCGCTATCTGTTACTGTGTATGTTACTGTGTAACTTCCTGCAACACTTGTGTCTACATCACCTGTTACTACGATACTATCTGTTAAGTCACCATCTTCTTTATCAGTAGCTGCTACGCCATCAAGAATGTCAAATTCTGCTCCGAATTCTAATGTTCTATTAGATGTTCCTGAGAATACTGGTGTTGAGTTAGTAGCTACATCTGTTGATTCTCCGTAGATTACTTGTGGATTAATTTCTGTTCCACCTGTATAAGTTCTTTGAACAAGTTCGATTGATTCTAAGTTATCCATGTCAAGTTCTGTACTACCAGAGTATGCTAAGCTAAATGAAATGCTTGCACCTTGAGCTATTAATTTGTTATCATATACTGAACCTAAATCTACTACTGTGATTCCATCTTCATTTGTAACAGTACCTGCGCCGTATCCGCTTGCTACAAGGTCGACACCGTTGTTATCAATGTAAAGTTTTGGAAGCATGATTGTTTCTTTTTGAGCTTCTACTGCTTGTAATACTGCGTTTGTTTCTGTTGCTGTTTCGTTATTAGTAATTGTAATAGTATATCCAACTGTTGATCCCCAAGATTCTGTTAATTCTGTTACACTTACATCTAAATCAAGTGGAGTAACAATAATTTCATTGTCTGGTAAATCTGCTGTTCCGTAAAGTCCTTCGTAAATCGCTGATGTAAGTTCATCTCTTTGTGTAGATGTTGTTGTAGCATCGTTAGAAGCCATCCAAGAGATTACACCACCTAAGTTATTTTCTACTGCATAGTTTGCTTTAGCAGTTACTGATTGTACGTTGTCATATGTAAAGAATGCTGAACCATTGTATAAGTATGGGGCTTGTGCTACATCATCCCAGTACTCAACTAATCCTGAGTAAGAAGCGTTTAGTGCGTCAAGGCTTCTGTATGCCCAGATACCACCATTTCTTCCGCCATCTCCATTTGAAAGTGCTGCTTCGTTAGATGCACCTCTAGATTCTGTTTGGTCTGCATCAAGGTTTGCGATTTCTGCTGTTCCGAATAATCCTGGCATATCTGATACTCCGCCGTCGTCAGAAACTGATTCCCATCCACGTGTGTAGAATGCTGCACCAATAACAAGTTTTTCTGAAGGAGCTCCTTCTTCAATCATGTATTGAACTGTTTGGTCAATGCTGTATCCGTAATCGTACATTGGATCATCAGGATTGCCATATAATGCTGTTTGGTGACCTGAGTTTGTATCCCATGCACCTCTTGCATCGTAAGTCATCAAGTTACCAAAGTCGATAATATCGAACATTGCGTCTACATCAACACCGTTTTCAAGCTTAGTACGGTCGATTGGTAATGCAACTGATAATTCGTAAGTTTTACCGATTTCTGCACCTGCTTCATCAAGAGCATCTCTTAAATCTTGTAGTAAGATGATGTAGTTCTCTTTGTCTGCTTCAGTTGCGTCTGGTGTACCTTCGTCATTTGCATTATCAACGTAGTCTGGTTCACGAACTGATGCTGGATATTCCCAGTCAATATCTACGAAATCCATTCCTGTGTACTCTACAAATGCAACGATTTGTGATACAAAGTTTGCACGTGCTGTGTCACTTGCTGCCATAGCTGAGAAGTCACCTGATTTCGACCATCCACCTACTGAAATACCAATTTTCATGTTAGGGTTGTCAGCTCTTAAGCTTGTTAGTGCTGGTAGTAAACCTGCGTTTACATCTCCCCATGTAACACCTGATTGTCCAAGGCTGGCAGATGTAGCTGCATCTGTGTCACAGAAGATTAAGTTACCATCTGCATCAAAATCCATAAATGCGTAATTTAAATGTGTGTACAAATCTGCTGGCATATCAGTTGGGTAGAAGTTTCCTTGTCCTCCCCAAATTGACCAGTCGCCGTAATACATTACGTTGCGTAATTCTGTGGTTGAACTTGTTGTCGTTGCTGAAGCTGTTGAGGTTGGCATTAAGATCGATGCAACCATTGAACATGCTAGAACTAGCGATAAAAGTTTCCTTTTCATAAATCCGTTCCCTCCATTGTGATTGATAATTGATAATGTTCCCTTACTTCTTAGTATGATAACCTGTTCAATACTAAGTATTTACACCAAGAAAGCCAACTACACGACACCCGCACAAGATGTACTTAGGTTTTGCAGCTGGCTAACTTTTATCTGATCAATACAATTAAAAGTCCCTATAGTTTTGTGCCATCGCCTCACAACGATTTTACCTATGTATGTAGTTCTTTCCCTAACTTGTAAGTGAATTATAACGTTTAACCTTTTGCTTGTCAAGCAATATTGCTAAACTTTTTCTGATTTTTTCAATATTTTTTGTTACATTTTTAACATTGCCTGATAAATATTTCACTAGATTTACACAATTTCATCAACTTGCATAGCCGATTTATTTTAAAGCCCTTTAATTACATGTATTTTTAACGTTTCCCAATTATATACGATAACTTTTTTTATTTATGACACCCAGTTTTTACCAATATGTTTTTGTTTAAATTATCTCAGAAAGTTTTACTTTTCTATCTTCTTTTAGAGAAATTGTACAGGCATCGGCTGTAGCAATTGCAGATTTTGCTGCTTCGCCTGTTAAGAGCGGCATGAATTCTTTGGTTACTTCTACCCCACACATCACTTGATGAAAGAATTTCATTTCATTTTTCATAACAGTATGTAGCCATAGCGGTGGTTTCTTACCTGGACTGCCATACATAATCGCTCCATCCATATCTGCACCCTGATTAATCGCTCTTCTATTATAATCTTCGTCTACTGACTCATGAACTGTATACTCTTCTATGCCGTTAGCAGTTTTGACCGTCATAACCACTTGATTCATATCAATGCGAATGGCTCCCTTTGTTCCTTGTATTAGCACATAGTGTTCCGTAAAATGATAGGCAGATCCATATTCTAATAATGCATATCGATTTCCTTGGAATTCTAAGTTAATGAAAAGCATATCATCTTCATCACCAAACTTTTCTCCACTGTGAGCTACATTACCACCCGTCATAGTAACAGTTTCTGGCGTTCCCATGAGAAATTGAATACAATCTAATTCATGGATGTGATGGTATAAGTGTCCACCTGACTTAGAACGTCTTTTCTTCCAACTAATGGATTCTTGTGGCTCTTCCCACCCATTTCTTGCCGAATGGCAGTATAGCACTTCTCCAATTACCCCTTCTTCAATCAACTGCTTTGCATGGCGAACGCTACGGAAAAAATTCATTACATGACCTGCCATAAAAACCACACCATGTTCTTTACATGTTTCCACCATTTCATTACAATCTGCATAACAAAGAGCAATTGGTTTTTCACAGAACACATGAATCCCCTGTTTAGCCGCTTGAATTACGGGTTCTTTATGCAAATAATTAGGTGTTGCAACAATGACTGCATCAATATCTCTTCTATTATATAGTGCATCTAAGGTCACCTCTACTCCACAGCCAATTTCGTTCGCAATTTCCTCACCGTTTTGAGGATCTAGAACAGCCACTACCCGTGCCCCCTGAAGCGCTTGTATCAACCTTGCCAGCTCTGCTCCAAAATAACCTGTTCCTACTACGGCATATTTTACTTCTTGATTCTCTCTCATTTCTTCTCCCCTTTCCTACATAGATTCAACCTATTCCTATTGGCGTTCTCGTTCCTCACTATGCTATCAGCCTCCCCTGCATTCGTCAAGACCTACCAAAATCCTCCTTTTTGTCTAGCATCAAATGTTAAGTATTTGTGCTTTCGTTGTTGCGCTCTTACTATAACGCATAAATATGAAGTTAAAAGCGGAAAAAACATTAAGAAATAATTAAGTTTACTTCTCTGTATGTTTTGGGTGCAGTATGTTATACTAATACCACAAATCAAGTTTATGAAATGGTTGAGGTTATTATGGTTTTTAGTAGTGTTACATTTATGTTTTATTTTCTACCAATTATATTATTACTCTATTTTCTTGCAAAAGGACAACTCAGAAATCTTGTTCTAGTGATTGGCTCTCTCTTTTTCTATGCTTGGGGAGAACCTATTTTTGTCCTACTCATGGTCTTCTCTACTATAGTAGACTACTCTTTAGGGCTTCTCGTTACTGGTGCAAAACAAAGGGCCAAGTGGAAACTGGCCCAATTCTATCTAAGTTGTTCTATCTTCATTAATCTATCTTTATTAATTATATTCAAATATAGTGGACTATTGCCTTTACCAATCGGTATTTCCTTTTACACATTCCAGACTATGTCTTATACCATTGATGTGTACCGCGGCAAAGTAAAAGCTCAAACTAACTTCTTATCTTTTGCCACCTATGTAACGTTATTCCCACAATTAATTGCAGGACCAATTGTGCGTTACGAAACCATCGAACATGAATTATTAAACCGCAAGGAAAATCTAAGCCAAGGGATTCCTCTTTTCTTAATCGGCCTCGCGCAAAAAGTGTTGCTCGCTAATAATATCGGACTAGCCTTTGAAGAATTCCAAAGTGGCATGATTACAATGCCTAGTACATTATCTGCCATATTTCTTATAATCGCTTTTTCTCTACAAGTCTATTTTGATTTTGTAGGCTATTCCAATATGGCAATTGGACTAGGCCTTATGTTTGGCTTTCACTTTCCTCTTAACTTTAATAAGCCTTTTCTTGCGACTTCTATTTCAGATTTCTGGCAACGTTGGCACATCAGCTTGACTACTTGGTTCAAAGAATACGTGTACATTCCTCTTGGAGGAAACCGTCACGGAACTTGCCGGACGATACGCAACATTTTAATCGTGTGGGGCTTAACTGGAATCTGGCACGGAACTAGTAGTAATTATTTCTTATGGGGACTTTATTTTGGTCTAATCTTAATTCTTGAGAAATTCATCTTACAGGATGTTCTCAAGCGTTTGCCAAACTTTGTTTCTTATATTTATACCGTATTTATTTTATTAATGGGTTGGGTCCTTTTTGCATTTGAATCTTATGAAAGTGTGTGGTCCTTTTACGCATATCTATTTGGAGCCAATGGTCTTTATGATGAGAGCTTTTTGTTCTTAGTTCGTAATTATGGCATTGTAATGTTACTCTGTCTCATTGCCTCTACCAATATAACACGCAAAGTTATGAATCGAATCAATAAAAGTCCTATTTCGCAATCCATCGTTTACACTACGTTAATGCTTCTTTCCATTGCTTATATTGTGGAAAGTTCCTATAATCCATTTTTATATTTTCGATTCTAATCAACTTCAGAAAGGGACCTTATGATCAAATATATTTTTCTTACCTTCTTGGGTATTGGACTTGTTAGCTCACTTCTTTTACCAGACAATACTTATTCTTCTTATGAAAACCGCATGTTGCAAACGCTTCCCACTTTTTCTACGAAAGCACTGTTTAGCAGTTCCTACACAGAAGACCTTGATGCTTATTGCAACGATCAATTCCCTTTTCGGAACTCTTGGATTGCCTTTAAAACTTCATGGGATAAGAATTTTTTCAAGAAAAACTGTATTGAACAAGTCTACCTTGCACAAGACAACTACTTAATCCATCGCTACACCCAAGCAGATTTTTCAGAAGAACAAATTGATAAAAACATTGCCTACACCAACGCTTTTATCAATGAGTATAATGCTACCCTACTATTAATACCATCTGCAAGCCAAGTATTGACCGATTACCTACCTTGGGGCAGTTACCATATGGATTGGTCAAGTCAGTTATCGGAACTAGAGAATCGTTCCCTTGCTTCTAATATACTGTATCATACCCAAGACGAGTATATCTATTACCGAACAGATCACCACTGGACATTATGGGGTGCCTATTTAGTATACCAAGAATTAGTAGAGACTCCTCTTCCTTACGAAGCCACCACTGCAAGTGAGCATTTTCTAGGAAGCACCTACCGCAAGATTAATTATGCCAACGTTTATGACACCATTGTCACTTTTGCAACTCCTAATACTTTTCATGTGACCTACGATGATGCAATCACTAGTGATTCACTTTATAGCGATCCTGCTTTAGCAACAGGCGACCAGTATGTATACTATCTAGATGGGAACCACGGACTTACTCTCATTACAAACGAAACTGTGGATTCAGATGAATCCATCTTAATTGTAAAAGATTCCTTTGGCAATAGTTTTGCTACGCTCCTTGCCAATCATTATGAGACCACTCACCTCATTGACCTGCGCCATTACAATGGCCGTGTATCTGATTATATAGAAAAACATGAAATCGATCACGTTATCATGTTATATAGCGAGATCAATTTCATGCAAGATACAAATCTTATTAAATTATAATAACTCTATTCTAAAATGGCTGCAATTGCTTCTTCTGCAATAGCATTCATTTCTGCCGCTTTGGCGATTACCGCTTCTTCCCCTTCTTCTTCTACTTCCATAGGAATCTCACCAAGAGATACTAAGAAGATGAATCCGTCGTACTCAATGACTTTGGATGCTTGTAACTTTAATTGGTTTGATGGATATTGAAGCATATCATTAACTAGTGTGTCTCGATAATTCGTTACAAGTTCTAATACCGCTTCTTGTTGTCCGTCTGCCACTTTAATTGCCATTAAGATATCACTCTGCCCTGAGATCATTGGAATCTCAATGAATACCTCATCATACATATCTTCCGTAAGACCATAGAACTCTTCAATCATCTCACCTTCCACTACCATGTTAGGATAATACATAGTACCATATGCATTCTTAATATTGTCCACTACTGTTTGTAGTTCAATATCTTTGTTCGGGCTTTCTGCCACTTCCTCTGTCGCCGTACATCCCACTAATGCCAACGACATGATTACACCAACTGCTACCATAAATAATTTCTTCATACTTTCTTAACCTCCTTGGTTTCTCTATACTGTTAGTATAGACAGCTTTTTCATTCTTAACAAATGTAGCTATAACCGTATTCTACAGAATTCACAAGAAAGATACTAGGAATATTTTCTTAATTATTATTAAGATTTTATGAACTCAACCTATTTTTGGTTTGCTGGCTCAATATTAATTGTTTTCCCCTTAATCTTTGCATTCTTCATTGCAGTCAAAACTTCTTTTGCCACATTAGAAGGAACTTCCACAAATGTATACTTATCATACATATTAATGGACCCTACCAGTCTTCCAGAAATACCTGTTTCTCCAGCAATGGCTCCTAATATATTAGCTGGTGTAGCCTTATGATTCTTTCCTATATTAATGAATAATCGCACCATGCCATTAGAAGCACCTGTATCTTCTAAAGTGTAGATATCATCTTTGTCATCAGTAGATTCTTTGGAATCTAAGTAAGTTTTCAAAAATGCTGCTGCCACATCCATAGCTGTATAATCTTCGTCATTAATATGATCTTCAATCATAGTAATTATTTTACTAAGGTCTTCTTCTTTAATAATGGTGTCAATCTCTTTAAATAAATTCACCACTCTTGTCTGCGTTACATCATGGAGCGATGGTGCTTGCTTCGCCTTAATAACTGTCTTACAATATCTTTGGATATCTTTTAACTTATATACTTCCTTGCCTCGCACAAAAGAAAATGCCAGTCCTGTTCTTCCCGCACGCCCTGTTCTTCCAATGCGATGCACATAATACTCCTCATCTTGAGGAATGTCATAATTAAAGACAATATCTATATCATCTACGTCAATTCCTCTAGCCGCCACATCGGTAGCAATAAGAATCTCGGTACGACCCTTTCGGAAACTATCCATAACTCGGTCGCGTTGTTGCTGCTTTAAATCACCATGTAATCCTTCTGCAAAATAGCCTCGCCCTTGTAATTCCGACGCTAATTCATCCACTTTCTTCTTAGTATTACAAAATACCACAGAAAGCTTTGGATTATAAATGTCTAATAAACGCGATAAGATTTCATCTTTCTTACCAGGCTTTACTTCCATATAATACTGTTCGATGTTAGCTACTGTTAGTTCTTTCTTGACCACACGAACAATTTCTGCATTCTTTTGGTACTTTCTTGCAATATCCATAATTGGTTTTGGCATAGTTGCAGAAAATAGAACGGTTTGTCTCTCTTCTGGCGTTTCTCGCAATATAGTTTCAATATCATCGCGGAATCCCATATTTAACATTTCATCTGCTTCATCTAATACAACACTGTGTACATGATTGAATTTAATTGTTTTACGTCTCATGTGATCCATGACACGTCCTGGTGTTCCAATCATAATCTGAACCCCTGATTTAAGAGAACGAATTTGTTTTACAATATCTTGACCACCATATACTGGAAGAATCTTAAGTCCATGGGTGAATCGACTGATTTTACGAACCTCATCTGCTACTTGAATAGCAAGTTCTCTTGTTGGACACAGAATAATTGCTTGCAAGTTTTTATTATCTATATCTATCTTTTCTAGAACAGGAATGGAAAATGCTGCTGTCTTGCCGGTTCCTGTTTGCGCTTGACCTACTACATCTTTTCCTTCTAATAAAACGGGAATTGCCTTTTCTTGAATTGGACTCGCCTCTTCAAATCCCATTTCTTTTACACCACGCATAATGCTACTACTAATTTCTAATTCATCAAATCTCAATGTTTTCTCCTTACTTCACTTCCATAGATTTTCAGAAACTAGCACCATTGACATTCCAAAATTCTATGCTTATAAAAAAGCAAGCTTTAGCGCTATATAGGCTAAAGCTTACAAACAACTTTCTTAGGCTACCAAAGAATAGACTAAAAGTCAATAGTTAATTTTCAAGGTAGGCATTGATTACATCCCATATCTGAGATTTTTCTAATCCTAATTTCCACTGAGCTACTCCTGCAATTTCATAATAATCCATTAGCCCAAGCTTAGCTTCTATAGATGATTCCTCTTCTAGCCAGATTTCATACATTGCCTCCCCCGATGTCCATTTCACATAATATTGCAGCGTTACTTCATCCCATATTGGTTCCGCACCACTCTCCGCAACAAATTGTTCCGCATATGCCATTCCCACTTGTTGGTCTGTGGTTACACCACCTTCTGTTTTCCAGATATTGGTATAGAATGGAATACCATTAATGATTTTCTCTGCTGGAACTTCCGCTAATGTTTGTGTGATTCCACTTTTCACAAATTCAAATGAAGCTACAGAACCTGCATCCCCCGAACCATGCCAATGTTCGTCATAACCCATAATCACTACATAATCAGCAACGATACCCTGTTCTTCACGATTGTAATGTTCTGTATGAGCCATTGGCACATAATTGTCAATGGATAACACAAGACCTTCTTCTCTACATACCACAGATAGCTCTCGAATAAATTGAATATAATCTTCCCCTGCATCTTCTGGCACATTCTCAAAATCTATATTAATACCGTCCGCCCCGCATGATAGAACCGATTGTACCAAATTCTCTATAATTCGTGTACGCTTTGTTGTATACGACATAATCTCTTTGAAATCAATATCGCTACTGTACGTAATATTCTCAATTAATGCCCATACTTCCACTCCGCTATTATGTGCTGTCTGCACATAAGAAGCCGAAGAAATATCTAATAGTCCACCTTCATTATCACTTAAATAATACCATGTAGGTGATATTGTGTTAATTCCCGTGGATGTTCCTAGTACATCTCCTAATAATCCATTGGCATCCACATTGGTCACCTGATGCCATCCCATACTAATCTTGTAGTCTTTGTGTACACTTGTATATTCTACTTCTACATAATCAGTAACTTCTTGTATCGTTCTAGTCGTATAATTGTCTAATAGCTTATTCTCTACATATCCAATATACGTATCATTCGTTTTAATCTTAGACCATTCGTCCATCTCTTCTAATATAATTACTTCTTCACCCTCTTCTAAATCTCTTAAAATAGGGCTTTTTACACCACCCAGTTCCCGAACTGCAGAATCTTTGGTAAGAGTTGCTACTTCATAGGTTTGGAATTCTGTGTAGATTTGCATCCTATTTGGATCTGTATAAACCTCATAAGAAAAGTTCGTAAAGTTCTGTACATAATCCAATGCTACATAAAGTGTTTCGCCTTGATAGGTGGCAATTATATAATCGGTTCCTGTCATTACATCATCCTGTATATATTGAGATTCTTCAATTACAACCCGACTAGTATTCACTGCTGTTGTATATAATAGAAGAGACTCATTATAATCCACATAAAATCGGTCATTTAGATATTCCTTTACCGAATCTATATCTAGATAATACATTTCACCAATAATGAGTGCTTGAGCATCCACTCGTTCATTCTGAATTGTGATAGCTACCTTATCCGATTCCACTAGTTGGTAATAAGCAGCCACATCTGCCCGCTCCTTTGTATAAGAATACCGTTCATATAAAAATGTGCCCGCACCAACTACTGCAACTAGTAATATAAGGACGACCGGAATAATAATCGTAATTAATTTCTTCATCTGTACTTCCTCCTAATCGTCCTTATTATAACAAACTATTCCTTTACCGTCATTAAGAATTGCTTTTTTTTACTATTTTCGCTTATATGATAAGTTAAGAGCCGATAGATTGGGGGCCTAATAATTGAATTGCCCTTATATTACCAATTTGCGTTACGTAATTGCGTCGTAATTTGTCTTGCTCAGGTTGCCCGTTTCATCCCAGATATAATCAGCCATATATGAGATGCGCTCATTCACATATGGTTGCACTTTGCATACTCGTTCTACTGATTCACTGCGATCTAGGTAGACTACTACACGGTCACACTGAATTTTTTTATCTTTTTTATATTTATTTCTTCTTTTTGCCATGTATGAAGTCCTCCGTGTCAATATAGTTCTGGCATATCAATTCCTCGACCAAAAGTGTTTTGATAGTTTGCCAAAATAATCTTGATTATAATCTTTGATTGCGACAATAATAATAGAATAGTTGTTTAGAGATATCTGTCCCGTACCGTATTAAATTAAAAATTAGATTGTTGTTGAAATTTTAATTGAATTAATTAATCGATCAAGCACGTTGGCTTGTAAGACTGTTCTATAGGAATACGAATAAGAATTGATTCAAATGAATCACCTCATATTAATATTGCATATCTCGCATGTCTCTTAACATTGTGCAGCTACCCTCCCCTTGGTACTGATTGTCGAGATATCCCTGTTAGACATTATACAACATAAATTTATTATTTTCAACAAAATTGTGAAATTTATTAATTTTTTATTATGAAATAATGTGTGCACTTGACGAATTAACGCATACGGTATAATATCTATGTATGTATTTGTACTATAACTAATTAAGAAATGAATTGAAATTTATATAGACAGGAAGTGATTAGATGAAAATTGAAAAAGTAAATGACCACCAGATACGCTGTACTTTAACGAAAACTGATTTGGCCGATCGCGAACTAAAATTAAGTGAACTTGCCTATGGTAGTGAAAAGGCAAAATCACTTTTTCATGACATGATGCGGCAAGCGTCTTATGAATGCGGATTTGAAGCAGATGATATTCCCCTTATGATAGAGGCAATTCCTATGACTTCTGACACAATTGTCCTTATCATTACAAAGGTAGAAGATCCAGAAGAATTAGATACACGCTTTTCAAAATTCTCTCCTTCTGTACACGAAGAAGAGTATGAACAATTGTTAGATAAGGCACACGACTTAATTGACGCTGAACCAGAGGGTTCTGAGGATATCCTTGATTTATACAAACGCATTGATCACTCCAAGGTGGATGCCATTGAGAAAATGAAAAATGATCTAGGTACAGAGGCTATGCCCTATAATTCTGCCAGCAAAAAATCTCGCAAGTTAGCAAAGACTAGTACACCGCCTGAGGAAACACCCGTTACTAATATGGCACGAGTATTTACCTTCCATCAATTAGATGATATTGTGGACGTTGCTGGCATCTTGCATAACGTTTACCATGGTTCCAATGTATTATATAAAAATCATGACAATCGTACGTATCAAGTAGTCTTATCAAAAGATGACCACACAACTGAAGATTTTAATAAAATATGTAACATTTTATTGGAGTATTCCCTACGAGATCGCGTATATACAGAAAGCAAAGATTATCTGGAAGAGCATTTTGAGCCTCTCATTGGTGAGAACGCTTTACAAACTTTGGCTACATTATAGACAAAAGAGCAAAAACAAAACGATAATATCGCAAAGTTTTTGCTCTTTTATTATAATTCCTTCGGCGCCGTGGCCAACATCTATACCTGGACCATGTTAGCTCTATGTATTGTTAATACGTTCTAACAAATCATTAATATCCACACCATGAACTGACGCTGCTTCTTCCAATGATTCACCTTGTGCAGATGGGCATCCCAAGCAATGCATTCCAATTTCCAATAATGCACTAGCCGCTTCTGGTTTTGCCATTAATACTTGACCAATTAACATATCCTTTGTAATTTGTGCCATGTTTTTACCCTCCTTACTGACTTATTTACTTCCTACAGTATAAATCTTTTCTCACGACTTATCAAATACTTTTCCTACATAATGATAACATATGGTGAAACCTTATGTATTTTTTTAAATACTTTCCCTACATATGGGCATATGTACCCCAAAAAGTACATAACATACCTTGACTCCCATACAATCTGTATCCTATAATGAGTGAGTAAAAGCAAATGACGTACCAAAAGTCATTTCAGATTATAGAAACTTCCGATTTTTAATCGGGCAAACTAATTTTATTACAGGAGGCAATCACTTAATGAGAGCAGAATGGAACAATTTCGTAGGTGGACAATGGACTTCGGAGATTAATGTCCGCGACTTTATCCAGAAGAATTACACACCATATGATGGAGATGATTCTTTCTTAGCAGATGCTACGAAGAATACTCTTGATTTATGGGAACAAGTATTAGACTTATCAAAGCAAGAACGAGAAGCAGGCGGTGTGCTTGATATGGATACTAAACTAGTATCTACCATTACATCACATGAACCAGGCTATTTAAACAAAGACACAGAAACAATCGTCGGATTCCAAACCGATAAACCGTTCAAGCGTTCTATGCAACCATACGGCGGTATTCGTATGGCAGAAAAAGCTTGCGAAGACAATGGTTACCAATTAGACGAAGAAGTAAGCGAGTTTTTCTCAACACATAGAAAAACACACAATGCTGGATGCTTCGATTCTTACAATGCTGATATGAGAGCTTGTCGCTCTTCACACGTTATTACAGGTCTTCCAGATGCTTATGGCCGTGGACGTATTATTGGAGATTATCGTCGTATCGCTTTATACGGAATTGATCGTCTAATCGAAGATAAATTAGAGCAAAAAGATTCAACAGGTCGTGTTATGACAGACGACGTAATTCGTTTAAGAGAAGAAATCTCTGAGCAAATTGTTGCACTTAAGATGATGAAGCAAATGGCAGCTTCTTATGGTTGTGATATTTCACATCCAGCAACAAATACACAAGAAGCAATCCAAGCAACATACTTTGGTTATTTAGCAGCTGTAAAAGAGCAAAATGGTGCTGCAATGTCACTTGGTCGTACTTCTACATTCCTTGATATTTACGCAGAACGCGACTTAGCAAGTGGTACATTTACAGAAGACCAGATCCAAGAATTCGTCGACCACTTTGTTATGAAGCTTCGTTTAATTAAATTCGCACGTACTCCAGAATACAACCAATTATTCTCTGGAGATCCTGTATGGGTAACTGAGACAATTGCTGGTGTAGGTACTGATGGAAGACACATGGTGTCAAAATCATCTTTCCGTTTCCTACACACTTTAACAAACTTAGGTGCAGCACCTGAACCAAACTTAACCGTACTTTGGTCTACTCGTTTACCAGATGGATTTAAGAGATACTGTGCTAAGATGTCAATTCAAACTTCATCAATTCAATATGAAAATGATGATTTAATGCGTGTGACTCACGGTGATGATTATGCAATTGCTTGTTGTGTATCTTCAATGCGTGTTGGTAAAGAGATGCAATTCTTTGGTGCTCGTGCAAACTTAGCAAAATGCTTATTATATTCTTTAAACGGCGGTGTAGATGAAAAGACTAAGAAACAAGTTGGTCCTAAATACCGTGTAAATGCAGATGAAGTATTAGATTATGATTCAGTATTTGCAGCATTTGAAGATATGATGGAATGGTTAGCAGATGTATATGTTAATACATTAAATGTAATCCACTATATGCATGATAAATACTCATACGAAAGAGCACAAATGGCTTTACACGATAGAGATGTGCTTCGTTACTTCGCAACTGGTATCGCTGGACTTTCTGTAGTAACCGACTCATTATCTGCTATTAAATATGCAACCGTTAAGCCAATTCGTGATGAAGATGGAATTATTGTAGACTTCGAAACAACTGGGGACTTCCCTAAGTATGGTAATGATGATGACCGTGCAGACTTAATCGCTAAGAAATTAGTATCAACTTTCATGAAGATGATTCGTAGACACCACACCTACAGAAATGGCTTCCCAACTATGTCTGTATTAACCATTACTTCTAACGTAGTATATGGCAAAGCAACAGGTTCTACACCAGATGGACGTAAAATGGGTCAACCGTTTGCACCAGGAGCGAATCCAATGCATGGACGTGATACTAACGGAGCAGTCGCATCACTTGCATCTGTTTCTAAATTACCATTCCACGATTCACAAGATGGTATTTCAAACACATTTACCATTATCCCAGGAGCGCTCGGGAAAGATGACCAAGTATTCTCAGGTGATATTGAATTAGACTTATCCAAATAACAACTAGTGAAAGGTAGAATATACTATGAGTAACGATAATAGAATTGATGATATTATTGCAATGTTAGACCAAGGTGTACAAAGTGGAGTTGGACACATTAATATTAATACTGACGATAGCCTTACTACTCCCAAAACAGTCCAAACAATGGGCTGCACCGATTGTTCTCGAACACCACTTGCTTGTAGCGTACCTACTCTTGAACAAGGACTAGATCATGATAGACAAAACTAACAACTAATTTTAAAAAAGGAGGATTTCAAAATGGAAATCGCAGAATCACAAATCGACAACTTAGTATCATTATTAGATGGATACTCAACACAAGGTGGACACCACTTAAATGTAAACGTTTTAAACAGAGATACTTTATTAGATGCACAAAAGCATCCAGAAAATTATCCACAATTAACAATTCGTGTATCGGGATATGCTGTTAACTTTATTAAATTAACACCTGAACAACAAGCAGATGTTATCTCAAGAACATTCCACGAAGATCACTAAATAAAAAGTTCAACAAGAAAGAGAGCCTTCCAGCTCTCTTTTTTCATTTCGCAATTAATGAAATGGCATTCTATTCTTCTCCATCTAACCGTTCACGTGCCACTGACAACATTAATTTAATGCGATTCTCTTGATTAACCTTAGTTGCTCCTGGATCATAATCAATTGGTACAATATTCGCTTCTGGATGTATGGTAATAATGTTACGTATCATACCTTTTCCCACAATATGATTAGGCAAACAACCAAAAGGTTGGGCACACACAATATTCTCATATCCACTTTCAATTAATTCTAACATCTCTCCCGTAAGAAGCCATCCTTCTCCCATCTTACATCCATGACCAATCATAGGTGCTACCAATTCTTTTAAATGTTCATAAGGTGCAGGTTTCGTATAGCGACTACCTTCTAGCGCTCCAATTAAATATCGTTCAAATATGGATAAATAATTGTAAAGGCGTT
>JAWXVE010000083.1:0-8478 GCA_044425575.1 Eubacteriales bacterium | reverse complement strand
TGGTCATGCTTAATACACAATCCGTACTGAGTGGTAGTTGGTTCCTTTTCCAAATCCCAATAGGCTGGAGAATTCTTCGATACAATCGTGTTTGCTTTATAGGATTGAAACTTTACTGCATCTGCACCCGCTTCTTTAGCTTCCTTAATGTAAAGTTTAGCTGCTTCCATAACTGGTATATTCAGTTCTTTGGCTGTGTCGTAGAAGTTCACTCCTACTTCTGCAATGATATATGGTCTTTTCATAAGAATATCCATCCCTTTCTCCAAATCTTCTCTAGGTTACTTTCTCTTGCTGCATATAGGCTTCTGCTAGAAGAAAGTCTAATTCGGTGTCAATATCCATTGATTCATTCTGATTCATAAGATAGGCATAACTATCTTCTGTATATAGTGTAATTTCTTCTTCTAATTGATTCCTCTGAATCAGATAAATTGCTCCATTTAATTGATAATAAGTTGGTAATTCCTGTCTTGTTAACCCTCTCACTTCACTTGGAATAAAGTTGCACAGGGAATGGTTCTCTGGTAATGTATTGCACCACAAAGGGGAATGTGCTGTTTCACACACGCTCACAACTGCCTTTGCATGATTGTTAACATATAGCTCATAAGCTTCTTGAATATGCAACCCACTTCGTAAGGGCGAGGTTGGTTGTAATAACATAATCGTATCATAATATTCCCCAATTTGTTCTAATCTATGAATGACACTTCTTACTACATCCCATGAATTAGCATAATCATCTGCTAGTTTAGGCTCTCTTAAGAATGGTACTCTTCCACCACATACAATGGCAACATCTGCATATTGCTGAGAGTCTGTAGACACTACAATCGTATCAAATACTCCGCTCTCCCTAGCCGATTCAATAGTATGGGCAAGTAGTGGTTTCCCATTTAACAATCTAATATTCTTATCTATTACTCCTTTAGAGCCACTTCTGGCTGGGATAATTGCAATATTTTTCATAGTTTCTCTCTTAATTTCTTCAGTTTGTCAGCTACTCGAATTTATATCATAGAATTCCTTCTTTAGATCAATCGTCTCTTGTTCCAAAGTAGTCCGAATAATCTCCGCAATATTCTTAGCCGTATCTGCCTTCTCATAAGAGTTCACAAAAGATTCATGCTTACTATGGGCATTCCACTGCTTGGCTTCTTCCATTGCTTGAATAATACCAGTAGATGTTGTGTTACAATTGAATATACTGGCAGCCTGTGTTCGTCCTAACTGCCTGTCACCTATATTAACAGTAGGCACTTTCATAGCTGGGGCTTCTAGTATTCCACTAGAGGAATTGCCAATTACCATGGTACAAGATTGAAGTGCTGATAAATATCGCTTCATTCCAAGAGAATCTACTAACTTAAATCGCTCTGGTTCTTCCTGTTCCATCTTCTCTAGGTATTCATTAATCAGATTACCGCCTTCGTCTGCATTGGCCTTCGTACATAGATACTTAAGATTGGGATATTCTCTTAAGGCATTCACCACGCTGTGGATTTCTTCCATCATATCACCCACCTCTAATGTAACTGGATGATACGTAACAACTGCATAATAATCCCCTAACACATAGCCAATAGAATCTTCTAGTTCTATTTGACTCATTAGTACCTGTTTCTTACAATTTTCTACACCTAGAGAACCCACATGAAATACACGATTAGGGTGCTCTCCTAGTTGTATCACTCGGTTTCTGTATTCTTCTGTACTAGTAAAGTGTAAGTAACTTAGCTTAGTAATAGAATGGCGCATGGCATCATCCATTGCACCTTGGGTAATCTCTCCTCCATGAATATGAGCAATGGGAATTCTGGCATTCATAGCAGCAATAGCCACTGCAAATATCTCATATCGATCTCCAAGTAAGACTAGCATATCCATTGCTTCTTCTTGAAAATATTGTCCAAATCGTTCCAAGGTACGCGCCATTATCATTGACACGCCTTCATTCAGTAGAGCAGGTTCTAAAATTGGAATTTCTGTACTGATCTCAATTCCATCCTTTCGAATGTCTTCCACTGTCATTCCATGTGCTTCCGACAAGTGTGTACCCGTTACAATAACTTTCATGTGGATGGTGCTTTCCCCTAATAGCAATTGAATGACTCCTTGTAACAATCCATATTCAGCTCGTGTTCCTGTAACTACTCCTACTGTTTTCACAATCTAATCAACTCATCTTTCTTATAAGCTTTATTGGCCTGTTGCCCGATGACTTCTTCCCATTTCATGGGACTGATTCCATCTCCTGGTCGCTTAACCGCAAGATTATCTTCACTGAATAATTCTCCACAGCAAATTTCTTTTTTAGCTACAATACTCTTTCTCGCAATTGGCACATTTCCTTGCTCTGATGGTGTGACACACTTATTGCAACACCCCATTGCTTGTTCAATATTTCGAATAGATCGAACCATATCTGCTAATTCTTGTGGTTCTAAACTTGCTTTATGATCTGGTCCTTCCATAGTCTTATCAAGGGTAAAATGCTTCTCAATCACAGTAGCTCCTAAGGTAACTGCTGCAATTGGCACTTCAATACCTTGTGTATGGTCTGAATAACCAATCTCATAAGGATATCGAGTTCTATATTCTTCTAACACTCTAAGATTGACGTCTTCATAAGGTGTGGGATATTGTGTATTACAATGTAAAATAGAGATACTTTCATTCCCTTCTCTTGTTAAGATCGCAAGAGCTTGGTCTATTTCTTCATATTCACACATTCCGGTTGAGATAATGATCGGTAATTTAGTTTTGGCAATTTCTTTTAGAAGTGGATAGTTAGTAATTTCACCTGATGGTATTTTAATACGTTCTATCCCAAGTTCTAATAGCAACTGAAGGCTCTCTCTGTCAAAGGGAGTCGATAGAAAGGTGACCCCCTTCTCTTCACAATATTCCATTAATTCTATATGATCTTCTCTTGATAACTCCAACTTCTGTAACATTTCGTACTGTGATTCTTGTGAGCCAGTACGTTCTTTCTGGTAATCAGCTTTCTGTGCATCTAATGTTACCAACGTTTCTGCCCGAAATGTTTGGAATTTCACAGCATCTACTTTAGCTAGTGCTGCAACATCTATTAACTTTTTAGCAAGTGATATATCACCATTATGATTCACTCCTGCTTCTGCTATGATATATGTGCTCATTTTTACCTTCTCTTACTTAGTATACTGTGTGAATTTACTATAACGCTCTATATGATTGATTACTAACATACCCGCACCTATTACAACTCGTTCCCCAATCTGAATGCCTTGAATAACTGTTGTATTAGCTCCAATGAATGTATGATCCCCAATTGTAGTGTTCCCGCAAATTACACTGCCTACTGATATGTGTGTATTGACTCCTATTTGGCATTCATGCTCTACAATAGAACCCGTGTTTAAGATGCATAAATCCCCGATTTTTGCTTCTGCATTTACTACTGTATTCTTACCAATGAAAACACCTTGACCTACTACTGCATCACTTGATATCACGGCGGAGGGGTCAATAATTACCGGACTTGTCATTCCACATGCTATGATCTTCTCATAAAGCAATTCTCTTGTATTAGAATTCCCTAGATAACCAATACTCACAAAAGCGTGGCGAACTCCTTGTGCATAGAAGTCAGATAGGTGTTCATCTCTTCCAACAATACCATATTCTCTGTATGAATATGCATCATTCATCTCTTGATCAAGGAATCCAACAATTTCATATTTCCCCTGACGTTCAATTGTATCTACCACTGATTTGCTGTGTCCGCCACACCCTAATAATACAATCTGCTCCATATTTGTTCACTAATCCTCTACTTGCAGCTTTCTCTTCATCTTCTCAAGTTCTTCTATTTGCCCCATGTCTAACCACCGGTCATCGGCAATGGTATAGACACCGACTCGATCGCCTTGATGCTGACAACGCTTTATAACCTCTGGGAAACTAATGGATTCACCTTCCTTCATCTGGCTTATAACACAAGGTTCTACAATGTAGCATCCTGTATTAGTCAAGAATGAAAGTTCTGGTTTCTCCTTCATGGCTAGTATCTCTCCTGAGTCAGAGGCTTCAATAATCCCATATGGAATTACTACTTGTTTCTGTGCACATACTACGGTAACCACATTGTGCCTTGATTTATGTTCCTTATAAATATTCGCTATATTTTCTTCAATCAAGATATCACAGTTCGATAAGATAAATGTTTCTGAAATCTTGTCTTTTAATAATCCAAGACCACCACCTGTTCCAAGGGGCACATCTTCATCTATAAACTGTAGTTCATATGACTTTTCTATTTCTCCAAAATACGCCTTAATCATATTCCGTTTGTGATTAACAATTACATAATAGTCATTACAACCGTATGCATGGAATTGATTGATAATGTGTTCTAGAATTGGTAATTCACCAACGGGAATCAGTGGTTTTGGTAAAATATTGGTGTAGGGATAAAGACGTTTTCCTTCTCCACCTGCCATAATAACCACTGGAATATCCAATTCCTTTGAAGGCTTTTCTTCCTTGGGGAATAGGAAGTAAACTTTCTCTATTTCCATACTTTCATTTACAATGGGTATGGATTCAATCACATGCTTACGCATATGAGCAACTGCTTCTTCATAGGTTCCACCCTTTAAATATCTGGGAGTGTAATTAGCAACTTGCTCCACTTCTGCGTTCACATCGCCTCCTGATAGAAGCCACCGTCTAATATCCCCATCTGTAATAGCAGCTAATAATCTCGCCCCATCTGTTATATATAGAATCTGCATTGCTGCACGATCTAATTGATTCATTGCTTCTAACACGGTACAATTTGCTCCTATGCAGAACTTTTGGATATTCATATTGAATCCCTTTCTCACTACAGATTATAAATCTCTGGTTTATATCGCTCCAGGTTCTCACGCAAAAAAGCGATTGTCTCAGCAATTCCTTCTTCAAAGGTATAATTTGGTGTCCATTCCGTTAATTCTTTTATCTTCTGGTTAGACCCTAACAAACGGTTTACTTCGCTCTTCTCTGGGCGAAGTCGTTGTTCATCGCATATAATCTTAGCATTGGGGTTAATCTGTTTAATCAACTCTTCCGCTAACTGTCCAATGGAAATCTCTTGCTGAGTGGCGATATTAATCTCTTGTCCAATGGTTCGTTCCGACTCATACATAGCAATAAATCCATTTGCTGTATCCTTAACATAGTTGAAATCTCTCGTTGGTGTAAGTGATCCTAACTTAATCTCTGTCTGTCCCGATAATAGTTGCGTAATAATCGTTGGTATTACCGCCCTTGCCGATTGTCTAGGCCCATAGGTATTAAATGGTCTTACGATGGTAACTGGCAAATCGAAAGAGCGATAGAAGGATTCTGCTAGTCGGTCCGCCCCAATCTTCGTTGCTGAATATGGTGATTGCCCTTGAAAAGGATGTAACTCATCAATAGGTACGTACTGTGCTGTTCCATATACTTCTGAAGTAGACGTAACAAGAACACGCGAGATATTTAGTTCACGTGCTGCCTGTAATATATTGAGCGTCCCTTTGATATTCGTATCCACATACGTATCTGGAGAGTGATAGCTAAATGGAATGGCAATGAGTGCTGCAAGATGAAACACTGCATCACATCCTCTCATGGCTTCCCTTACACCGCTAGGATCTCTTACATCTCCTTGGAATATTTCTATTTTATTCTTCATGGAATCAGGTAGGGAATCAATCCATCCCCATGTTCCAAATGAATTATAACACACAAACGCTTTAACATCATACCCTTTTCTGATTAATTCTTCTACTAGGTGGCTTCCAATAAATCCATCGGCGCCTGTTACTAAGATTTTGTCCATATCTTCTCCTATAAACTGTTGATTAAGCCCATTACTCGACTTCTGCCATTTAATAAGTCATGCTCGAGTAGTTTCTGTTGCTTCTTCACACGTTCTTCCTTAGATAATTGTATATATCGATCTAATATTTGTTCTATTTCTTCATCACTTGGATTCAGTCCTATATAGTCAAATCCATTCTCACACGATACAAATCCATGCTTTTCTTCTCGTGCGTTCTGAGCCATAGCAATGGTTGGAATGCCTAGTATTGCCAGTTCGTATCCTGTTCTGCCTCGTGACGTGACAGCAATGTCACATTTTGACATGATTTTGGGCATATCACTAATATCATATAATACTTCTATATGGTCTGCTTGGTTATCTGCAAGTAGCTCTTCTATATTCTCTTTGGCTCGGCCAATGACCACGTGGAATTTATAATCTTTATACTTGTTCTTCGCAATCATACGAAGTAATCGATCTGTATAATTCTGTGGATCCGCTCCTCCAAATGAAATAAAGATTTGTTCCACTTCTTCTTTTATGAAAATTGGTTGATAGAACATAAAAGTCTTTGCACAGATATAATAATCTTTACCAGCCTTCATTTGTTGTAAGGTTGGCATATTATACAACGCATTAATGACTAAATCTGCTTGCTCCATTCCTTCTCCATCATCTTCAAAGTTAATGATTTTCTTGGAAGGATGACAATTCTTAAGTGCAATCATATAATCTAGGGAAGTATTCAATATATCATTAATGAAGATATCGTACTTTTTATGAGCCAAAATTTCTAATAATTCATTTAATCCATTGACTCCGATTAAGTTATGAGTGGTCTCGCCAAATAGGTGTGGTTGTGTCTGATTGCGGTCGTAGTAAATATCAGGTTTTACATAGAATTCATCTGCTAGTTCTAGACATCGGTAGATATGTCCCATACCTCTTTTATTATTGCCATTCACATAGAAGGCTACTTTCTGCTTGCGCATAAGGAAATCACACAATTTAAAATCTGCAAATGTATCAATATCTACACTTTCCGCTTCTGATAACTCAAATACATCAACCGCCTCTCCAATTCTTGTATCTTTCGTTACCACTGATTTCTTAGCAATCATAAAAGCACCAGTTTCCAAGTAATAAGGTGGTAAATATTGCCTATTCAATCGCTCTCTATAAGCTGGTACCTTGCCCCCTGCTTCTGCATCTTTCCAAGCAAGATGTGGTTGATTTACCACAGAGATCACTGTATCTGCATTCGTATCTATGGCATGAGCAATTGCTGCATCTAGGGTACTTGCCTGCAAGGTTGGGGAGGTTGGTTGCATAGTTACTACGTAATCACAATCAATTTGATTGACCACATCCTCAATTACTGCATCTAGTGTTACATCATCGGAGCATAATTGTTTACTTCTAAAGTGAACCTCTACTCCCATTTGCTCTGCAATAATTTGCACTTGGGTACTATCAGTAGAAACTATGATTTTCGTAATATATTGACTATCTATGGCATTCTTAATGGAATAATAGATGAGTGGTTTTCCATTTAATAATCGTATATTCTTATTGGGAACTCCTTTGGAGCCAGCCCTTGCTGGAATGACTGCTAATATCTTCATACAACTCTATCCTTTCATTCTGTGAATAGGGAAATGGAACGTTCTATAACTGCACTCTTATCTTGATCATAATAAGCATTTGGAATGGATACCCTTTCTAATGCTTTCACAAATATTTTCAAATCTTTTTCCGTGCAACTCTTTTCTCCTGCTAGTATAGATTGTATTGCACATCTGCAATCTTCAATGGTTCTCACATAATAAGATAGTGGTGCATAACTTTTCTCTGTATAACCAAACAATAGAGCTGGTACTCCCATAAACTGTGCTTCCCAAGCAGCAGTTCCTGTTAAGGTTGCTACTACGCTTGCCTCTTTAATTAGGGATAAAGTTGGATATGATTCTTTTATTAATTTAATCCTTGGCATTTGTTCTAGAGAGTGAATCATATTGGCTATTTGTTCATTATATACTTGTGCTGGATGAATCTTTACATAGATGCTCCAATCCTCTGGAATAGTATGTAGCAGAATTTTTAACGGAATTAGTTGATCCATATAAAGGCTTCCACCCATAGGAGCCACTGTGGCTTCTGGTGCAAAATGTAGTGCAAAGTAGAGATACTTTTCTTCTTCTGGTATTATTGCATATTGGTCATATTCTTGGTGGAGTCCTTTTGTTTCATGCCATCTATTGGTAATAAATCGAATTTGTTTTCTTTGTCTTATGAGACTACCAAGTATTCTTGGAGAATTTATAATTGCGATTCCCACCTTTACCAACGTATGTTCACTACGCTTGGTGTGGGATCCAATTTCTAGGATTAACTTATCTCGTAGGTTACGATATCCAAAAATAGTTTGAAACACAGAATCTAAAGAACTAACTCGTATATACCATTTGTCTAGTTGAGTCTTACGCCCTTTAATGGCTACCATGTTCTGAAAGTGTTCTTCTACTTGTGTACACAATGGTATTTCCTCTACTGTGTGATCCATATATTGTAACTTAACATGCTCTAATTCGTGTAATAAACCAACTTCAATTTTCTCATATTCCACTGCCATTACGGAT
>JAWXVE010000082.1:0-8515 GCA_044425575.1 Eubacteriales bacterium | reverse complement strand
TATGCAAAAGAGGTTCTGTGGCTACCACTCGCACTGCATCATCAGTTTCCACCACTGTGCAACCCATTTCTATTAACTTAGCACTAATGGATTCTAAATGTTTCGGGATAACATTGCGGACAGTTACATCTCCCTTAGTCACTGGGGCTACCATCATAAAAGTACCTGCTTCTATCTGATCTGGAATAATTGCATACTCTGTCTTATGCAATCTGTTTACGCCCTTAATACGAATCATATCCGTTCCCGCGCCCTTAATATTAGCACCCATGCTATTTAAAAAGTTGGCAAGATCTACTACATGCGGTTCTTTGGCAGCGTTTTCAATAATGGTAGTACCCTCTGCCATAACCGACGCCATCATTACATTAATAGTAGCTCCCACCGAAACTACATCAAGATAAATATGACCACCCTTAAGAACAGGTGCTTCTGTCATAATCAGCCCATGCTCAATCTTAACTTGCGCACCTATGACTTTAAAACCCTTAATGTGCTGATCAATAGGCCTGCTTCCAATATTACAGCCTCCTGGTAGTGCTACGGATGCCCTCTTATATTTCCCAAGTAATGCGCCCAACAAATAATAAGATGCTCTGATTTTCTTAATATAATCATCTTGTATGACTAAATCATGGATTTGTGATGCATTAATCTTCACGCTATGGCGATCTAATCTTGTTACCAAAACGCCAATACTCTCCATGGCTTGTAATAAAACACGCACATCACGAACATCCGGTAAGTTTTCAATTAAAACCGTTTCATCTGTCATAATAGCTGCTGCTAGAATTGCTAACGCCGCATTCTTAGCACCGCCTATTTCAACTTCTCCCACTAGAGGAGCTCCACCTTTAATTGCATACTGTTCCATTTTGTACCTCGTAATCTATTGTAACATTTCTTCATTTATAGTTTATGCAAATACAGTCTTAATATATGACCACATTCTTTGTATTATATACTATATGCAAATATTTTGCAAATCTGACTACTGTTCAAGTATTAATCCAAGTAATTCAGCGGGTTTACTTGCACTCCATTAATTAATAATTCAAAGTGTAAATGAGGACCAGTGCTAACACCAGTATTTCCTGACAATGCAATCTTCTCACCTTGGGATACATACTGTCCTACGCTCACGAGAATCTTACTTAAATGAGCATATCTAGTCTGTCTGCCATCTGCATGATCAATGTAAATCACATAACCATAACCACTTCCCCATCCTGCTTTAGATACAACTCCTGCGGACGAAGCCATAATCGCTGTACCGGTCGGTGTAGACCAGTCGTGCCCCTTATGATATGAGGATGCACCAGCAGTAGGCGAGCTACGGTACCCAAATGTTGATGATGTTGTTCCTCCCGATAATGGTTTAATATAGGTTGGCGGGATTATGGTTCCTCGCTCTACAATTTTAGGCACAGCTTCCATAACCACTTCTTCTTTTAAAATCACACGTTCTAATTCCGTATCATTACGGAAAGTTTCTGTTACCACAACTTCATGATGTCCTGAAGACGGTTGCTGCAACGTTACTTGTGTCGTCGTATACCAATCATCGTTATCTACATAAATAATTTCAGCCTCATAATCTTCTTTGTAATAACTTTCTTTCGTATAAATCACGGTTAATTCAGGTTCTGGAACTGTTATAATTAATTCATCGCCTATACGAATGAGGGAATTTTCATTTTCTAATGTTGGGTTCAGTTCGATTAATTGATCAAGGGGTATATTGGTCGCCATAGAAATACCTGACAATGTATCACCCGACACAATTTCATAGATTTCTTCCTTCTCTAGCTTCTTCGTTACTTCTTCAATAGCTACTTCCACACTAGTTAACTGGCTCTCTAGCAAATAAGCTTCTACCACCTCTACTGTACTGGCAAAATAAATATCCTTAACGCCCAAATCAAAGTCTTCAAAGTTTTGTTCCACCGGCTGTTCGAGAGAATTATCAATTTCTTCAAAATAAGAATCAATACCCCCTGTTTGGAACACTGCCTCTTGCTCATCTGCACTTTTTTCAACACGTGCTGTTAACACATTTAACTCAGATTCTTTGTCAAGTTCTAAAACCACCGAAAAGATTCCCTCTTCGTCATATTGAGATACACTGCCTTGCAATAATGCAATCACTTCTTCTGCTGTAGCAAGGTTTGTTGTATACTCGTTAATTTTAACTGTATACGAACGATTTAAGGTAGTACATTGCTCACTTAATAGTAATTGTTCTACACTGTCCACAATTTCATGGGATTTATCTGGATACAAAAAGAATGCTTCTGTCTGTTGTACATTAAATTCTGCACTCGATAGAAACATTTCATCTGATTGTTGTCCTAAATTAAGTCTCGCCATGCGAATGGCATCTTGTAAATCGCCTTCACTGGAAGCTCTAGCAACTTCGTCATCTCCATAGTACAATGTATAAACTGCAGTTTTGCCTGTAATCGATACATGTAATACCATTATCGCACTAGATAAAATAGCTCCCACCATAACAAAAGCTAGGATTGCCATTATCCATTTTTTCTTTAACAATCTAACCATAACCCTTAATTACTTCCTTTATTTTCGTACACTATATCCAAATGTGCCTAACTTGTCCCCCATTTTATAATATCCACCGTGTGAATATACAATGGGATTGGCAAGAGAAAGGTCAAATTTACCATGTTCATCCATATATTCTTCATTTGCATGAACCGCAACCACATCTGCTATAAATACATCATGGGTGCCAAACGGTTCAACCTTCCGAACTTTACATTCTAGATTAATAGGACTTTGCTCAATAAGAGGTGCCTTCACATATTCGCCTACCACTTTCTTAAGCTGCATCGCTTGGAACTTATCTTCATTCTTCCCACTTCTAACTCCGCAATAATCTGTTGCATACGTAAGCTCTTCTGTGGTTAAATTAATCACAAATTCTCCAGTTTCCTTTACCATTGCATAAGAATGTCTCTCCGGGCGAATAGAAATAGATACCATAGGCGGATCCGAACATATTGTCCCAGCCCAAGCGATTGTCAGAACATTGTCATTTCCTTGACCATCCGCTACCGTAACCAATACAACAGGTAAAGGGTATAACATATTTCCCGGCTTCCATAATTGCTTAGCCATCTATCTTCCTCCCATATAACATCTAGAATATCTGAATGCCCATTAAGTTCATAATGGTAAACGCCATATTAACTCCACTTACCACGAATCCCAAGCCAGCTAAAACTGTCATTACAATTGCCAACACCTTAATATTTTTAAGTTGTATAGAAGTACGATTATCAACACCTTCTATTTTCTTTGCTTGCTCTTTCAATCCTTGGTTTAGCACTGCTTGTACATTTCGGTAAACTTTCACACTCTCAATATGAATAAACTCTGTTAGAGTACCCTCGTCCTCGGAACTTTTATTGGAAAACTGTTCCTCAATTGCTTCTTTCAATCGGTCTAATCGTACTTCTTGTCTTGTAAAAGCATCATTCACGTGAATTTGTTGTGCCTGAAAACTAGCATCTACTTCTACTTGTTGCAAACGTAGTGCCTCTTCTACTTTACCTTGCTGAGACTTAAATCCTTCTTCCACACTAACTTGGTGTTCACGGAACCCTTCTACTATATTAGCTTGCTGCTCACGGAAGCCATCCACTATATTAGCTTGCTGTTCACGGAACCCGTCCACCATATTAGCTTGCTGTTCACGAAACCCATCCAACATATTAGCTTGCTGCTCACACAATACTGCTTCCACATTTTCACGTTGTAACTTTAGATCCTCATCTGAATATTGTGCACTTCCTAAAGAAGCACCTTCTAGCAATTGATTTACTTGCCCCAAGATACGTTCCATACCTGCCGTAAGTTCTGAATTCTTCACATTGATTTGTCGCATGTTTTGTAATATTGTTTCATATTCACCGACTTGAGCTTGCAGCTTTTTCATCTCAGCCGCTTCTGCACTTCCATTTGCTTTAATTAAATCTTGACCGTTTAATTTTTGTGCAATTTTATCCATAAAGCTGTCCATTATTTCCCTCCAAATATGAGATACTTAACCACTTTTGTCAATTACATTATTTTCATTGTAACACTCTTTTGCAATATAATCAATTATTTGAACAAAAAAATGACTTAAATTCTGTTATATTTTGTATTGCTTCTACTTTACGTCATACTCTTAAGAATGTTTTGTGCGTTGTGTATAGAAGCTCTCATATGAATGCTTCTTTTTTGTTACTATTAACATATTTTTTATCACACGTTCATATTTTGTCCATATTTGATTGCTATACTTTATTTATTGAAAGCAGTACTTAAATAACAGATTAGTAGATTTTTTCATAATCGCCCCGAGTCTATGGCTCGGGGCACTCCTCATTTCCAGAATAACCAAGCACTTCTAAGCTGTGCTTCCCTTCCTAACATGCAAGTTATGGTTCAGGTAAGCGGAATGCATAGTTTTAACACCCAAACCAAGTGATAGCAAACACAGAAAAAGTTCCTAGCTCAGTCTACTAAGAACTTCTTAGTATATTATTACATTTATATCTCATCATCCATTTGCTCTACTAATTTGAGCACTTCTTCATTTAATGCAAGCATCTTATCATCTAAAGCCGAAATCATATTGGCACAGTCCACCAGATCTCGCTTGATACCTCCTGGTACATTTCCTTCGAATTTGTAATGAATCTTATGCTCTAAAGATGCCCAAAAGTCCATAGCAATCGTGCGAATCTGTACTTCTACTTTCGCCTCTACAATTCGATCGGATAAGAAAATTGGAATTAACACAATCATATGATAACTCTTATACCCACTTGGTTTTTGATTTTTAATATAATCCTTTACCGATAATACTTTTAAGTCACTTTGATTTGATAACATATCTGCAATTCGATAAATATCTGAAGTAAAAGAGCAGATTACACGAATCCCTGCAATATCACTAATATTCTCTACCATATTTTCAATAGTAGGCTCAAACCCATTTTTCCGTAATTTCTTTACAATACTTTCAGATGTCTTGATTCTAGACTTAATATGCTCAATGGGATTATAGCTATGTACATGATGAAATTCATCATTTAGTATTTCTAACTTAGTACCGATTTCCTTTAATGCTGAATTATATATTAAGAGTACTTCCTTCCAACTGTCTATTTCTTTATTATCACTTGGTCTATATTGCATGAATATTCCCTACTTCTTTCTGCTTTTATTCATATTTACAACTCATTATACCATATTCCTTTGAAAAAAGTACTTTTTTCACAAAGATTACGCACTTTTTTCTCAATTGAATTAATTTACTGCATATTTAGTATATGTGAAGACTATTTATTTATGCCTTTTTCACAATAATGTGGTACAATACTTTAGCATGCATTACCATATTATTTAATACAACTATTAATAGGAGGTTTAATATGTTTCGCTTATGGGCAAAAATATGGAAAGACAATCGGTTACTAGATAATGATGTAATCTGCAATGATAATGGAGATACACGTACAAGGAAAATATTAGATGCACTGGAAACGTTTTGTTATACGTATAATTTAGGACAGCCAATCTGGCTAGATTCCACCATCCATACATTTAAGCATCACAATCGAGTGCGATTTTCCCAAGATAACTTTATGGAAGAGATTTCATTTGACTATTTAGAAATTGAAATTATTGAAGAAGATTAATTAAATGTATATTTCCTATTGACATCACGCATAATTAGTTATATCATAACAATACGTGAAGTAGTTTTCATTACTACATCACAAGGTCTAGCACTCATTTTATACAACATATTTATTATGATGTTGGGGTCAAAAGTAAGCTGAATGTATAGTTTTGACACCTGGACCAACATTACAAGTTAAGAAAGGTATGATTTAATTATGCAAATTACCATACGTGAGCCTGGAAGTGCTCTTACACATTTTATCGGAATGTTACTCACCTTGTTATGCGCCATCCCACTACTAATTAAAGCAGGTGCAACGCTAAACATTATAACAATAGTTGCCATGGTTGTTTTTGTTCTTAGTATGACTTTTTTGTATGGAGCAAGCACCACATACCATAGCGTTAATACATCTCCTAAGGCAATTCAATTTTTTCGCAAAATTGACCATATGATGATTTTTGTATTAATCGCTGGTTCCTACACACCTATTTGCTTGGTGGCTTTTAATAACCGCATGGGCTATATTTTATTAATCGTAATATGGAGCATTGCCATTGTAGGAATTCTAGTAAAAGGATTTTGGATTACTTGCCCGAAATGGTTTTCTTCAGCCATCTACATCTTAATGGGCTGGGTATGCATCGCTGTCTTTGGCCAACTTTATTCAACCTTATCCACTACTTGCTTTGCTTTTCTACTTGCTGGTGGAATTATTTACACTTTGGGTGGCATTTTATACGCATTAAAGTTACGCGTTTTTAACTCCAAGCATAAATATTTTGGTTCTCATGAAATCTTCCACTTATTTTGTATGGGTGGTAGCATGTGCCATTTCTTGTGCATGTATTATATGCTATAGAACCATTCCATAAATAAAAAAAGTGCCCTAGGCACTTTTTTTATTTATGCTTCATATCCTTTTGGATTCAGCGATTGCCATCTATACGAATCTTCGCACATAGCTTGTAAATCCCGAGCAGCAACCCAATCTAATTCCTCTTTTGCTTTTCTAGCATCTGAATAGCACGTAGCAATATCTCCTGCACGCCTCGGCTTAATTGTATATGGAATGGTGACACCTGATGCTTTTTCAAAGTTCTTCACAATATCTAATACACTATACCCGATTCCTGTACCAAGATTATAAATGCATAATCCCTGCTTCTCTTCAATCTTGCCAAGAGCTTTTACATGACCAACAGCCAAGTCTACCACATGAATGTAATCTCTTACACCTGTACCATCTGGTGTAGGATAATCATCTCCAAATATACCAAGTGATTCTAATTTACCAACTGCCACTTGCGTAATATATGGCATTAAATTGTTTGGAATTCCATTAGGATTCTCACCAATGGTTCCACTTTCATGGGCACCAATAGGATTAAAATATCGCAATATTACTACATTCCATTCTGGATCCGCTGCTTGCATATCTGATAATATTTGCTCCAACATTGATTTTGTCCATCCATATGGATTAGTACATACTCCTTTGGGACACTCTTCTGTAATAGGAATCTGCTTAGGATCTCCATAGATGGTAGCCGATGAAGAGAATATAATATTCTTCACATTGTGCTTTCTCATCACATCCACTAGCACCAAAGTACCTGCTATATTATTTTGATAATATTCCCATGGTTTTACAACAGATTCTCCTACTGCCTTTAATCCTGCAAAGTGAATACATCCCTCGATTGCTTCCTGTTCAAATACTTTGGCAAGTCCCTCTTCATCGCAAATATCCACCTTATAAAATGGAACTAATTTTCCTGTGATTTTCTCTACGCGTTTCAAAGATTCCTTGGAAGAATTACTTAGATTGTCAACCACCACCACATCATAACCTGCATTCTGCAATTCAATCACTGTATGACTCCCAATGTAACCTGCTCCACCCGTTACTAAAATTGCCATGTTCTCGTCCTCCTATTATATTATTGCCATAAATATTCTGGGTATACTCCCTCATCTTTCAATTGTTGAATGGCTTTCACCACCATCTCTTTATCTTCCTTATAGGTAATTCCAAACCACTTATCTTTTGATTCCAGCATTTTAACCGTTGCCTTACCAGCTTTCAGCATACGATCCACCTCAAATGGCAAAAAGCTTTCTGCCCCAAGGGGATTGCTTGCCACATCCACTTGAAAGAACAATTCCATGGACTCTTCTAATTCCTCAAGAAAACTTTGTGTGAATCCCCACATATTCATGGATACTCTTGTATCTTCAGAAATCGGAATATCATGAATACCATCTAGCGTATACGATGCTCCTTCTAATTTCTTCTTTACCTTAGTTCGCTCCACAATCGTATCTAAATATCCATCTTTGTCTTGTGTGCAACATCCTCGGGATACTGTTCCATACTCTGTTAATGTATTCCCTAACCGAAACGAAACCATTGCATATCGGTGCAACTTATCATCCTCATTGTTTATTAAATACTCATATAACGCACGAAAGCCATCTTGCCCATAAAAATCATCTGCATTAATCACTGCAAACGGTGCATCTATATGTCCTTGACAGCAGTATACTGCATGTGCCGTGCCAAATGGTTTCTCCCGTCCTGCTGGAACATCAAACCCCTCTGGAATACTGGATAATTCTTGATATACGTACTCCACCTCTATATATTGACTCATGGCATCGCCTACACACTGTCTAAAATCTTGCTCGTTTTCTTTTTTAATAATAAAAAGCACTTTCTTAAATCCTGCACGCATTGCATCATATGCCGAAAAATCAATTATCTTGTGGCCTTCCTGATCCACTGGATCCATTTGCTTTAAGCCACCATAA
>JAWXVE010000081.1:0-8688 GCA_044425575.1 Eubacteriales bacterium | reverse complement strand
CCATAACTTCACAATCTTGACTTGCTAAGAATTCTTCTAGGTTATTATTGGCAAGTGCCGAGTACTTTACGTAGATTTCTCCTACGATACCTACTTTTATCTTCTTCTCACTGTGTACTGGAATCTTCTCAAAATCAACTACGATTTCTCTTAAATATCCCTTCATAGCCTTAGCAGTAAACCCTTTTCGTCTCTCGAATAATTCCTCCACAAAATCGGACCACTTCTCAACTGTTTCATCTACTTGTCCCTTATTTACTTCATAAGGTCTCGTCTGGTTAGCAAGAAGCATGAGCAAATCTCCATAGATTAAAGCAGCTACTGTCCTACGTATAAGTGGTAAGGTGAATTTAAATCCGCTATTCTTCTCAAGACCTGACAAGTTAATGGAAATGACTGGAACATGACCAAGCCCTGCATTCTCCAATCCCTTTCGGAGCAAATGAATGTAATTGGAAGCGCGACAACCACCACCTGTTTGAGACATCATAAGTGCCACATGGTCTAAGTCATAATTACCGCTCTTCAAAGCACTAATCATCTGTCCTGAGGTAAGCAATGCCGGATAACAAGTATCGTTATGAATATACTTTAAGCCTTCATCAATTACATGTTGGTCTGTATTCTTGAGAAGCTCCATTTGATATCCGTAGCTTTTAAATACTTTCGTTAAAATACCAAAGTGAATATCAAGCATATTGGGAAATAAGATTTTATGGGTTTTCTTCATTGCTTTGGTAAATTCCACTCTTTTCATGTTAATTCTCCTGTTCAATTGCTGCGAATAGACTGCGCAATCTAATCTTTACTGCTCCAAGGTTGGTAATCTCATCAATCTTAATCAAGGTGTAAATCTTCTTCTTGTCTTCTAGCTTCTTACGAACTTCATCTGTGGTAATGGCATCAATTCCACATCCAAAGGAAACTAGTTGTACTAAGTTCACTCGTTGATCATCGCGACTTGCAATATAATCAGCTGCAGCATACAATCTAGCGTGGTAGGTCCACTGATTGAGTACATTGGTGTGAACTTTTCCCGTCAAGTCATTTACTGCATCTTCTGTTACAAGTACTGCTCCACAATCACAGATTAATTTATCAATTCCATGGTTAATCTCTGCATCTAAGTGATATGGTCTACCCGCCAATACAATAACCGGTAAATTATTGCTCCTTGCAATTCTCAAATACTCTTTTCCTTTTGCACGAATATCTGCCATAAATACCTCGTATTCTTTGTACGCCATTTTAGATGCTTTTACCACATCTTTCACTGCTAATTTGTCAAAGTACTTGGATAATATCTCGTACATCTTATATGGAAAATCTTTCTTTCTATGAACCCCTATATAATCTCCGATGTATTTTACTGAATCAAGAGCTGTATTATTGGACTTAATTACTTCTGGGTAATATGCAACCACTGGACAATTATAATGATTATCACTATTTCCTTCATCGAAATTATAAGTCATACACGGATAGAATATGGCATCCACTTTGCTTTCCATTAGTTCCTCTATATGCCCATGAATTAACTTAGCGGGATAACATACCGTATCAGAAGGAATTGTATGTTGCCCTTTTATATAAATATCTCTTGTAGATTCTTTTGTAATGAGTAAGCCAAACCCTAGTGACTTGAAGAACGCATGCCAAAATGGAAGCATTTCAAACATATTAAGTCCCATAGGGATTCCAATTGTTTCACGGTTGCCCTTAAAACTACCATATTGCTCTAGCATCGCTTTCTTTACATCGTATAAATTATACTTTTCTTTTACCTCACGTAGTTGAAGTGGCTTTTCACATCGATTACCTCCGATGAATTTTCGTCCGCCTTCAAATGTATTCACCGTTAGTTTACAGTGATTTTGACATGCTTGACACGTAACCGCCTTCACATCATGGGTGAACACTTCTAATGCTTCTTTGGTAAGTATGCTACTCTCCGTTCCCTTCTTATTCGCCTTGCAATACAATGCTGCCCCATATGCACCCATTAAACCAGCAATTCTCGGTCTAGTAACATCTCGTCCAATTTCCTTCTCAAATGCTCGAAGTACTGCATTATTTAAGAATGTGCCACCTTGTACTACAATGTGTTGTCCTAATTGATCTGCATTGGCAATTCGAATTACTTTGTACAAAGCATTTTTCACTACGCTAATAGAAAGACCTGCTGAAATATTTTCAAGTCCTGCCCCATCTTTTTGCGCTTGTTTTACAGAAGAATTCATAAAAACAGTACATCTAGAACCTAAATCTACTGGCTTATGTGCAAATAATCCATCTTTTGAAAATTCTTCAATTTGCTCTCCTAGGGCTGCCGCAAAAGTTTGTAAGAAAGAACCACATCCTGAAGAGCATGCTTCATTTAAGAAGATATTGTCAATTGCCCCATTTCGGATCTTAAAACACTTAATATCTTGACCACCAATATCAATAATAAAATCAACCTCTGGATTGTATTTCTTAGCTCCTGTAAAATGCGCCATTGTCTCCACAATGCCTAAATCTGCATGAAATGCATTCTTAATAATCTCTTCTCCATATCCAGTTGTGGCTACTCCTGCAATTTTAATATCTGGATACTTCTCATATACTTCTAACAGAAAATCCTTAACAAGAGGTACGGGTGTCCCTCCATTTTGCATATATTTGTAATGTACAATTTCTTCATCTTCCCCGATTAATACAGCCTTTAATGTGGTAGACCCAGCATCAATTCCAATATAAGCATTGCCTACTAGTGGTGCAAGCTGAATCGGTTCCCCTACATGATGCCGCTTTGCAAATTCATCATAATCTGCCTTATCTTCGAATAAAGCCTCACAACAACTGTACTCACCTGTAGATTGGTAATGTGCCATTTGGTCAATTAGGTTTTCTAAATCAAATATCTGATTGTCCTTTGCAAGAGCAGTGCCCATGGCTACATAATAGAGAGAGTTTTCAGGATATATTCCTGTTATTTTAAGCGTGTTATCAAAACAATGTCTTAATTCTGGGAAAAAAGTTAGTGGTCCACCTAAATACAATACATTGCCCTTAATCTCTCGACCTTGGGCAAGACCAGCAATAGTTTGGTTCACGACAGCCGCAAAAATACTAGCCGCAATATCTTCTTTTCTTGCTCCTTGATTTAAAAGGGGCTGAATATCAGATTTGGCAAATACACCACAGCGAGAAGCAATGGTGTACATCTTTGTGCTTTCCTTAGCATATTCGTTCATCTCCAACGGCGTAATACCAAGAAGTGTTGCCATTTGGTCAATAAATGCACCAGTTCCACCAGCACAACTTCCATTCATGCGCACTTCCATGGTTCCCGATACAAATAAAATCTTTGCATCTTCGCCCCCTAATTCAATTACTGTATCAATATCAGGCAGCAAGGTCTTAACAGCTAATCTCGTAGCGTATACCTCTTGCACAAATGGAATCCCCATTTGCATTGCAAATCCCATACCTGCTGAACCTGAAAGACTAACCGCAACTTCTGTTGTATCTTCCACCATCTTATGGATTTCCTGCAACATATCGTGAACTTTTTCTGCAATTTGTGAAAAATGTCTTTGATAATTCGAATACAGTATTTTATTATTCTCATCTAATACAACACATTTTAACGTTGTGGAACCTACATCCAGTCCAACTCTTATCATCCGTATCACCTACTTTGATTATTATAATATTCGTCTAATACAATTAATCTCAAATCTTTTCTTTCATAGGATTATTATCTATGCAATTACTTTACTTAAAAACGACTTTAACCGTGTGGATTTTGGATTCTCAAAAAATTCTTTTGGCTCATTCTCTTCTACAATTTTTCCATCTGCCATAAAGATAATGCGATTAGCCACTTCTTTTGCAAAACCCATTTCATGTGTCACTACCACCATAGTCATTTTTTCTTCCGCAAGATCTCTCATGACTGCTAATACTTCACCCACCATTTCTGGGTCGAGGGCAGACGTTGGTTCATCAAATAACATAACATCTGGCTTCATGCATAACGCACGTACAATTGCAATTCTTTGCTTTTGTCCACCTGATAATTGATTTGGATAGGCATTTGCCCGTTCTCCAAGTCCAACACGTTCTAACAATCTATGTGCCTCTGCTTCCGCTTCTTCCTTTGTCTTATTCTGCAATTTCATTGGAGCAATTGTCAGATTCTTAAGAATTGTCATATGGGGGAAAAGGTTGAATTGTTGAAATACCATCCCCATCTTTTGGCGATGCTTATCTATGTTTGCTTTGGGATCTGTAATATTGTTCCCCTCAAAAGTAATCGTGCCATCAGTAGGTTCATCAAGTCGATTTAGGCAACGTAAAAATGTACTCTTCCCTGATCCAGAAGGGCCTATAATAAATACAACATCCCCTTCATATATGTTAGCAGATACTCCATCCAATGCTCGAATATTGCCAAAATGTTTGTATAACTCTAGTACTTCGATTAAAGGTATTTTCCCATTAGTGTTCACTATTGCGTAGTCTCCTTTCTAATCGTTTGACAAAATAGCTAAATATCATTACAAGACTCAAATAAATAAGTGCCACCGCAATGAGTGGCAAAAAGGCATTGTAAGTTCGGCTTCGAATAATGTCTCCACCTTTGGTCAAATCTTCTAAAGCAATATAGCCTGCCACTGAAGTTTCTTTTAATAATACAATAAATTCATTGGCTAGCGCTGGCAATACGTTCTTTAAAGCTTGTGGCAATATAATATAAATCATAGTCTGAATATAATTAAATCCAAGGCTACGACCAGCTTCAAATTGGCCTTGATCAATTGCCATAATACCGCCACGAATAATCTCTGCAACATAGGCTCCTGAGTTAATACCAAATGCAACTACTGCAACAAGTACTTTGCTAATATTAACACTTCCAAAGATACCGAAGTAAATAATAAGAAGTTGTACAAGCACAGGCGTTCCTCGAATTACCGTTAAATATAAGCCCGCAAAAGCATTCAGAACCTTCAATTTCCCTGTTTTATCATATGTGGAACGGATGATTGCCACAATAAAACCAATAAAGACACCAAGCAACACTGCAAAAAATGTAATTTGCAGTGTTGTTAGTAAACCATTGGTTAAGTATTTCCATCGATCATCTTTTATAAAATTAAGATATAGATCATTGTAAAAATTTTCTAACATAGTATGTCTTTCCTCTTACTAATATAAAGCAGGCTATTCTGCTGTAATATACTTTGCCTTAATGTCATCTAATTCACCAGATGCTTCTAGATTAGCAAGTGCTGCATTAATCTGATCTAACAATTCAGTATTATCCTTCTTCACCGCTATGGCGTAATCTTCTAATGTGAATTCTTCATCTATAATATAAATTCCTTCATTCTCTTCCACAAATACTTTGGCTGGTTCTCTATCAATGATAACTGCGTCGACTTTATCCTGTAACAATGCTTGTACTGCCTCATATCCCTTGCTGTAACGTTCTATGGTTGCATCTGCAATATCATCACAATAGATATCTCCTGTTGTACCAAGTTGTACACCAATTGTTCTACCTTCTAAGTCATCTGGCGATGTAATAGCACTACCCTCTTTTACAATAATCACTTGGGCTGCTTGTGTATAAGAGTCCGAGAAATCTACTGAAACCAAACGATCTTCTGTTACGGTCATACCTGCTACTCCAATGTCCGCTTTTCCACTTGTTACTGCTGAAATAATAGAATCAAATGCCATATCTTCTATCACTAAAGTCATACCCATTTCTGCTGCAATTGCTTCTGCAATCTCCACGTCAATCCCTACAATATCATCTCCATCACGGTACTCATAAGGTGGAAACTCAGCATTAGTGGCCATAACTAATGTATCACCACTATCAGAACTACATGCTACTGCACTTACTGCTATTGTTACTGCAACTACTAATGTTACTAACTTTTTCATTACTCTCTCCTCCATGTGTTTAATAGCAATATTCTAACACTATCCATGTTAACTGTCAATTCTATAGAGCGAAACCTGCCTATTGTATACATATTTATGCAAAGAGGTGTGCTCTTATGAGCACACCTCCTATTATAACCATAATAATCACATAACTTAATCCATTACATAAGGCATAAGTGACACGTGTCTAGCTCTCTTAATTGCAACTGTAAGAGCTCTTTGATGTTTCGCACAGTTTCCAGTAATTCTTCTAGGAAGAATTTTCCCTCTTTCTGATACGTATCTTTTTAACTTATTTGAATCTTTGTAATCAATTTCACTATCTTTGCCACAGAATACACATACTTTCTTTCTTCTGCGCATTCCACCGCCTCTTCTCTTCATGGGAGAGTCAGATCTATCTGATTTGTTAAATGCCATGACAATGCCTCCTATCTATCTGTTACTTATCATGTAAACTCGATATTACTAATTAAATGGCAACTCTTCATCAATCCCATCTGGAATATTCATAAATCCGTCACCAGCTACTGAAGAATTCGTATTTGCTTCACCTGTATAGCCACCGTGATTCGATGCACTACTCTTACTCTCTGCAAATTCTTGTTCTTCTACTACAACATCTGTCGTATAGACTTTTTGGCCATCTTTATTGGTGTAACTGCCTGTTTGAATACGTCCTGAAATCACCAATTTAGTTCCTTTACGGAAGTATTTCTCTGCAAATTCTGCCGACTTACCAAAAACAACACAACCAATAAAATCTGCTGTATTCTCTTCATTATTACGGTTGAATCTACGATCTACTGCAAGGGTATATCTTGCAACTGCTGTTGCATTTTCCCCTTGTGAATATCTTACTTCCGGGTCTCTCACCAAACGTCCTACTAATATTACTTTATTCATATGTTCTCCTTGTCAACTATTTAACGTCTTGTCTAACGCATAAATATCGAATGACATTGTCCATAATACGAATACGGCTTTCAATTTCCGCTGGAACTGTAGCATCAGCATCGAATTGAATAAAATAGTAAAAACCATCTTTCATTTTTTGAATTTCGTAAGCTAATCTCTTCTTACCCCATTCATCAATGTTTGTGATTGTTCCACCGAAACGTTCTACAAGTGCTTTCACCTTATCAAGTGATGCCGCTCTTTCGTCGTCTTCAATTTTTGCGCTAATAACAACACATAATTCATATTTGTTCATGCTTGTTACCTCCTTTTGGTCTCTGGCCCCCTTCACAGGAGCAAGGAATTGATCTATCTCGCAGTGCACAATGCACCACGAACCCTAATGATAGCACAGTCACTTCACTATTTCAAGTGTTTTCTGTGAATTATCTTAATAATGATCTTGATAACATAGCAACTATTTAGAACTTAAAGAATTCCATTGCTTGGTTCAATTCTTCTAAATTGCTTTGGTTGTTCTTATTCTCTTGCAGTACATCGCCTGCTTCAGCTGCAATTTTAGCTGATTTCTCTGCAATTTCTACGCTTCGCTCTGCACCTTGTACAGAAGCTTGTGTTACTTCGCCTACACCTGTACTAATATTCTGAATGGATTGATACAATTTCTCAGAACTTTGGGAAATCTCAACAATTGCATTACGGACAGAATCCGCATCTGTATTGTATTGGATACTTGTTTCTACTAACATTTCATAATCTGGTAACACTTGATTATCTACGAATTCTAATAAGTTCTTAGAATCTGTTACTACGCTAAGTACTGCACTTGATACATTCTCTGTAATCATAGAAATACTTGAAACTGCATTCTTAGAATTCTCCGCAAGCACGCGAATCTGATCCGCCACTACTGCAAATCCTTTTCCCGCTTCCCCTGCTCTTGTTGCTTCAATAGAGGCATTAATTGCTAATAAGTTCGTCTTAGCAGTAATCTTAAGAATAGTATCCGTTAATTCTTTAATCTCATCAATGGCTTTGGCACGTTCAATAGATTCTCGTAACTTCACATTGGTGTCATTATAGATTCCAGAAGCCGTATCATATGATGTTGTTGTTTTCTTATGTAAATTCTCTGCCCTTTCCTTAATCTCTCCTGACAACCCATGCACTTGTTCCGTCATCTCTGTCATTTCTTTGATTTCATGCTCTACTTCCGCAGTAGCAGCATTCATCTCTTCCGCAGATGCTGTTGTCTCTTCCATAACAGAAGATAATTGTTCTGTTACATACATAATCTCATCAATTTCACCACTAATGGCTGCAACACGCTCTACCGTTTCCTGATTGCTTCCTTGTAAGTTTTTGCCACCCGTTTGCACGTGTCCAATCACTTCACTCAAATTCTCCTTCATCTTACGTGAAGAGCGAGCCATTTCACCCACTTCATCTCCCGATGCTAACAATTTTGATTCAAATTCAAATTGAAAATTACCCGCTTCCATTAAGTGCATTTTCTCTTCTACGGTACGAATTCCCTTACTAATAACCGTACCCACAACAAAGGCAATCACTAGTCCTAATACAAGAATAATAAGCATGGCTTCTAATAGTGTTACAATGGTTTCAATTACTCCTGCTGTAATTTCTGCTTCATAGATACCCACAACCCATGAACCAATTACATTGCCCGCTTCGTCTGTAAGAGGAACATATTCCATAATGGCAGCCTCTCCAAGCACATCCGCAGACCCCAGATAAGTTTCCCCATTTTGAATGACAGTTTGTGCTACTTCTGTGGATAAAGCAGTCCCCACTTGGGCTACA
>JAWXVE010000080.1:0-8780 GCA_044425575.1 Eubacteriales bacterium | reverse complement strand
CATCGACGGAGTGGTTTGGCACCTCGATGTCGGCTCATCGCATCCTGGGGCTGTAGCAGGTCCCAAGGGTTGGGCTGTTCGCCCATTAAAGCGGTACGCGAGCTGGGTTCAGAACGTCGTGAGACAGTTCGGTCCCTATCCGGCGTAGGCGTAGGATATTTGAGAGGAGCTGCCCTTAGTACGAGAGGACCGGGGTGGACGAACCACTGGTGTATCTGTTAGGAACCAATCCTATAGCAGAGTAGCCAAGTTCGGCAGGGATAAACGCTGAAGGCATCTAAGCGTGAAGCCCCCCTCAAGATGAGATATCCCTACTGTAAAGTAGTAAGACCCCTTGAAGACGACGAGGTAGATAGGACATAGGTGGAAGTGCAGCAATGTATGGAGCTGAATGTTACTAATCGGTCGAGGGCTTAACCTAAAGGAAAAGGTTTGGCAAAGTAGGAAAAAAGATGTTAGAAGAAAAGATTAAGAAATCAATGTTCGGTTTTGAAGGTATATATTTTAAACTCAGTTAGTCTACTAATTGAGTTTTTTGTAATATTTACTGTTATTTTGTTGAATTGTGTGATATAATCATCTAAGATATTTCGTTTACGAAAGAATATAAGATAAGAGGTGCTCTATGGATTCTAAAATTTTATTGGAAAATGGTACGAATGAATTAGAAGTGTTAGAATTTATGTTAGATGGCAATTCGTATGGTATTAATGTTGCCAAGATTAAGGAGATTATTCCATATCAAAATGTAACTCCTGTTCCCAATGCACATCCAAGCATAGAAGGTATTTTTATGCCACGCGATGTTATGATTACAGCCATTGACTTGAAGAACTGTTTGCAACGTGGACAAACGGAAGAGAATGGATTATTTATTATTACCAATTTTAATAAACTAGACATTGGATTCCATGTAGACCAAGTTATAGGTATACATAGAGTATCATGGAAAGATATTATTAAACCAGATGCCACGGTAAATAGTACCGAGGATAGTATTGCAACAGGTGTAATTAAATTAAATGACAAACTAATTATTATTCTAGATTTTGAAAAGATTATTACAGATATTAATCCTGACACAGGGTTGAAATTATCAGAAATTGATGAATTAGGCGTGAGAGATCGAAATGATGTACCAATTTTAATTGCTGAAGATTCTGTTTTATTAAATAAATTAATTGTAGAATCTCTTACTAAAGCTGGATATACGAATATTACGCATACAGAAAATGGAGAAGAAGCGTGGCAATATATCGCGAAGTGTGTTGAAAATGGTACTTTAGTAAAGCATGTTCAATTAGTGATTACTGATATTGAGATGCCATTAATGGATGGTCATAGACTAACGAAATTAATCAAGGATGGTCCTGATACGAAGGATATTCCAGTAATTATATTTTCCTCTCTTGTTAACGACGATATGTACAAGAAAGGAAAGTCATTAGGTGCAAATGCACAGCTATCTAAGCCAGAGATTGGGAAGTTAGTACAATTAATAGATGAACTAGTAATGTAATTGAATGATAGGTAAGATTCATACAATGGCTGGGGAATCCCAGCTATTGTTATATTTCCCATATAATAGGTGGAGGAATGATAAAGCCATAAATTACTAAGTCGGAGGAAAATATGAATTCGAATGAAGAATATTTAGAAGATTTGCTTAATTCAGTTAATGAAGATTCTGCTAGCGAAGAGGATTCCATGGAAGTTGGAGAGGCAAGAAGAACAGATAAAATTGAACAGTTACAAAGTATGGAGGTAGAAGATATTATTGAATCAATAGATGGGGATGAAGACTTAGATGAGATTAATGAATTATTAAAGGTGGATTCTACAGATTCTATGCCTACAACTCCTGTGCCAGTTGTGGAACAAGCTCAAGTAGTAGAAGAGGTAGATGAGGAAACGCTATTATTAGAAGAAGAGCTTCATGATTTGGAGAGTTTATCAGATCATTTAGGTGAAATGGATGAATCAGTACTTGAAATGGAAGAGCCAATGCCAGAGATGGAAGAGCCAATGCCAGAGATGGAATTGTCAATGCCAGAGATGGAAGCTCTTCCAGAATCTGAAGTGGATAACACCTTTGATGGTATGGATTTATTGGGTGGAAGTGATTTGTTTGGTACTGATAATACAGAAGCACTTGATATTCTGCAAGATATTATGAGTATTGACGAACAGATTTATGAGGAACCAGATAAGAGTTCCAAGGATATATCTAATGCTACTGAAACCGTACAAGATATGCCAGTGGATGAGGGAGAACAAGGAAAAGCAAAGAATAAAGTTCCGTTTTGGTTAAAGGTTTATATTTTCTTGTTTGCTGAAAAACCACCTAAACCAGAGGCAGAACCAGCGGAAGATGATGGTAAAGGTAAAAAAGGTAAAAAAGGTAAACAGGGTAAAAAAGGCGAAAAGGTTGAATCAACTGAGGAAGAAGGAGATGAACCAGCACCTACTAAGGAAGAGAAAGCTAAGTCAGCTAAGGATGCTCAAAAAGAAGCCAAGAAGAAGGAAAAAGAAGAAAAAAGACGTTTACAAATGGAAGAGGTTGTTGAGTCTAGCAAACTATATACTAAGAAAAATATTATAAGAATTGTAATTATTTTTACATCTTTCCTATGCATCATTATCTTATCAAAAGTTATGTATGAAAAATTCATCTATCAAGTACAAGCAGAGCAAGCTTATTATGCTGGGGAGTATGGTGAAGTATATCAAATTCTTTATGGTAAAAATTTAAGTGAAAGCGAGCAGGTTCTCTACGATCGTTCGAGAATCATTTTGAAGGTATCTATTCAATTAGACTCATTTGAATCTTATCAGTTAGCCGGTAAGGAATCAATGGCGTTAGATGCTTTGATTCAGAGTGTAGAACAATATGATAATCTTCTAGTAGAGGCAGAAGAGAATCATGTGACCAGTGAGCTAGATGAATTATTACAATTGATTGAAACACAGCTGTTATCATATGGATTATCGATAGAAGATGCAAGAGGATTGAGCCTGATTGAAGATGATGCAATCTATCAGCAGACAATTAATTTTATTGTAGAGTAAAGCACGATTTAGAGGAATATTAGTGATAAGCACATTCAATAACGTACAATATTGAATGTGCTTATCTTGTATCCTAATAGTCAATATGATATGATGCTATCATATGTGTAATAGGAATAGAATAAATCAAAGTAGAAATGAGGAATGTAAGGTATATGGTTGCGATAATTGATTATGATGCAGGTAATATTAAGAGTGTAGAAAAAGCATTGCAGTTTCTTGGAGCAGATACAATGATTACGCGGAATCCACAAGAGATTTTAAGTGCAGATCATGTGGTTTTACCTGGTGTAGGTGCTTATGCAGATGCGATGGAGAAGTTAGCCATATATGGTTTGATAGAAGTAATCCATAAAGTTATTGCATGTGGAACACCTTTTCTTGGGATATGCCTAGGATTGCAAGTGTTATTTGAAAGTAGTCAAGAGGGGGGACAGGTTAAAGGATTGGGTATTCTAAAAGGCCACATCTGCAAAATTCCGGACAATCAAGGATATAAAGTGCCACATATTGGATGGAATTCATTAGAGATTAATTCGAATAGTCGTCTGCTAGCAGGATTGCCACTGAATCCATTTGTATATTTTGTGCACTCTTATTATTTGCAAGCTTCTGATGAGGAAATTGTATCAGCAACTACAGAGTATGGAACACTTATACATGCTGCAGTTGAGTGTCAGAATATCTTTGCTTGCCAATTTCACCCAGAGAAAAGCTCTAATATAGGACTTAAAGTTCTAGAAAATTTTCTGACCATGAAGAAGGAGGAGTGTTAGATGTTTACCAAAAGAATTATTCCATGCCTTGATGTACATGGTGGGAGAGTGGTCAAAGGCGTTAATTTTATGGATTTAATAGATGCTGGAGACCCTGTAATGATTGCAGAGGCATATGATAAGGCGGGAGCGGATGAGTTAGTTTTTCTAGATATTACAGCTTCTTCGGATGCTAGAGATACTGTTGTAGAAATGGTTCGCAAGGTAGCTGAAAAAGTATTTATTCCATTTACTGTAGGAGGTGGAATTCGTACTGTGGAAGATGTACGTATGGTATTACGAGAAGGAGCAGACAAGGTGTCTGTGAATTCAGCAGCTATTGCAAATCCAACTTTAATAAGTGAAGCTGCGGATAAATTTGGTAGCCAGTGTATTGTAGTTGCTATTGATGCAAAAAGAACAAAAGATAACACCTTTCACATATACAAAAATGGTGGACGCATTGATATGGGCATAGATGCAGTAGAATGGGCTAGAAAAGTTGAACAATTAGGTGCAGGGGAAATATTATTAACGAGTATGGATGGAGATGGAACAAAGGCTGGGTATGATATTGAATTAACTCGTACCATTGCAGAAGCAGTAACCATTCCAGTAATTGCATCTGGTGGGGCAGGTAAATTAGAACACTTTAAGGAAGCTTTAACAGATGGTAAGGCGGATGCAGCACTAGCTGCTTCCCTATTTCATTTTAAGGAATTAGAAATCTTAGAAGTGAAAGAGTATTTAAAAGGTCAGGGAATTCCTGTACGTATTTATTGAATAACATACGTAACTATAAAGGAGAGAAACAGAAGATGAAAATACCGCAAGATTGGTATGGACTATTACAAGAAGAATATGATAAGCCATATTATAGGCAATTAATGGATATCATAAATGAGGAATATAAAAGTCATAGGATCTATCCTCCACAGGATCAAATCTATCGAGCATTAGAATTAACCCCATTTCATAAAGTAAAGGTTGTAATATTAGGACAAGACCCTTATCACAATAAGGGTCAGGCACAGGGGCTTGCATTTTCAGTTGCCCAAGGTGTACCAATACCAAAGTCTTTACGGAATATCTATAAAGAAATTGAGGACGATGTTGGGTGTACCATTCCAACACATGGGAATTTGGAAGCGTGGGCAATGCAAGGAGTATTATTATTAAATACTGTTCTAACAGTACGAGAACACACGCCAGAATCTCATAAGAAGTTTGGCTGGGAGCAGTTAACAGATGAGATTATATGCCAGTTAAATAATAAAGAAAAGGCTGTTGTCTTTCTTTTATGGGGCGCTCATGCTAGGAAAAAAGTGCAACTTATTACAAATCCCAATCATTTTGTAATTGAAAGTGCTCATCCAAGTCCCCTATCTGCTAGAAGAGGTTTTTTTGGAAGTAAGCCATTTAGTCGTACCAATGCATATTTACAATCTAAGGGAAGGAAAACAATTGATTGGCAAATATATGATTGAAGTAATAAGGAAGTATAAAGTATAGATAGAAAATATAATCAGAATAGAACGAGAAAGTAGAGGAAGAGTATCTCATGAATAAAAAAACATTTGTTACCAAGGAAGAAATTAATGAAATTGTTAAAACATATCCAACACCATTTCATATTTATGATGAATCTATGATTCGTGCCAATGTAAAAGCACTGCAAGAGGCATTTTCATGGAATTCAGGTTTTAAAGAATATTTTGCAGTCAAAGCAAATGCTAACCCAAGTTTAATTCAGATTCTTTTAGAACATGGTTGTGGATGTGATTGTTCGTCTAAAACAGAACTGATGTTATCAAAAGCCTTAGGAGTGGAAGGCCATAATATTATGTTTTCTTCTAATGAAACACCCGCAGAAGAATATGTTTATGCCAATGGAATTAAGGCGATTATTAACTTAGATGATATTACGCATATTTCTTATTTAGAGAAAGCGATTGGGAAATTGCCAGAGACTATTTCATGTCGATACAATCCAGGAGGAGTATTCCAGATTAGCAATAGTATTATGGATAATCCAGGGGATGCTAAGTATGGATTTACAAGAGAACAACTCTTTGAAGGATTTTCAATTTTAAAGGAAAAAGGTGTAAAATGCTTTGGAATCCATTCGTTTCTGGCAAGTAATACGGTTTCCAATGAATATTATCCAACGCTTGCAAGACAACTATTTGAACTTGCTGTGGAATTAAAACGTGAAATAGGTGTTACCATTGGATTTATTAATTTGTCGGGAGGCATTGGTATACCATACCAGCCAGAGCAAGAAGGGAATAATATCCATGTAATTGGGGAAGGTGTAAGACAAGCTTATGAAGAAGTATTAATTCCAGAAGGAATGGGAGATGTAGCAATCTACACAGAACTAGGTCGTTATATGATGGCACCTTATGGACATTTAATAACGACTGCTATTCATGAAAAGCATACTCATAAGGAATATATTGGATGTGATGCGTGTGCAGTTGATCTTATGCGACCTGCTATGTATGGATCTTATCATCATATTACCGTTGCAGGAAAAGAAGAGGCAGTAGCAGATCATCAATATGATGTTGTAGGTTCTTTGTGTGAGAATAATGATAAGTTTGCTATTAATCGTATGTTGCCTCAGATTGATATTGGAGATTATCTGATTCTTCATGATACGGGAGCCCATGGATACGCTATGGGATATAATTATAACGGAAAATTAAAATCAGCAGAATTGTTGAAGAAGGAAGATGGAACCATTGCGTTAATTAGAAGAGCAGAAACACCGCTTGATTACTTTGCGACACTAGACTGTTTTCCAATTTATGAGAAGCTCGCATCACTATCAAAGTAAATAATATAAAAATAACACATGGAATCCCATGTGTTATTTTTATTATAATAAAGTGGCATTTTTCAAACGGCAGAAGAGAAAACCATTTTCCTCATAAGTTTCAAATTCACCAGCAACTGTTACATTCATTCCATGTTCTGGGTAATCTTCAGGGTAGGAGTAATCTTCTGTAAGTACAAATTCGATTCCTTGCATACAACAGGCGGTGGAATCTGATATGATAGTTGCAAAATATACAATTCCAGTAGTGGTATCTTCATAGACAGACATGGAACCTGTCATTTTAATGGTTTTTCCTAAATATTCATCTGGGTACATCACTATGTTAAATACTTCTGCATAGAGCATAGTGGCACTCAGTGTGGTGAGATCTAAATCAATACCTGTTTCATCTGTATTGGAACCTGCGTCAGTGGTTGTATCTTGCGATGTCACGTTATCGACAGAGGAATTAGATGAGTCTTCGTAGAACGTATACTCTTCTAAAATGCTATCTTCTGGTTCACTTGTTTCTTCTAATAGTTCAAGGTCCTCGTTTGATCCAGTAGTTGTAGTATCTTGTGTATCATCATTCCATTCTTTTACGGTAAGGCTGTTTAAGACAATTGGTTCACTATTTCCTTCGCTAGAGTTAGCGCAGCCAGTTAGAGTTAGCGTAATCATGGGAATGAGTAGTAGATTTTTTCTTAACATAAAGTACACTCCTTATTTATATTGTATCTGCTCATGTTGCTATAATTACTTAGATTATAAGTGTATTCTTAGCTGATTGTCAACCTTTCTTATAGAAACAGAAAGCCAATTCCTAAGCGGATTCCTATTACATAAGCTTAAGAGTTGGCCTTATTGTTATATGTATTGCGTTATATCGTATGGTAAAATATTACTTGTTATTATTGGTTGGTAAGAATGGTATAATGGTCGATACCAAACCTGTGACAGGTAATGTTTGAAGAATAATATTACCAGGACCTGTTACAACTGTATTAAAGAGACCTTCTCCACCTAGCAACATATTTTTAACGCCTGTAACAGCTTGAATGTCCATTGTACAAGTTTCATCCATACAAGCTAAGTAGCCTGTGTCTACAATCATTGATTCACCTTCTGCAAGGGTGTACTCTGCAGCATAACCATCAATTTCTACAAAAACAGTACCATTGCCTGAGTACTTTTGCATAATAAAACCTTCTCCACCAAAGACACTACCTCCAATACTTTTCTTAAAGTGAACGGTCATTTCAACACCTTCTGTACTAGCAAGAAAAGCAGATTTTTGTGCTATGATTGACTTACCAGGACCGACTTCAAAAGCACGAATAGAACCAGGGAAACTTGAACCAAATGTAATGTCACCAACTCCGCCAGTAGCAGTGTAACGGTTTTGAAATAACTTTTCGCCAGAGATTAACTTACCAAACATCTTGCCAACTCCGCCGCCAGTGGTTGTTTCCATCTTCATGTTCGGTGTCATCCATATCATTGAGCCACTTTCTGTAATCATAGTTTCACCGGATTGTAATGTACAAGTTACTGCTGATAAAGGTTCTCCAAAAATCTTGTATTCCATAGTTACCTCCTTATTATTAAAAGATTATTTATAAAGTTGTGTTAATTGTATAATCAATAGTGGTGAATGTCAAGAAATTAAAAGATTTTTTACGTAAGTGTCATGTTTACATTATTTGCACAAGATGAAGAAGAATTAGATTCCTTAACGCAATCGCTAGAATCAAAGGCTAACGACTTTTTATGCCAAGCAAAGAAATTGAATGCCCAACAATTAGCTGTCTTCAACTCTACGCTTCCATTAGCTAATTTAGCAATTCAAATTGATTGAGTTTTAACAACAGAGTCTGCATCTGTATTTTTCCCATTCAGTATGAATGAGAACATGGATAAAGGCGGTATTTATTATGGATTAAATGCAGTATCAAAAAACATGATTGTAAATAATCGGAGTACATCTGCTCTGCCAAATGGCATTATTTTAGGTGTAATACGCCACATTACAGCCACAATCGCCGTCATATTATTTCCACAAATCCACCTCCTATTCCATCACATTATTCCCGAGAAATCACACTATTCCCACAGATTCATCATTTTATACC
>JAWXVE010000079.1:0-8922 GCA_044425575.1 Eubacteriales bacterium | reverse complement strand
ATGAGTATTACTTCGCCCATTTACCGTCATGTAGTGTTCGTATCCATAGGCAAATAAATCTACTATAGAATGTAACTTGACTTCCTCTGTTAATTGAATAAAATCGTCTGACATATAGGTCGTTAACCCATTGCAAATTAAAATAGCAAGAAATGAGATTCCCGTAATAGCAGCATATAGAATTTTATTTTTTTGACTCTCTATCTTCATAAACATCCTTTTCTTTCATTCTATCAATATGGCATTCTTCCCTTTCTTGCCAAGAAATAAACTCTACTCCACTGACTCATTGACCTCTGGCACGGCAAGATAATTGTATTCTGTGTAGAATATTCGATCTTGCTCTAGAATGGTCTGGTAATTCTCTAAGGTTAGAAGACCCGTTCCCTCATACATCCATTCTAATATCTGGGTATTAATATGAGAACCATAATGCAAACGATCCAAATACTGACTAAGATCACGCACTAACTCGTATTGATCATAATAATAATAAAGTGATACATTAGGATAGTTCAACAAGCGTTCCGCGGTCAGCATCATAGCTGCATATTCTACATCAATATCCCCTATTTCACTCATAGCATTCCAATATTCAATATTGTAAGGTGGAAAAAACAAAAGAAATTCTACGTCTGGATATGCTTCAATGGCAGGGATTAGGTAATATTCCACATTATAAATTACATTGTAGATTTCCTCTTCTGTAATCTCTCTTGATGCTGGTCTTGTATCTAAGGGTACTCCCGCTTCAAAGTCAAAGGCATATCCTACCTCTACATTTGTACTAGAATATTCGTCAAAAGTAGTACTCTCTAGACCCTGAATTGTTCGTATGAATGTGCTAAATACACCTTGGTACATAACGTTTTTGTCTAACGTATACTGAATATCATTCCAAATATTATCATCGTACAAATAATCTGGGTATTCGGTGTAGTTCTGCCATCCCGCCTCATTGGTAAGTCCATTTAAATCAACTGCTCTTACAATCAACTCAATGTCTTCATTATATTCTAATGCCCGCATGGTGAACTGTGAGAGTTCTTCATACCCCGCCCCTTGAAATGGGGTTTTAATAGCATCCACTCCGTATAACCCCTCTAAATCAGTGGTCTTAAAGTTTTGGGTCATAGAGGTACCAACAATCATAGCATTATAGTCAAAATGTCTTGCAATTCCATCATTAATATATCGTTCGTAATAGAGCCTGTAAGATAAGGATTCCATTGGTTTATGATAATGAAAGTAAGGATCTACGATTACTGTAATGGTAATCCATATGACTACACTTACTACTAGCATTGTAAGTAGTCCACGAACCCATGCTTTATGATTCATTAATAGTCTCCTCCCTTTCTTCTTAATATATTCCATTCACCTATCATCCTAAAAAGCTAAGTATACGAAGGTAGCAACACCTGTCAAGGAAACCATGCACCACAACAATAAAATCCATGTAAGATACAAGGATTTTATTGTTGTTCGAAATTCTTCCGTGCGCTGATTAGAATTCTTCCCAATTAGTGTTACACATACACATATTACCACAAAAACGGTTCCAATGAGATTATTATTCCATGTATCATTCCAGTTCAGTCGTTGCAAGATACGAAATTCCAACAAATCAAATAGGGATTCTGCCAACTGCACTTCTCCTTGTACTCCTATCCTTGTTACTACATTCCTTAACATAGTATTGGCTTGAGAAATAGAATCTGCTCGAAAGTATACCCATGCCACATTTACAATGACAAAAGTTGCACACCAACTAATGAGCTTTGGAATCTGAATAGACCAGTGTTTTATCAATTTATCTAGGCAAACTGCCAAGCCGTGAAGGAGTCCCCATACAAGAAATGTCCAATTGGATCCATGCCATAGTCCACTAACTAAAAATACGATTAGCGTGTTTACAAGCATTCTTATCACACCCTTACGATTGCCACCAAGTGGAATATAGAGATATTGGGTAAAGAACCTAGAAAGTGTAATATGCCATCGATTCCAAAAATCAGAAATGGTCACTGCCTTATATGGTGAATTGAAATTAATTGGTAAGGAAATACCAAACATCCTGCTAACACCTACTGCCATATCGCAATACCCGCTAAAATCAAAATAAATATATGCTGTATACGCTAAAATAACCACTACCGATTGGGTACTGGTTAAATTGGCTGTTTCTGCATATCCTGTATTGACGATACCCACAAGATAATCTGCCACTAATACTTTCTTCCCAAGACCTAGGGTAAATAGAAAAATCCCCTTGCTAATATTCTCGTAAAAGTGTGAACTCACCGCAGTTGTAGCAAATTCATCTCTAGAAGCTTCATATAAGGCAATGGGGCCTGATGTTAACTTGGGAAAATACGTAATATATGCTAGATACGGCATGAGTCCACTTGATTTCTCCCCTCTATGATAAGTATCCACCAAATAAGAAATCTGAGAAAATGTATAAAAACTAATCCCCAATGGCCAAATTACTTCTATAAAAGAAGATTGGTTACCTAGTAATTCATTCATGTTCTGAATGAAGAAATCCATATACTTGAAATACAACAACATAGAGACATTAGCAAATATTCCAACACCTAATATACTTTGTTGCCATGCCCTACTCTTTCTATTGTGTATCATGCTTCCCAGAGAATAATTCACAATAACACTCATAAGAAGTACGAAAAGAGATTGTACGCTAAAATAGCCGCAAAACACTAGAGACATAGTAATTAGCCATATTTGTCTAGCTTGAAGGGCACCCTTTCGATCTAATATATAATATCCAATGATGGTCATTGGAAGAAACACTAAGATAAAGATATAGGAATGAAATACCATATTCACCTCTATTGGTAGGCTAATTCTTATCATTTTGATTCACTGTTACCCACTGTTGTAAGTAGTAATACTATACCACATGCATGTTCATTTTGCAACGAAGGGAAAACTTGAATATAAGCCTCTCTTTCTCTCAAGGTCTAAGATCATTATTGCATAGGCGCATATCCCATGAAATAAAATCTCCATCTGACTTTAACTTATTAAATCCTAGTCTTCTAACTAATTTTTCAGATGTAATATTGTCTTTGTGAATGTTTGCAATGAAATTTGTAATATCCCATCTTTCATTTGCATATTTGTACAATGCATCTACTGCTTCACTTGCAAAGCCCTTCCCCTGATAAGTTTCTAAAAACATATACTCTATCTCCGCCATGCTATTCGTCACATCCAAATTCTTAATTCCGATATTACCAATTGGAACTCCTGTACTTAGTTCCTCTACAATATATTTCCAGTAAGTATCATTGTTCCTATATATTTCGCGAAACCATTGTAAATGCTCATCTGCCGTTATAATACGAGGGGATATGAAATATCGAATTATCTCTGTTTGATTTCTCATGTGAACAATAAAATCAGTATCCTTTTCTTCTAATAATCGTATGTGGAGTCGTTCTGTACGTATTATTTCATTTATCATATTACAATTCCCATCGGCCATAATCTTCACCTTCATTCTGTTAGTTCCGAAAACTTAACAATAATAACACCTTCCTCATACTTCACAATAGATCCGTCATTGGGGTACGTATCCATTTTGTCTACCATTTCAGTAATTCCCAGCTCTTCTAACTGATCACTACTTGTAATTCCACTTTGTATCACATTCTCGAACCCAATGTAACGTGATAGGTATTCTGGATTACTTCCCATAGTAATCATGTTGGTTGACATCATACCCGTAAACATATCGTCATCAAACCAAGTGAGGTACCTAGCTTCTAAATTCTGACTCATGGTACCTACAAATAGTATCTGATCTGCTTGGTTATAGTCCTCTACAGACTCAATCTTCGTTACTAATCGAATACCATCCGCATATGCATTGGATAATGAAATATCTAATCTTAAATAGCTTGCATTAATAATAAGCACATGAATTCCAATTACCAATATACTACATACAACCATAATCTTATTCATTACCTTAGTGAGTGGGTAAATCCGTTTATCCTCTAGTATCTTGGTACACTCCACATCTTCCCACATTGCTATTATTAAGATAAAAGCTCCCACCATACCATATCTCATTAGCACATGCACATATGTTGGTTCGCACATAATATAGATGAAATTAGCACCTAGTGGAAAGAATACGATACATCCCATTAATATAATGGCACTTAGGAATTCACGCTTTTTAATTAGCATCTTGCACTTATAAAATAGTAATATAACCGATACAACTATAATAATGGGATAAATGATCCGAAACCACATTGGATAGTAAAATAAATTATTACTAGTAAAATATGCAACGAATCTACCGTACGCCTGATACAGTTGGTATGGTAACTTTTCTATTGTGATTTGCCCCATGGTATCAATATTCTGATACACTGTTAAAGGCACCTGAGAGCTCTTAACAATAAAAAGATATAGTACCATTCCCACTCCAAATGTGGTTAAATGGGCTAATGTTTTAACCAGAATATCTTTTGTATCTTCGTGTCCTATGAGAATCGCCTTACTGATAACCCCCATGATAATCGCTAGACCAAATGGCCAATATGCTTGATAGATTCCTAGGGACAGCGTAATACAAACAATGCCCACCAAAATGCCTGAAAGATGCATACGGTCTGCACAATAAATTGCAATACATGTTAATAAGATTGCAAAGAAATAAGCATCTGCACAATTCATATATGCGAAAGTAGATGCCACTGCCGGATAGGATACCATAATCCCTCCAATTAATATAGCTGCCACTTTACTCTTAATCCGTAGGGTAGCAACAAGAATGCCCGCACTTAGTGAAAGATAACAAATCCCTAAAGTGCCATTTACTAAGGGAATGCTAAGCATGGAACTAAAACTAGCTGGCACTGTTAAGAACCATCTTCCCGATGAAGGGAGGTTGATTGGGTCAAACAGCTGTTCTAAATCATCATAGCTAGGTAATTTATTGGTAAACATATATAAATGCATAAAGAAACCCATAATAAAGGTAACGATTGCACTTTGTTTCACATTGGTATTCTGAATAAAATCAATCTCTATGTGTTCTGCGTAGATGCACTTGACATATTCGTATGCTTTCTTAAATTGGCTCATGTTATTAATCCTTCATTTGCTTCTTGTTATCCCTTCTTCGCTTGAAATCAGCTATGGTATCATTCCAATCGAAGTCAATTTCCATTCTAATCTTGTGCAGTTCCTCACTCTTATGGTAGGTGGACTCCCCACTTTGGGGAACCCCTTTTAATGCGCCAGATTGTATCTCCTTCCAATTCTCTTTAAATAATTGGCTCATCTCTTGTAATAGAACTTCATAACTACTTGTAAAAGTTTCTATAGTTTCATCAAATTGGATTTCCTTCTGGCATAAAATATCTCCTTGGGCTAATCCTTTGGAGATAAAATGTATGGTAACTCCTTTCGGCGTATCATCATAGAAACTAAAGAAATTAGGGCTAGATCCCCTATTATATGGCAAATAGGAAGTGTGCAAATTAATAATCTTACCATCCATATGCTCAATAATGGATTGGGAAATTATATATTTATAATTAAAAGATACAATAAAACTAGGTTGCATTTCTTCTATAATCTCTAAGGTAATCTTATTGGTAAATCGAACAACAGGCTCTCCCTGAGCTTGTAGCCACTGACACAAAGGCTCTGTATTATCATTATTGGACAAAAATAAAATGGCACCTTGGGGAAAATCAGCAAATGTAGTAGGTTGTCCATAATCTATATCTCGACTTGCTTGTGTTCCCAATAAATCATCCATATATTTTGGCTTCAATCCATATCCTGGCCGTATAATGCGTAGATTTTCTTCGGTAAAAGTTTCCCCTTCCTTAATATCTCGCACCGCAAAAATAGACCTACGAAATACAATACTTTCCTGCTCTTGAGAGGAAGCACCATAGGCGGCTTGTCCCATCATTCGCTCATAGTATCTTATTTTATCAACCATCTCTTTAAATTCAGATGGCGTCATAGAAAAAGCTGCATCTGGATTTTCAATTTCACGACTTATACAGAAATGTTTTTCAATAATTTTAGCACCTAGTGCTACGGATGCAACTGCTGCATCATATCCTAATGAGTGATCGGACAATCCTACAATGGTTGAAAAAGACTTTTGCATATCTTTTATTTTAGCTAGATTCATACCTTCGGCTTCTGCTGGATACGCACTAATACAATGTAAAATTGCGATGGAATCGTTCCCTTCTTGTCGAATGGTTTCAATTGCTTCTGTAATTTCTTCTTTGGTACTCATGCCCGTCGACATGATAATCGGTTTCCCTTTTCTTGCAATACATTGGAGTAATGGGAGATGTATTACTTCAAAAGATGCTACCTTATAACAGGTACAGCCAATCTCTTCTAGGAAGTCAGTTGCAGTCTCGTCAAAGGGTGTTGAGAAGAAATCTATCCCAATGCGATCTGCCTCTTCCTTCAGTTCTCGCTGCCACTCCCAAGGAGTATATGCTTTTTCATATAGATGATATAGATTCTCCCCTTTCCAAGTTCCATTCTGCACTTGAAAATATTCATTACTGCAATCAATGGTTAAAGTATCCGGGGTATATGTTTGAATCTTAATACAATCCGCACCACTTTCCTTGGCAGCACGAATAATCTCTTTTGCATGGGTCATACTCTTAGCATGATTCGCACTCATCTCCGCTATAATATAGGCAGGCTGGTTCTCACCTACTAGTCTACCATTTATATTTAATACTTTCATGTTCCATCCTTCCAATGTGAGTGGTTCCTATATTCTTGTCTATAGTGTTCCTAATTAGAATACATTCTAACATACAAAAACGAGAATTCCAAGATAAGTAAGTGAGTTTCCTACATATTCACCCTCAAGCTTCATCTACTGTAAATATTCATCCCTTCACCACCGAACAGCACTTCTGGCAGAAACCAATTCCGCTTTCTCGATTAGATGCGATCAAGTATTGTTGTATGTTGTTATATAATCGTATCTTGCAATGCCTCATAAGACGATGCAAAAGTAGCTTGTTTTGCCTCCTTAAAGTTGAGCATAATCACAGGGTATTGTCCCATATGCTTGGTGTATTTCTCTCCTGCACTAGCAATGTTAAGCCCTTGAAATAACTTCTCAGTATCTCGCTCACTTCGTTCAAAGAAATATTGCAGCATGCTTAGATTCAGACTCTTGCCGAAACGGCGTGGTCTTGTAAATAAGCTTACTTTTGTTGTGGTATCTAATAGCTACTTAATAAGCAAGGTCTTATCTACATAATAAGATCCCTGCTCTATAATCTCTTCAAAATTATCAATTCCGACTGGTAGCGGTTTATAATCCATAGTGAGTTCCAATCCTTTCTAGCACTATGTCTCGTAAGAGACAACATGCCCTAGATATTCATTACCTATATTATGGCATATGTGCGAGGATTTGAAAACTGTTTTGTAATTGAAATGATTGATGGTAATACTATCCGCGAAAATCCTGCATTCTACTCATGCAAAACATATGGCGCACCTTCTGTCTTCGGTCTTCTGCAATTCCCATCTCTTCTCCCGTTTTCAATACTAAGTGAACTCGATTATGAGAATAGACCGCATCCGGGTTCACTAAGAGCGACTGACTAATACGATAAAATCCAATATTTGATTGAATTAGTTCTAGCTCTACTTGATCTAATGTATGATAGAACGTCTGGATATCACCTTCCTTCATGTGAATCTGAATGATTCTACCTCAAACGCTTCAATGGCATACTGATCATAAGCTGTAATAAAAATCAATACACTATGCTTGTCAATCTCTCGAATCTTCCTAGCCGTTGCAATTCCATCTAATCCACCCAGTTCAATATCTAAATAAATTAAATCATAACGCTTGTTCTGTTCGATTGCTTGATACAAGGCTTCACCACTATAATAGATATCACACTCACATGCACGGGTATTCTCCACGGCTGCCAGAAACTCCTCCGTTTGTGTGGTTACATATGTCTCGTCATCGCATATGGCAATTTTTATCATAATTGTATATCCCCCTGTAATATCGCTAAATTTACTATAAATAGTACCATATGGTGCTGAATGTTTTTAGGATTCTGAGAGTGCTTTGTGCATAAGAATCCGGAGGTACCCACTTGCCTATTCTATGCCTTTTATTAGGCTAGAAGTGGATTTGGAGCATAATGGTTGTTCTTGAAAGCTTGTAGTATGAAGAGCGTATTGAAGGTGAATCTACAAAATATGTAAATTTTCAAGGTTCTAAATAGGGGCTTTTGACACCAACATCATAGCATCTAAATTACTGTTTTTCAATAGCACGATTACATTTGATTTTCCACTGAAAATATGCTCTGATTTAGTGATACCACTTCCTAATCGAAAATCAAATGTAGTAAAAGTGGCATAAATAATGGACTCGTGGCATTTTCCACCCACAAGGATACTCATCTCGTTTAAAATCGTGTGACAAACACTGACATTAGAATATAATATGCTTTTGTTTCAAATACATTTATTTCTTCCTCTTCCATTAATGTTGTCATTAGTTTCCCCGATTTCGTAATACTTCCGATCATGTATGCAGTATCCTTGGATAATGGTCTTGTTGATTTAATACTTCTGCTTTCTTCAAATCTCACGTAACAAATGCTTGGGAATATTCCATTACTTGTCGAATGATATCTCTTGTTCGTGTCAAGGAGAATCGTTCTCCTTGTGATTCAATTACGCCTGATACATTGGAATCTATTTCTATTACATGAGTTTGGTACTGTTAAAGCAGCCATTGTTACTTCACCACCACACAGCACTTCTGGCAGAACCCAATTCCGTAGCTGGTAATGTCTGTGTACCCTTCTGCAAGCAAGCCTGCCTTATAGTCTTGCT
>JAWXVE010000012.1:0-42617 GCA_044425575.1 Eubacteriales bacterium | reverse complement strand
CCCCAGAGTAATAACAATAGAGAAAATTAGAAAATTCACCGCTTTACCGGGTACAAATAGAGATAAGTACGCTGTAAGAGTAACCTCGGTGATTGGAGAGGGGGAATAGTAAAATGGATGGAATGCTATCACAAGACGAAATAAACGCGCTACTCAATGCGGCAACAACAGTAGAAGACGAAGCACCAACTACAGTCGATCAAGCTTCTACCAACACTATCCTAACAGATGTAGAGAGAGATGCAGTAGGAGAAGTTGCCAATATTTGCATGGGAACATCGGCCACCACATTATACGCGTTGGTAAATCGTAAAGTTAATATTACAATACCTAGTGTATCAGTTACTGATTGGCAGTCACTTACACTAGAATATGAAAAGCCGTGCGTATTCATTCAGATCAAGTATACTACTGGATTAGATGGTAGCAATATGCTGGTTTTAAAAGAGCAAGATGTAAAGGTCATCACGGACTTGATGATGGGGGGAGACGGCACCAATACAGAAGATGAATTAGGGGAATTGCATTTAAGTGCTATTTCTGAGGCTATGAATCAAATGATGGGTTCTTCAGCCACATCATTATCTTCAATGCTTGGGAAGGTCATTGATATTAGTCCACCTATAGCAAGTTTAATACCAGATGTTCAGGATACAAAGCCAGAAGATATTGACGGATTTCTACATGGACAGTTTGTACGAATAGAATTTAGGATGCAAATCGATGATGATTTGGTGGATAGTACCTTAATGCAACTGTATCCTATTGATTTTGCCAAAGAATTAGTCGAAGCATTTATGAATAATTCACAAGCAGCAGCACCAGCACCAGAGGTTGCACCACCTATGGCAAATCCAGTACCACAGCAAATGGAAATGCCACAGATGATGCAACCACAGATGATGCAACCACAAATGATGCAACCACAAATGATGCCACAGATGGGACAACCGCAAATGACACAACCGCAAAATGTAAATATTCAAACTGCACAATTTCAGAACTTTGCACAGACTGGTTTCGCACCAATGGATATACAGAATATTGAGTTAATACGAGATGTTCCTTTGGAAGTTACTGTGGAACTAGGACGAACTAAGAAATCTATTGCAGAGATTCTAGAATTTGTACCAGGTACTATTATAGAATTAGACAAAATAGCAGGCGAACCTATTGAAGTACTTGTAAATGGTAAGTTTGTTGCAAAGGGTGAAGTTGTAGTAATTGAAGAAAATTTTGGTATTCGTGTAACTGAAATTATAAACTAACACACAAATAGGAGTGGAAAAATGGCTAAAAAAGTATTAATTGTTGATGATGCTGCATTTATGAGAATGATGATTAAAGATATCCTGTCAAAAAATGGGTATGATGTAGTGGGAGAAGCAGAAAATGGAGTGAAGGCAGTAGAAAAATTTGCTGAATTAAAACCCGACTTGGTACTTATGGACATTACAATGCCTGAGATGGATGGAATTGCAGCACTTAAGAGTATTAAAGCAGCAGATGGAAATGCTCTTGTTATTATGTGTTCTGCAATGGGACAACAAGGAATGGTTATTGAAGCGATTCAAGCTGGTGCAAAAGACTTTATTGTGAAGCCTTTTCAACCAGAACGTGTATTAGAGGCTGTGAAGAAAGTAGTCGGTTAATATGGGTCTTTTAACAGCAATAACCATGTCGGACTGGTTACGTTTTGTAGTGGTGATGGGTATTTTTATTTTTGTACTCTTTATTACTTATCTATCCACAAGATTTATTGCAACTTTTCAAAAGACACAAGGCGGTCAAGGGAATCACAATATTGAAGTGTTAGAAACACAACGAATCACGAACAATAAATATTTACAGATTGTAAAAGTGGGTACGAAGCACTTCGTTATTGCAATCTGTAAGGATTCTGTGACTTTTTTGGTGGAATTATCAGATGAAGAAGCAAAACAGCTTTCTACATCTAGTCAAGAACCGTTGGATTTTAAAGAAATACTTGAAAAAGTAAAAAAAATCAAGTTGAAAAAGTAGGCAATTATGAAAGAATTAATAATAAAAAAATTTAATATGGGGAAATTGGTGTGCCTACTATTTATTGTAGGCATATTATGTATGGCACAAGAAGTTCCAGTTTATGCTACAGATGCCACCTCAACAGTTCAAAACCTTGACAATTCAATTGCAGAGCTTGATATTTCTGATAGTCTATCTATTACTTATGATGATGGTACCGGAGATGTTTCAGGTGCATTGAGAATCTTAATTACATTAACAATGATATCCTTGGCACCAACTTTGATTATTTTATTAACTTCTTTTACTAGGATTATCATCGTATTGCATTTTACGAGAGCAGCATTAAATACACAAACGGCACCGCCAAATCAGGTTTTATTAGGACTGGCATTATTCTTAACCTTTTTTATTATGAGTCCAGTTATTACAGAGATTAATGAGAACGCAATTCAACCATTTGAAGAAGGTCTTATTTCACAGGAAGAGGCACTTGAAGAAGGATTACAACCATTAAGAGAGTTTATGTATACCCAAACACAAACAAGTGATGTGCAGTTATTTTTGGAGATTTCCAACTTGGAGTGGGATGGGACTTTAGATGGAATACCAACTTCTGTTTTAATCCCTAGCTTTATAGTAGGAGAGCTTAGAACTGCATTTATTATTGGATTTTTAATCTATATTCCATTTATTGTAATCGATATGGTAGTTGCATCCACCTTGATGAGTATGGGTATGATGATGTTACCACCCACAACGATCTCTATGCCATTTAAGATTCTATTATTTGTTTTAGCAGATGGCTGGTCATTGATTATTGGAAGTGTTGTTAAGACGTTTTATTAGCGAAATAGATGAGGTAGAAATATGTCAATAGAAGTTGTTCTTCAAATTGCAAAAGTTGCACTATTTACTATTATTACAACAGCAACTCCCGTGCTATTAATATCCTTAGTAGTGGGACTGGTTATTAGTATTTTTCAAACAGTTACGTCAATTCAAGAGCAGACACTCACTTTTGTACCCAAAATTCTCTGTGTATTTACAGGTCTCATGATTTTAGGTAATTATATGCTGACGAATATGGTGAGTTTTATGACGTCTTTGTGGGGTGATTTTTCCCTTTATATTAATTAGAAATTTGAAAGAGTGGATACGAATGTGATAGATTTTTCATTTTCTTTAAGTGAGCTAGAATATTTTTTGCTTATCTTAACAAGAGTCACATGTTTTATTTATATTGCACCATTCTTTGGTATGACAAATACACCTGCAAGAATAAAAATTGGATTAGGTGTATTTGTTTCTGTACTTTTATATTACGCAATCGTTCCAAAGCAATATGCCGAGTATGATACCATATTTGGATATGCAATGATTGTTGTAAAAGAGGCAGCAGTTGGACTCATTATTGGTCTTGGAGCTCAAGTGTGCATGTCCATTACTAGTTTAGCGGGTCGACTAATAGACATGGAGATTGGACTTGCCATGGCAAATCAAATGGATCCTACGACCCAAGAACAGTCCACTATATCGGGCATCTATCTTCAATATTTTATTATGCTAATATTAATAGTTACAGGATTTTACGAATACTTACTCCGTGCTATAGCGGAAACCTTCATATTAATACCAGTTAATGAAGCCGTATTTCGATATGACAGTTTAGTGGATAATGTAGTTACATTCCTAACAGGGTATGTACTGGTTGGATTTCAAATATGTATGCCAATATTTGCATCCATTATTGTTCTAAATGCAGTTTTAGGAATCTTAGCTAAGGTTTCACCTCAAATGAATATGTTTGCAGTAGGTATGCAGCTAAAAATTTTAGTTGGACTTTCCATATTATTTCTAACGGTATCTTTGTTGCCCTATTCGGCAGAAGCAGTTTTCACACAGATGAAAGTGATTATCGTTTCGTTAGTAGAGAGTATGATGTAGAGAGGTAGAGCAATGAGCATACAATATAACCTCCAATTCTTTGCGAAAGAGGGGATGGGGGGAGAGAAAACAGAAGAAGCCACTGCCAAGAAATTACAAGATGCTAGAAAAGAAGGCCAAGTGGCAAGAAGCAAGGAAATTGGAAATGGATTTGGTCTTATTACATTATTTTTAGTTTTAAAACTTTTTATTGGTTTTATCGGTAGTAATTTACTGGAAATATTCAATACCATTTATTTGAAAATACCAGAATACACTACATTAATTAATGGAAGAATTTCCATAGACGATTTTATGATTCTCTTGCGAACCACTCTAATGGAGTTAGTCATTATTGTATCACCCATATTTGGAATTGGATTTTTAGTTCTGTTTATTGTTGAGTTAGTGCAAGTGAAGTGGAAACCTACTCAAAAACCATTAATGCCCAAGCTGAATAAATTAAATCCCATAAGCGGGGTGAAAAAAGTAATCTCTTTACAATCATTAGTAGAATTAGTGAAATCTTTTTTGAAAATCGGCTTAATTATCTTCGTGGTATATACGACTTTAATAAATGAAATAGGTGTACTTTTTACTTTTTATCGGTTAACAGTTCCGCAAAGTATTGCAATTATCGGAGATATTGCCATTACGTTAGGTTTAAAAGTTTCTTTGATTTACATGATTATTGCAGTTGGTGATTACATCTTCCAGAAATGGAAGTTTGGTAAAGATATGCGAATGTCTAAGCAAGAAGTCAAAGAGGAATATAAGAATGCAGAAGGTAATCCAGAGGTCAAAGGTAAGATTCGTCAGAAGATGAGAGAAGTATCAAGGCGGAGAATGATGGCTGATTTACCTAAGGCAGATGTGGTTATTACCAATCCTACTCATTATGCTGTTGCGATTAAGTACGATCCTCATATTGCAGCAGCTCCCATTGTACTAGCCAAGGGAGAGGATCACTTGGCTCTGAAGATAAAAGAAATTGCAAAAGAGAATAAAATCGAAATTGTTGAGAACAAACCATTAGCTCGTATGTTATATGCCAATGTAGAGATTGGAGAGCAAATACCAGAAGAATTATTCCAAGCAGTTGCAGAAATCTTGTCTGTTATTTATAATATGCAGGGAAAAAAGCACGAAACACCATAAATATGTGATATAATGTAATATGGTGAGAGGAAAGGAGAAAAGATATGTTTAAATTAAAACGTACAGACGCTGCAGTAGCACTCTATATGTTAACAGCATTTATTATGTTCATTGTTAATATTCCATCTTGGCTCCTTGATATTTTATTAGCCTTTAATATATCTGTAGCATTTGCTATTTTATTTACGGCTATGTTTGCAAAAGAAGTGTTAGAATTATCATATTTTCCGACAATTTTGCTCTTTACCACAATTTTCCGAATAGGCTTAAATGTGGCATCTACTAAATTGATTTTATACAACGGAGATGCAGGTAATGTGGTGGAAACCTTCGGTGAGTATGTTGGTGGAGGTGATTTAGTAGTCGGCATTATTGTCTTTATCATTTTGATTTTGATACAGTTCCTAGTAATTAATAAGGGTTCTGAAAGAGTTGCAGAAGTAACGGCTCGATTTACTCTAGATGCTATGCCAGGTAAACAAATGGCCATTGATGCAGATTTGAATACAGGTGCCATTAACGATGAAGAAGCGAAGAAGAAGAGAGAACGTATTCAATTGGAATCTAGTTTCTTTGGTTCTATGGATGGTGCGGTAAAGTATGTAAAGGGAGATGCTATAGCGGGACTCCTTATTACTAGTATTAATATTATAGGTGGAATTGCAATGGGTGTATTGCGACAAGGTATGACAGCAGCAGATGCACTAGATCAATATGCAATTCTTACGATCGGTGATGGATTAGTAAGTCAGATTCCATCTCTTTTGATTTCTCTGTCTACTGGTATTTTAGTTACCAAAGGATCCAAAGATGCTGATTTTGGAAGTATGTTAGTCAGTCAATTATTTGGTAGTCCAAAAGTACTTTACTTAGTGGGTATTTCCATTATGGCACTTGGAATCATTACACCATTAAATCCTATTATTTTTGTGGGATTAGGTGCTGCTTTCATTGTAGGAGCAAGAATTGAACAAGCCACCATTGAATCGGTAGTAGTAGAGAAGGCCGTGGACAAAGATGAAGTATCTGCTAATGAAATGCGACAACCTGAGAATGTAACGTCCTTATTGCAAGTTGACCCTATTGAATTGGAATTTGGGTATGGAATTATTCCTCTTGCAGATGTGAATCAAGGAGGCGATTTACTTGATCGTGTTGTTATGATTCGTAGACAAATTGCACTAGAATTAGGTACGGTTGTGCCAATTATTCGTTTGCGGGATAATATTCAACTAAATCCTAATCAATATATAATTAAGATTAAAGGGATTCAAGTAAGTGAAGGAGAAATCTTATTTGATCATTATATGGCAATGAATCCAGGGTACGTAGAAGAAGAAATTGCTGGAATCAACACATTTGAACCATCCTTCCATTTGCCAGCAATATGGATTACAGAGAATCAAAGAGAACGCGCGGAAAGCCTTGGATATACAGTAGTGGATCCTCCGTCTATTATTGCAACCCATTTAACAGAAATGATACGTCAGCATATTGCAAGCCTACTTACTAGACAAGATGTACAAAACTTGATTAGTCACTTGCGTGAAACCAATGCCACAGTGGTAGAGGAATTAGTTCCTAAATTATTAGGAGTGGGTGAGATTCAGAAAGTATTACAAAACTTACTGAAAGAAGGAATTTCCATTCGAGATTTGTTGTCTATATTTGAAACACTTGCCGATCATGCATCTACTTCACGTGATACGGATATTTTAACAGAATATGTGCGACAACATTTAAAGAGAGCTATATCTAATCATTACTTTTCTACAACGGAACCTACTAGTGTGATTACTCTTGATCCACAGCTTGAGAAAGAGATTATGGCGAGCATTAAGCAGACGGAACAGGGTTCCTATATAACGCTAGATCCTGCTAGAACGAAAGCAATTACCAACAGCGTAGAAGTAGAAATGAAGAAATTAGAGAATCTTGGCAAGTCTGTGATTGTCTTAACTTCGCCAATTGTTAGAATTTACTTCAAAAGAATGTTGGAAGAATATTATAAGGATATTATAGTAGTTTCATACAATGAAATTGAATCGAATGTAGAATTACAATCAGTAGGGATGGTAAGTGCCGTATGATGATTAAAAAGTACAAAGCAAATACACAGGAAGAAGCAGTAGCAAATGCACGAAAAGATATGGGAGAAGCTGCCATTATGCTAAGCTCTAGGCTTGTTAGTAACAAAGGAATATTAAAAATACTCAAGCCAAAACTAATCGAAGTTACCATGGCCTTAGAAGAGCGAGAAAAGCAAGAAACATCACAAAGTCGTGTGGTAGAAACACCAATTGTTACATCAGTAAATCCAGAACAGCCTAAACCGCAATTTTCTATTTTCACACCAGAATTAATAGAAAAGACGGAGCACAAAAAGGGGGAAACAGAAGAACCTAAAAAGGCAATAGAAGAGAAGTTAGATAGCCTACAGAACCTGATAGAGAAGCAAATTCAACTCACTGAGGTTAAGGAAGAAGAAGCCAAGGAAGAAGAAAATCAACAAACCACAGAAAAAATGCAATTTTTTCAATTAATTTACAATACGTTAATTGAACATGAAGTAAAAGAAATATATGCCAATCAGATTATTGATGAGGTGGAAAAAGCTACAAAAGATAATACACCAATTGATCAGATGTTAGCACATATTTACCAACGTATGATATTAAAATTCGGGAAACCAGAGTGTATTCAGCCAGCCGAGAACACACCTAAATTACTTTTTTGTATTGGATCTACAGGGGTAGGGAAAACAACAACTATTGCTAAAATTGCTTCGAAGTTTCGTGTGGAAGAGAAGCAGAAGGTAGCTTTAATTACAGCAGACACCTATCGCATTGCTGCGGCAGAGCAATTAAGAACATACGCCAATATTTTAGAAGTTCCATTTCGTGTAATTTATTCTTGCGAAGATTTATTAGAGGCCATTACAGACTACAAAGAATATGATTATATTATTGTAGATACAGCAGGTCATTCTCAGTTTAACAATGAATTAAAAAGCGATGTAATTTCACTGATCACATCAATACCAGACGACCTTGACAAAGAGGTATTTTTAGTGCTTAGTGCAACAACCAAGTACAAGGACTTGGTAAATATTGCCAAATCATATGAAGATGATATTGATTACAAAATAATCTTTACTAAGATGGATGAGACTTCGTCTGTTGGGAATCTTTTCAACCTACATATGGAGACAGGAAAGGCACTTTCCTATGTGACTTGTGGACAAAATGTGCCAGACGATATTGAAAACTTTAATCCACAGAGAACAGTGAAATTACTATTAGGTGGTAAAAAATAAATTGGAGGGTCGTATGGACCAAGCGGAGCAATTACGAAATATAATTAAGAATAAAGTGCAAGAACGTACAAAGAATGCTAGAACGATTACGGTTACGAGTGGAAAAGGCGGAGTAGGTAAATCCAACACATCCATTAATCTTGCAATTCAGTTTAAAAAAATGGGTAAACGCGTTATTATTTTAGATGCAGATTTTGGATTGGCCAATATTGAAATAATGTTTGGACTTATGCCAAAATATAATTTAAGTGATTTGATATATAACGGTAAGAGCATTAAAGATATTATCACTTGGGGTCCTATGGGTGTAGGTTTTATTTCAGGTGGCTCTGGTATTGCAGGTCTAGATAATTTGTCATCGGATTCTATTAATTATATTGTACAAAGCTTAACTCAGTTAGATGAATTGGCAGATATTGTAATTATAGATACAGGTGCTGGAATATCTCCCGCTGTTATGCAATTTCTAGTGGCAAGTTCCGAGATCCTATTAGTTACCACACCTGAGCCAACTTCTATTACCGATTCCTACTCTCTTGTGAAGACATTAGGTAAGAATCCATACTTTTCTAATGAGTTCACACAGATTAAAGTAATTGCAAATAAGGTTGAAAGTGAAAAAGAAGGTAAAGTATTATATAATAAATTAAGTCTTGTTATTGAAAAGTATTTAAAGATTAAAACGGAATATGCAGGTGCCGTACCTAATGATACGCATATATCAAAGGCAGTCATGCAACAAATGCCTGTTTCGATTCAAAATCCTAACGTAAAAGCCACGAAAGCTTATGAAACCATTGCATATCATATGTTGCAAGGAGTCCTAGAAGATGATGTAGAAATAAAAAAAGGAATGGCGGCTTTCTTTGAGAGGATACTTAAGGGGAATCAGCTAGAGAAAGAGTAATTTGAAATCGTAAGGAGAAGAAAGATGAAAATACACTTAAAGCCAGGCGACCGAGTAGAAATTAGACCGTTAGATTATATGTTAACGCACAACCCAGATGTATATCTAAGCCGTATATCAGAAATACAGTCAGAAAATCGAATTGAAATCTATATGCCGACGGAAAAATCTAGAATGATTCTATTGCCAACTGGTCATGAATATGAAACCATATATATTACGTCAGAGGGATTATTTCATGCCAAAATTAGAGTGGTAGAACGTTGCAAGTCTGGGAAATTATATACTTTAGTGGTAGATTTGATCACGCCAATTGAAAAGCATCAAAGACGTGCCTATTATCGCTATTCGTGCAATCGTGAAGTGGCCGTAAAAGCCTTAACGGATCGAGAAGCAGAACTCCTGTGCAAAAAAGATAATCTTAGTACAGAGGAAGTACCTTCCATAAAAGGTGTTATGCTAGATATGAGTGGAGGAGGGGTCAGATTCGTTGCTCCTATGTCACTTACTCCAAAAGGGAAAATGGCGATTTATTTCAAATTAAAATTAGGTGGGATTTTCCGAGAATATTACTTGATTGGTCATGTGATTCAGATTACGGAAACACATACCAATCCTAAATTATTCGAACATAGAATTCGTTTTCATCATATTTCACAAAGTGATAGAGAATCGATTATTCAATATATATTTGAAGAGGAACGTAAAAATCGCAAAAAATTAAGTGGAGTGTAAATACTTGGAATTGAGGGAAGTATGAAAAAAATATTATTAGTTGATGACTCTGCACTCATGAGAAGAGTGTTATGTGATATAATTGCAGATGATGGTAGATATGTGGTAGAAGGACAGGCAAAGGATGGAAAAGAGGCATTAGAACTTATCCTTGCCAATACCTATGATGTTGTAATTTTAGATGTTCATATGCCACGAATGAACGGAATTGAATTGTTGCGAGAATTAAAAGAAAGACGCATTCGAGTAAAAGTATTTATGGTGAGCTCACTGACAACGGAAGGTGCCAGTGTAACCATGGAAGCACTGGAACTTGGAGCTATGGATTTTGTTACAAAACCAGGAAGTTTCTTACTCGCAAAATCCCAAACATTTCAACCCGAATTTCTTAGAGTTCTAGAAGCTGTTGCTTCTGGTAAAGTTGTAAATCGAAATAGGATTTCATCAAAAATTGCGGACCAACGTGTGCCATCAAGGCCTAGTTATACTCCTACACGAACCACACAAGTTTCGAAACAAGCTACTTCAACTGCATACAAGAAACCAGTAAAAGTAGGGCCAAATGAAACCTATGAGGTAGTTGTAGCCATTGCTAGTTCTACAGGAGGTCCCAAAGCATTACAAGTTGCACTAAAGTCTATTCCAGCAAGTATTCAAGCACCAATTCTTATTGTGCAACATATGCCAATTGGATTTACACAAACCTTTGCTCAGAGGTTGGATTCCATGTGTGAGATTTCAGTGAAAGAAGCAGAGGAAGGTGATGTGCTAGAAAAGGGATGCGCCTATCTTGCCAGAGGAGGAATGCATATGAATGTAGTGCTTCGAAATGGAGTGCATATGATACATTATTCAGATGAACCTCAAAGAGAAGGAGTAAAACCATGTGCCAACTATATGTATGAATCTTTAGGAAATTCGAAATACAAAAGAGTGGTATGTGTAGTACTTACAGGGATGGGAAGTGATGGTACAAAAGGGATTTTAGAATTAAATAATCACAAAAAAATCGAAATTATTGCACAAGATGAGGAATCATGTGTGGTATACGGAATGCCTAAGAGCATTACCAAAACGGGATTAGTACAACAAAATTACTCGATTGAACGAGTAGGAAATCAAATCATAAAGAATGTGGGGGTACGATAATATGGATGTAAGTCAATATCTAGAGATTTTTCTTGATGAAACCAAGGAGCATTTATCAAACTTAAATAAGCAGATTCTTGAATTAGAACAAGACTCTGAAAACATGGATACCATTAATGAAATCTTCCGAGCAGCACACTCCTTAAAGGGCATGTCTGGAACCATGGGCTATAAGAGAATGCAAGCCTTAACACATGATATGGAAAATGTTTTTTCAGAAGTGCGCAATGGTGCGATTAAAGTAGAAGCTGACATGATTGATATATTATTTCAATGTCTAGATGCATTTGAAGAATATTTGTCTAATATTCAACAAACAGCAGATGAGGGTACGAATGATAATGAACCACTTATAAAAGCGTTGCAAGAAATTCTTGCGAACAATGCCCAATCTGGAGATTCGTCGAATAAGACTGTTGAGACTGCAGCACCAGTGGAAAGCAGTGAAACAAGTGAAGAAGATTTAGAAGAGTGGAATCATATTAATTTGAATGATACGGAAATCGCCGTATTGGAAGAAGCAATAGTAGAAGGTGATTCTGTTTTTGGTATTACAGTGTCTATTCAAGGCTCTTGTATCTTAAAAGCAGCAAGGGCATTTTTGGTGTTTAAAGCCATTGAAGAAGCAGGAGAGATTATTGTATCTCACCCGACTACACAAGACATTGAAGATGAAAAGTTTGACACAACCTTTTCCGTTATTACAGTAACTAAAGAACCATTAGATGCGATTCTAACTGCTATTAAAAGCGTATCTGAGATTGCAGATGCTGTTGGTGGAGCAATATCTATTTCGAAATATCAAGAAAAAGAAATAGCGCAAGAGGTAGTGGCTCAGAAAGAATCAGGGCAAGCTGGTGGAGAAAAACAAACCGAACAGATAGGGGCACAAAAAACAGAAACTCCAAAAGCAGAAACAAAAGCAATCGTTGGAAAGCCAGTGATCAACCGTACTGTTCGAGTAGATATTGAAAAATTAGATTCCCTTATGAATCTAGTAAGTGAGCTTATTATTGCGAAGAACTCCCTTGTCTCTATTACAGATGTGGAAATGGCAGTGGCAAGTTCCTTCCATGAACAAATTGAATACTTAGAGAGTGTTACAACGAACTTACACGAATCTGTTATGAAAGTTCGAATGGTACCAATTGAAAGTGTTGTAAGTAAATTCCCACGAATGATTCGAGATCTTACTAAGAAGCTAGATAAGAAAATGGAATTATACATGACAGGTGAGGAAACAGAGTTAGATCGAACAGTGGTAGACGAAATTGGTGATCCATTAATGCACTTACTTCGAAATTCAGCCGACCATGGTCTAGAATCAGCTGAAATTCGTGCAGAGCGTGGTAAGCCAGAAGTGGGAACCATTGCATTGAATGCTTATCAAGATGGCAATAATGTTATTATTGAAGTTTCAGATGATGGTAATGGGATTGATGTAGATGCAGTTCGTGCAAAAGCTATTGAACGTGGAACAATTACAGAAGAACAAGCAATTAATATGGAAGATAAGGAAATTATGAATCTATTATTTATGCCTAGTTTTTCAACTGCAAAAGTTGTTTCGGACGTATCAGGACGAGGTGTTGGACTTGATGTTGTTAAGTCTAAAATTGAATCTCTTAGCGGTGAAGTAGATGTAAGAAGTGTGTTAGGAGAAGGTAGTACATTTGTAATACGACTTCCACTTACACTTGCCATTATTCAAGCATTAATGGTACGTGTTGGGAATGAAAAATATGCAATTTCACTTGGTGCAATTCAAATTATTGAAGATATTAACCCAGCAGAAATCAAAACAGTACAATCAAAAGAAGTAATTAATTTAAGAGGAAATGTAGTACCAATCGTTCGATTAAATGACGTACTCGATATTGAAGAATCAGAAACTGAAAGCGATAACCTAGTAGTTGTTATTGTGAAAAAAGGTGATAAACTTGCAGGGATTGTGGTAGATGAGCTTACAGGACAACAAGAAATTGTAATTAAACCACTTGGTAAGTATATTAACAAATGTAAGTTAATTAGTGGTGCTACTATACTAGGTGATGGTGAAGTTGCATTAATCTTAGATACTAATACAATTATCTAGAGAAACTCATTAAAGGAGGTCCAATCATGGAAGATAATAAGAATTTAGATGAAGGCGTACAATACATAGTAATAAAAATGGGTGGTGAACAGTTTGGTATAGATATTCAATATGTAGATAATATTGTTCGTATGCAAAGTATTACACGTGTGCCGAAAGTACCCTCTTATATTAAAGGAGTCATCAACCTACGTGGCGAGATTATTCCAGTTATGAATTTACGTGTAAAAATGAACTTAGAAGAAGCAGAGGAAACAAAATCAACAAGAATTATTATTTTAAAAATCGAGCAACATGAGTCTATTGGATTTATTGTAGATGAGGTGCGAGAAGTGGTGACATTAGCCGAAATAGATATTGAACGTTCTCTAGGTGAAAGAGAAGATAAGGTGAATTTTGTATTTGGGGTTGGAAAGATTCCAGACGGATTAGTCTCTTTGCTTGATTTACATGCAGTGATTGAAGATTAAAAATAGCAACACGGAGGTGCAAGAATATGGCAGAACGAGATCGAATCAATCTAAATGATATGCCAGGTGAAATAATGGACATGTTTAAAGAATTAGGTAATATTGGAGCGGGTAATGCGACTACAGCATTAGCTCAAATGTTACAGTGTCACGTTGACATGAAAGTACCTTCTGTAAAAGTTCTCGATTTTTGTGATGTAGGTTCCACGGTAGGTGGTGAAGAGCAGATTATGGTGGCTATTTACTTGAATGTGGAGGGTGATATTGCAGGGAGTATTATGTATATGCAAGCAGTAACATCAGCAAATCACATATTAAGCAAAATGCTAGGAGAAGAAATACATGATAAGTATCAATACTCTGAAATGCAATTGTCTGCATTAAAGGAGATTGGGAACATTATTACAGGCTCTTACTTAAATTCCTTAGCAGCTTTAACACGATTGAAAATCATACCATCTATACCATCATTAAGTATTGACATGGCAGGAGCTATTTTAAGTGTTCCAGCCATTGAGTTTGGACAAGTAAGTGATAAAATTTTATTAATACAAACTCAATTTACAGATGAAGTTGAAATAGATGGATACTTTTTATTAGTTCCAGATTTGGCATCGTATGATGTAATCTTGAACTCATTGGGGATGAACTAGATAGATAACATGACACAGTTAGAGTGGGTGGAATAAATGAGTGAAGTTATCAAAGTGGGAATGGCAGATTCTAAAATCTGTGTCAGTCCCGATGCATTAATCACGCTGGGACTTGGATCTTGTGTAGGAATTGCTTTGCGAGATCCAAATAAAAAGATAGGTGGTTTAGCACATATTATGTTGCCAGATAGTACTAAAATAGCTGAGAATTCCAATGTTAACAAATTTGCTGACACAGGGATTGATGAAGTAATACGCTTAATGATTGCAAAAGGCGCAGATAGAAGAAAATTGGTGGCGAAGATTGCTGGTGGTGCACAGATGTTTAATTTTGGTAACAATAGTACCAATACTATCCGTGTTGGCGAACGAAATATAGAAGCTACAATTGCCAAACTATCCCAACTAAGAATACCGATTTTAGCCAAAGATGTTGGTGATTCTTATGGGCGTACAGTAACTTTTTATCCAGAGGATGGTTCGTTTAAGATATCAGCAGTGGGAAAGAGTGTAAAAATCATATAAAGGAGTACTAGACGATGAAACAATTTCCACTTATACTTATGCTAGTTGCAGGTATTATATCTGCAGGGACAACCTATTATCTTCAGTATGAATATAATAGGTTTTTAAGAATTTTATTTTTTACAATGTTGATTTTTTATATTATTGGTGTAATTGTTCAAAATGTGATTGGTTCTTTTGAACGAAAATACAAAGAGAAATTAAGAGTACAACGTGAAGAAGAGGAAGAAGCACTTAGAATAGAAAGGGAAGAAGCAGAAGCAGAGAAGAAGCGCATTCGAGAAGAAGAGGATCGTTTAGAAGAAGAAGAACGTTTGCGCAGAAAAGCAGAAAGCGACCAGGCCGAGAAGGAACGTTTAGAACGTATTAAGCGACGTAGGGAAGAGAGAGAGGCAGCAGAAAGAGAAAAAGAGAAACTAGCCTTTGAAGAGCAAGAACGTCTAAAACGTGAAGAGGCTGAAAGAAAGCAGGCCCACCGAGATAAAAAGAAAAAAAGAAGAAGTATCCGTTCGCAAGCAAATCAACATTAATTGTGAACAGTGATGTAGGGGAATGCGTATGAATGAAGTGGAAAGAGCAAAATTATGGACTGAGTATGGACTTAATAAATCTTTGGAAGTTAGAGAAGCATTAATCCTTGAATATGCACCACTTGTAAAGTTGGTTGCAGGTAAATTATCCATGTATTTAGGTTCTCATGTGGAATATGAGGAATTGACTAGTTATGGAATATTTGGGCTAATTGATGCTATTGATAAATATGATATTACAAAAGAAGTGAAATTTGAAACGTATGCAAGTCTTAGAATAAGAGGTTCTATACTTGATCAAATTCGAAAAATGGATTGGATACCAAGAACCATTCGTCAAAAGCAAAAAAAAATTGACTCAGTTGTGCAAGAAATGGAAATAGAAACTGGAGTAACACCTACGAAAGCAGAAATTTCAGAAAAGCTTGAGATCTCAGTGAATGAGTATGAAGTGTGGGAATCTCAAATTAAATTATCTAATATTGTATCCCTTGATGAATTTGTAGAACAAGGTGTCGAAGTTAGTGTAGACAGACAGGTATTGAAGAAATTTGAAGAGCCTGAAGAGTCAATTGAAAAGAGTGAGCTTAAAAAAATCATCATGCAATCCCTTGAAAATTTGACGGATAAGGAAAAGACGGTTATACTGTTATATTATTATGAAGAATTAACCTTAAAGGAAATTAGTTATATTCTTGAGGTAACAGAATCTCGTATATCGCAATTACATACAAAGGCTTTATCAAAAATGAAGAGTAATTTAGGCAATTATATGGGTATTTTGGAGTAAGGGGAGGCAAATGAATGAATGGATATTTTCAATTGCAAATCGAAAATCATAAGACAGATATTATGATTTATCCTCCAACTGATGATGGCGTAAAGGTAGATATGAAAGAAATCACCCGCTATTTAGCTGATTTGGGAGTGAATTATGATTTGCAGGAGCTTACAAAAGCAGTGATTCAAGTAACACATCTTCAGCATATGGAGATGCGAACTTTGCAGTTTCACGAAATACCGTATGTAAGCGAACACGCAGAAGTTATAATTTCTCAAGATAAAATGGAGGTTCACATACGACTGTTCCCACCAAGTAACGAAGGTCACACGTACACAAAATCAGATATCCTGCATTTATTAACAGAACATAATGTGATTCATGGAGTAGATCCACATAAGATTGACCTTATGTTGGAAGATCGTGAATATTGCAAGGATTATTTAGTGGCAGTTGGAACGGAAGCAGAGCCAGGGGTAGAAGGATTTATTGAATATTGTTTCGATGTAGATCGAAAAGCACGACCAACTTTAAACGATGATGGAACGGTTGATTTTTTCAATTTAAATGCCTTAAATGATTGTTCCGTGGGAGATGTTTTGGCCGTTATGACTAGGGAAGTTTATGGAACTCCAGGATATAATGTAATTGGCATTGAATTAAGTCCGCGTGTTCCAAAGAAGATGATTTTAAAGTATGGTAGAAATATTCAATTGTCAGAAGATGGATTATCCATTACCTCATTAGTAAATGGCCATGTATCCTTAGTGGATGACCGTGTATTTGTTTCTGATTTATACACAGTGGAAGATGTAGATACAAGTACAGGAAATATTAATTATGATGGCAATGTACTGATTAATGGTAATGTGTGTTCAGGTTACAAAGTATATGCAAGAGGTAATGTTGAAGTACGTGGTATCGTTGAAGGTGCAGATATAGAGGCTGGTGGCGATATTATTATAGCTAGAGGTATGAATGGACGAGGAAAAGGAACCCTAAAGGCAGGAGGCAATGTAATTGCAAAGTACTTTGAAAATACAACAGTGATTGCCCAAGGCTATATTGAAACAGAAGCTGTTATGCATTGTGAATTGTCATCCTCTGCAGAAATTAATGTAGTTGGTAGAAAAGGATATATTATTGGAGGCCGTACATCTGCTTTTTCTGCTATCCACGTTAAAAACTTAGGGTCGCCAATGGGTGGAGCGACAATTGTTCAGGTGGGATTCCAACCAGAACGTGTTGCAAGAATTGCTGAGTTAGAAGTACTTATGGAGGCAATTAAAAAAGAATATGAAATGGTAGCACCTACTCTAAAGGCAGTTAAATTGAAAATATGTAATGGTGTTAAGTTACATCAAGCACAGTTAGACCAATTCCGAAAACTAGCTGAAGATGCCAAGCGTAAGCAGGAAGTGTATCTAGAGGCGGAGCAAGAAATTGCAATGATTCGGTTGCAGATGTCAACAGAGAATAAGAGTGTTGTTACAGTAGAATCTACTGTATACCCTGAAACTTCAGTATTAATGTCGAATCTTACTTATGTAGTCACACATGCTATTAAGTATTGTAAATTTGTTAAAATAGCAGGTGACATTGTAATGGAATCTTTGTAAGAATAAGAGCGGGCATTCCATAAATTCCCACACGTTACGTGATAATATTGTGATTATTACCTTAGAAACTAATGTTGCAACACTTTAAGAAGGGATGTATTTAATTATGTCTATGACACCAATTCATATGAACGCAACCATATCACGGGTACAAGATTTTACTACTGTAAAGCAAAATGAAGACCAAAAGCCAATGGTGGATCAAACTAATATTCTTCATCAACGAACAAAAGATGTGGAAGGTAAGCAAACAACGGTACATGATGCAGATGATTCAGATCAATATGCTTACAATTATGATGCAAAGAATAAAGGGAATGGAACCTACGAACAAAATAAAAGAAAAAAACGTCAACAAGAAAAACAACCAGAAAAAAAAGCAGAAGAGCCACGAAGTGCTTTTGATGTGAAAATATAGGAGCTTGATAGTATGGAACCGATTGAAATAGGAATTGTAATCATAGGAATTCTTCTATTCGCTATTACATTTATCATTCCCGAGAAAAAAGAAACGCAAGAAGAAATTAGCCAAAAGAAAATTGAAGAATTAATAGAGGAGCAAATCCAAGTAGAAATCGATGCATTTCGCTTGAAAACAGAAGAAGTGATTGATGAAACTGTTTCTTATGCAACAGATAAGTCAGAGCGAATTATGGAAAGACTATCCAATGAAAAAATTCATGAAATGGATGAGTATTCTGCCACAGTCCTAAAGGAAATTCATAGAAATCATGAAGAAACTATGTTTCTATATGATATGTTAGTACAAAAAGAAAAAGTTCTAAAATCTATTCAAGTAGCTCCACTTATTACATCAACGAAGGAAGTTAAGGTTAGTCAAGAGATTGTAGAACCAGAACTTGCAACATCAGAGCCAGCTATAACTGCCATTGACCGAATTAAGAATCTGGATAAATTGGCTAAAGTTCCAGAACTTCAACCGAAAGAACAAGAAGTAGATCACGTAATAGAAGCGGCTCAAGTAACAGAAACAGAACAAGTAACAGAAATAACACAGTCCCAAGTGGAAATTTTAGAAGTGGAGAGAGCAGAGTCAACTATAAAGGAAGCAACTTCATCTGTTGAAAATAATAACCAGAAAATCTTAGAGCGATATGGAAAAGGTATGGATTATTGCTCCATTGCAAAAGAATTAGGACTTGGAATTGGAGAAGTAAAACTAGTAGTTGGCTTGTTTGAAGAGGTGTAAGGTAGATGAAAGTGAAATATCAATTAAGAGGATTTGCAGTAGGTATTATCATTACGGGAATTTTAATGACTGCTATGAATCGTGTTGATTCAGAGCCTGCTAGTGATGTGTACATTCTGCAAGATAGCGTAAGTGAAGAAGAATACGTGGAGGGTGAAGAGGAGCCTCTGGTTGAAGATACGAGCGTAGAAGAGGTGAACGAAGGACTAGATGAGGAAGAGGAAACTATCGAGATTGAAGAGAATGTGGACCAAGAGATGAATCAAGAACTAGAAGAGACTTTATCTAATCATGAGAACGAAGACTTGGTAATTTTAGATGATACACTATCAACAGAAAATTCACAAGAAATATCTACAGTGATTGATAGCATTACGGAAGAAATGGTGCTCTTACAGATAGTAGGCGGAGATAGTTCTGTTACCGTGAGTAGTAAATTGTTTGCCTTAGGGTTAATAGAGAGTGCTACTGAGTATGATCAATACCTCTGTCAATATGGTTATGATAAGAATATAAGAGCAGGGAATTATGAATTTTATACAGGAGCAACCTATGAGGAAATCGCTAAGGCTATTTCTTCCAATTAATAAAAAGAACGAAGAAAAAAAGGATTTGTCATTGCAAATTCTTTTTTCTTGTGGTAAAATAATTCAGTTGTAACTAGAAAACACGTATCCATGTGTCTGCCGGTGCTTAATCAATAAGTGGCAGGATTAACACAGGATAGGGAAGCACACTAACCAAATGGAGGTAAGACATGAGCGTTATATCAATGAAACAATTACTAGAGGCAGGTGTTCACTTTGGACATCAAACAAGAAGATGGAATCCGAAAATGGCTCCATATATCTTCACAGAAAGAAATGGAATCTACATTATTGACTTACAAAAGTCAGTAGGTAAAGTAGATGAAGCATATAAAGCAATCTCTGACATTGCAAATGCAGGTGGAACTATTCTTTTTGTAGGTACAAAGAAACAAGCTCAAGATGCAGTACAAGCAGAGGCTGAACGTTGTGGAATGTACTACGTAAATGAAAGATGGTTAGGTGGTATGTTAACAAACTTCAAGACCATTCAAAGTAGAGTGAAAAGATTAAAAGCTATTGAAACAATGGCAGTAGATGGTACTTTTGAAGTATTACCTAAAAAAGAAGTAATTGAATTAAAAAAAGAATGGGATAAATTAGAAAAGAACTTAGGCGGAATCAAGAATATGACAAGAGTGCCAGATGCAATCTTTGTAGTAGATCCTAAGAAAGAAAGAATCTGTATTCAAGAAGCGCATACACTTGGTATTCCACTTATTGGTATTGCAGATACCAACTGTGATCCAGAAGAGTTAGACTTTGTAATTCCAGGTAACGATGATGCTATTCGTGCAGTTAAGCTAATTGTTGCTAAGATGGCGGATGCAGTTATTGAAGCAAATCAAGGAGAAGCACAAGAAGTAGCAGAAGTAGCGGAAGAAGTAGCAGCTGAATAATCAAGAGTGCAATTAGGAGGATTTAAGTATGGCTATCACAGCAGGAATGGTAAAAGAATTGAGAGAAATCACGGGTGCAGGTATGATGGACTGTAAGAAAGCTCTCGGTGAAACAAATGGAGATATGGACGAAGCTGTTGAGTATTTAAGAAAGAACGGACAAGCAAAAGCGGAAAAGAAAGCAAATAGAGTTGCAGCTGAAGGTCTTGTTAAAGTTATGATTGAAGATGAAGTTGCTGCAATTGTTGAAGTTAATTCAGAAACAGATTTTGTTGCGAAAAATGATGAATTCCAAGGATTTGTGTCAGGAGTTGCAAAGCAAGCAGTTGCTTCTTCGGCAGCTGATATAGATGCCTTTTTAGCAGAAAACTGGAATGAAGATACTAGCAAGACCGTGAACGATGTATTGACTGAGAAAATTGCCGTTATCGGTGAAAAATTAAGTATTAGACGATTTGAAAAAGTAGTTGCAGATGGCGGATGTGTTGTATCTTATACACATGGTGGCGGAAGAATTGGCGTTATTGTAGATGCAAAATCCTCAGTTGTAAATGAGCAAGTAAAAGAAGCAATGTCTAATATTGCCATGCAAATTGCGGCACTTTCTCCAAAGTATGTTTCTACTGATGAAGTATCAGAAGAATACAAAGAGCATGAGAAAGAAATTCTTAGAGCACAAATTCAAGTGGATCCTAAGATGGCAGGAAAGCCTGAGAAAGTAATTGAAGGTGCTATTGTAGGACGATTAAATAAAGAGTTAAAAGAAGTGTGTCTATTAGAACAAGCTTATGTAAAAGCGGAAGACGGAAAGCAAACTGTAAAGGCTTATTTAGCTGAAGTTTCTAAGGCTGTTGGAACTGAAGTTTCTATTGCGAAATTTATTCGTTTTGAAACAGGTGAAGGCATTGAAAAGAAACAAGAAAACTTTGCCGATGAAGTAGCAGCACAAATGGGACAATAAGAAATTCTATCTCCAATAAGAAATTCTATCTCATATGGAATAGAACATAGCATCGCTAGAGGAATACTAGTGGTGCTATTTTCATAAAAATTTGTTTGAAAATTAAGAAAACTATGATATAATAACTAAAGATTGTCTGATTAAAGGAGTTTTCCATGGATACTAACCACAGTAGGGAGAGTGAGTACCGTAGACGCAGAGTACAGCGTTTTAAAATGTTAATCTTAACCGTGGTATGTGTTTTATTAATTAGTCCAACGGTATGTTCCATTTTCTTGACAGCTAGGGTGCTCCAACTTGATGAACAGGTGCAGGAGTACAAGAGCCAATTGGATGAATATGTAGCAACGAATTTTTCACAAGATGATCAGATAACCGGGCTAATCACATCTACCAGTGACATAGAGACAGAGGGTTTAGGAGAGATGGTTGCTGTTCCGGAGGAGCTTACCACAGTGAGTGGAAAGTGTGTTTACTTAACTTTTGACGATGGACCAAGTAGCCAGACAAGTAAGATTTTAGATATTTTATTGGAATATGATGTTAAGGCAACTTTTTTTGTATTGGGCAATAAGAGTGAACAGTTAGATCCTCTTTACCAACGTATTGTAGACGAGGGACATACCATTGCTCTTCATTCTTATACCCATGATTATGCGGAAATATATGCATCTACAGAAACCTTACAAAGCGATATTCTAAAATTACAAGAGAAGATATTTGGATTAACAGGTGTCAATACAAGTTTGTATCGATTCCCAGGTGGCAGTAGTAATGATTATATAGCATATGATTTAAGTGCCTATATTGATTTGGTAGAATCTATGGGACTTACGTATTATGACTGGAATGTTTCTTCTGGAGATACAGGATTAACGTATAATCTAACTGCAGAGTACATGGTAGAATCTATGATTACAAGTGTGAAAGGTAACAACCAATCTATTGTGTTGATGCATGACTCGTCTAATCATATTACTACAATAGAGGCATTACCACTTTTTATTGAGCAATTACAAGAAATGGATGTACAGATTTTGCCAATCACGCAAGATACCAATGCAATTCAACATATTATTAATGAAACTAATGAATAAATGGAGGATACAAAATGGGATTTTTTCAAGATCTAAAAGAAGATTTATCCAATGCGGTAAATCAAATAGTAGACGATGATGCAGGAAAAAAAGACAAATCAAAAGGAATGGATTTAGAGAAAATTATTGCAGAACTTCCAGAAACAGAGGATGAACAAAACCGGCACAGTAAGTATGCCATGTCATTTGACGAAGCAGTTGTACAAATGGATGATGTCCAAGAGGAAGATGAAGTTGTTAAAGATTTTGAGGCAGTTGTACAGTTAGAAGAATCTGTCATTCATATTGACAAGGTTGAGAAGACAGTAATTAAGGAAACAAAAGATCAAAATGCAATGATACTAGAAGCATTGAAAGAATTCGAATATATGAAAGACCCAGATGCATTAGCTGCTGAAATGGCTCGAGAAGACAGCCTACTAGCTGCGAAATCAGAATTAAGCGTAGAAGACCTAGGAATCGAAGAAGAATTAAGCGTAGAAGACCTAGGAATCGAAGAAGAAGAATTAAGCGTAGAAGACCTAGGAATCGAAGAAGAACTAAGCGTAGAAGATATAGGAATCGCAGAAGAAGAACTAAGCGTAGAAGACATAGGAATCGCAGAAGAAGTAGAACCTACAATAGTGAGCATGGGAGAAGAGAAAATGGATACGAACGAAGAATTGAATACACTTATGAACCAAGAAAATAATACAAAAGAGGGCGAAAAAATGGATGAAAAGAAAGAGATTGCAAAAGATTTATTAGATGAAACAGCTGTAATTACAAGCGGAATGACCATTCGAGGCGATATTGAAGCACAAGGTTCTGCTGATATTAGTGGTACCATCGAAGGAAATGTAAATGTCCTTGGAAAACTAAATATTACAGGAACCATTAAAGGAAATTCTAAGGCTTCTGAGATTTTTGCGGATTCTGCTAGAGTCACAGGATCGATTACTTGCACAGGAAGTGTAAAAATTGGAACGAATACAGTAGTTGTTGGAGATATTATGTCTACATCAGCTGTTGTTGCAGGAGCTGTAAAAGGTGATATTGATGTACAAGGTCCTGTTATCTTAGACGCATCAGCTATTGTTATGGGTAATATTAAATCGAAATCAGTACAAATTAATAATGGGGCTGTTATTGAAGGTATGTGTTCACAATGCTATGCAAAAGTAAATCCAATTAGTTTCTTTGAAGATATAAAAGACTAAGGAAGGTAAACAGATTACATGAAGAGAATTATGCTAAAGTTAAGTGGTGAAGCACTTGCAGGCGACAAAAAAACAGGATTTGACGAACCAACCATTACAAAAGTTGCATTACAAGTAGCTAAACTTGTGGAGGATCAAATAGAAGTTGGAATTGTAATTGGTGGAGGTAATTTTTGGAGAGGACGAACAAGTGAAACAATTGATCGTACCAAGGCGGACCAAATTGGAATGTTAGCCACGGTTATGAATTGTATCTATGTTTCGGAAATCTTTCGTCATGTTGGCATGCAGACAGAAATTTTAACACCATTTACGTGCTCAACCTTTACAAAACCGTTTTCTAAAGATGTGTCCAATGAATATTTTTCACAGGGAAAAGTAGTTTTCTTTGCAGGTGGAACAGGACATCCGTATTTTTCCACGGATACAGGTGTGGTTTTAAGAGCCATTGAGGTAGAGGCTGAAGTGATTTTATTAGCAAAATCTATTGATGGAGTATATAGTGATGACCCGTCCCATAATCAAGATGCAATCAAGTATGATGAAATTTCCATTCACGAAGTAATTGCCAAGAATCTACAGGTGGTGGATATGACTGCTTCCATATTAGCACGTGATTACAAGATGCCAATGTGGGTGTTTGGATTAAATGAAGAAGACAGTATTGTTAATACAGTGAAGGGGCAATTTACTGGAACGAAAGTGCTAGTTGAATAGAATTAGGAGAGAAATTATGAATGAAAAGATGATAACATACGATGATAAAATGAAGAAAACAATGGAACATTTAGCATCCGAATATGCAACAATACGAGCAGGACGTGCAAATCCTCATGTACTTGATAAGATTAAGGTTGATTATTATGGAACGCCAACACCAATTCAACAAGTTGGTAATATTTCTGTACCAGAAGCACGTATGATTCAGATTGCACCATGGGAGAAAAACTTGATTAAGGAAATAGAAAAAGCAATTATGATGTCAGATGTTGGAATTACACCATCTAATGATGGGCAAATCATTCGTTTAGTATTTCCGGAGTTAACAGAAGATAGAAGAAAAGAGCTTGTTAAGGATGTAAAGAAAAAAGGGGAAGAATGTAAAGTTGCTATTCGTAATATTAGAAGAGAAGGTAATGATGCATTCAAGAAACTTCTTAAGGCAGATATTTCAGAAGATGAAATCAAAGATTTAGAAGATGAATTACAAAAGTTAACAGATAAGGCAGTAAAAGATGTAGATCACTTGGTAGAAGAAAAATCAAAAGAGATTTTAACCGTATAAGAACTAAATTGGGGACAGGCAATACAGAGCATGTCCTCTTATGCTATTTTAAAAACAAAATAGTGAATAAAATAGAAAGTAAGATGGAGTGAATGAATAACTCTATAAGAGGAAATTATGAATATCCCAAATCACATTGCGATTATTCTAGATGGAAATGGACGATGGGCTAAGGCGAAGGGGATGCCTAGAAATGTTGGTCATGCCCAAGGAAGTAAAAATTTGGAAATTATCTGCGAAGAAGCATATAGAATGGGTGTACAATACCTTACTGTATATGCATTTTCTACTGAGAATTGGAAGAGATCCAAACAAGAAGTGGAAGGATTGATGAAACTCTTTCGACAATATTTAAAGACATGTATTAAGACTGCTCAAAAGAATGATATGTGCGTCAAGATTATAGGAGATAAATCTGGATTTGATGTAGATATGCAACAGCGCATGATAGAATTAGAAGAAGTAACGAAGAACAACCAAGGACTACATTTTCAAGTGGCTCTAAATTATGGAAGTCGTGACGAAATTGTTCGAGCAGTACGAGAAGTAGGCGCAAAAATCCAACGAGGAGAAGTAGAACTTAAGAGTATAGATGAGGATTTCTTTTCCAATTGTTTAGATACAAGAGGTATACCAGATCCTGATTTGATGATTCGAACAAGTGGTGAATTGCGTATATCAAACTTTTTGTTGTGGCAATTAGCGTATTCGGAATTCTATTATACAACAGTACCTTGGCCAGATTTTACAAAAGAAGAATTAGAAAAAGCTATAGAAACATATAATAGTAGAGATAGAAGATATGGTTTAACGGAATAATGGAGTAAAAGAATGGGGTGATTTATGTTATTCAAACGTATTACAAGTGCAGTAGTTCTAATGCTAATTACTATAGCAGCCTTCTTATTGGGCGGTCCTTTTTTACTAATTATGCTTTATTTTACATCTTGTGTGGCCTTTATTGAATTGACTCGTGCAATGGGGGTACATGCAAGAAAGGCAGTTTGCAATGAAATTGAATTTGTGGGATTATTTGGAATTACAGCCTATTACCTTATTGCGTATTCATGTGGTTTTCATGTACGCTTAATTTTACCCATGATTGCAACGATGTTAGCACTTATGGTTGCTTATGTTTTATTATTTCCGAAATATCATATTAATCAGATTCTGGCCACATATTTTGCAATGTTTTATGCACCAGTTATGCTATCGTTTATTTATTTTATACGGGAGTTAGAGGAGGGAATCTTCTTAGTATGGTTGATTGTAGTAGTTTCATGGGTATGCGATACAGGTGCATTTGCCATTGGAATGGGATTGGGAAAACATAAATTAGCGCCAATGTTAAGTCCCAAAAAGACAATTGAGGGTGCAATTGGTGGTATAGTGAGTGCAACAGTAGTAGGGGTATTATTTTTAAATTGGTTTGTAGAAGAGTCTTGGATCTTACTTGCTATTATTTGTATTATTGGTTCTATTTTAGCACAGATTGGGGATTTGGCAGCTTCTGCAATAAAACGAAATTATGAAATTAAAGATTATGGTAGATTGATTCCGGGTCATGGTGGTATTATGGACCGCTTTGATAGTGTTATTTTCATCGCACCGATTATATACTTTATATTAATCACATATCGATAGAAAATGGTAGGATAGCATATGAAAAAAATTGCAATATTAGGTTCTACAGGGTCCATTGGAACACAGACATTAGAACTTGTAAGAGAGCATAGAGAATTAGAAGTAATTGCCATTGCGGCTAGAAGTAACTTGGCACGATTGGAAGAACAAATGAGGGAGTTTAAACCAAAGTTTGTATCTGTGTGGGAGGAAGCAAGTGCCAAGCAATTAAGAAATTCAACGAGAGACTTGGGAATCCCCATTGCATTTGGCATGGATGGTTTATTAGAAGTAGTGACTATTGCTGAAGTAGACGTGGTAGTAACAGCAATTGTGGGTATGATTGGTATTCGTCCAACCATTGCAGCTATTGAAGCAGGGAAGACTATTGCCCTTGCCAATAAGGAAACTCTTGTTACGGCAGGTCATATTATTATGCCACTGGCTCAGAAAATGGGAGTATCTATTTTTCCTGTAGATAGTGAACATAGTGCTATTTTTCAATCATTAAATGGTGAAAATAAAAGTCGTATTAATAAATTACTACTAACGGCTTCAGGAGGACCATTTCGTGGTCGTACTAGGGAGCAATTAAGTAATATTACAGTAGAAGAGGCATTGAAACATCCCAACTGGAGTATGGGGAAAAAGATTACAATTGACTCAGCAACCTTGGTAAATAAAGGATTAGAAGTAATCGAAGCAAAGTGGTTGTTTGATGTATCTTTAGAACAAATCCAAGTAGTGGTACATCCACAAAGTATTATTCACTCAATGGTAGAATATGTGGATGGTGGGATAATGGCAGAGCTAGGTATGCCAGATATGAAGTTACCAATTCAATACGCACTATTTTATCCAGATCGAAAACCAATGGATTGCAAAAAAGTTGATTTTGTTGCCTTAGGGAATATGACTTTTGAAGCACCAGACTGCAAGACATTTCACGGATTGACACTTGCTTATGAAGCAGCTACTGTGGGAGGATCCATGCCTACCGTATTCAATGCGGCTAATGAAAAAGCAGTTGCATTATTTTTAGATAGAACAATATCTTTTCTAGAGATTACAGAGTTAATTGAAAGTTGTATGAATCGCCATACTGTAATAGAACACCCAAGTGTGGAAGAGATTTTGGCTATTGAGAATGAAATTTATTGCTATATTGATGGAATGAAGTAAGTTAGAAGGGACGGATATTAAAATTGACAATTATTGCATTTATATTAATCTTTGGAGCTGTGATTATTTCCCACGAAATGGGACATTTTCTATTAGCTAAGAAAAATGGTATTCGAGTAAATGAGTTTTTTGTAGGAATGGGCCCCACTTTATTCAAGGTACAAAAAGGTGAAACACTTTTTTCTTTAAAGTTATTTCCTTTTGGAGGTGCTTGTATTTTTGAAGGAGAAGATGGTGTTTATGCTGAGGATGGTACCAAGAGTGAGAAAGAAGGTACTTTTCAAGGAGCCAGTGTTTGGGGAAGGATATCTTGCGTATTAGCAGGACCTGTTTTTAATCTGATTTTAGCCTTATTATTATCTATTATTTTAGTGGGAGTAGCAGGTTCTGATGAAGCAATTATTCAATCTGTTATGGATGGGTACCCAGCACAAGAAGCAGGAATAGAAGCAGGAGATGAAATCATTGCCATTAATGGCCAAAAGATTAAATTATATCGTGAAATCACATTGGCATCTTACTTTAACGAAGGAGAGACTGCAACAGTCACATATGAGAGAGATGGTGAGCAGTATACTGTGGAAATCACACCAGAATATAATGAAGAATCGGGCTTATATTATTTTGGATTTCAGGGCGGCACTTATATTGCCCCTGCTGGATTAGAAGTCATTGAATATGCTTATTATGAAGTGCGATATTCCTTGATTTCCACTGTGAAAAGTCTTGGGATGATGGTACAGGGTAAAGTAAATAAAGATGATATTGCAGGCCCAGTTGGTATGGCAGTGGTCATTGATGATGCCATTGAAGCAACTACCCCATATGGTATGATATCGGTTGTATTAACTATGATTAATATTGCAGTCTTACTTAGTGTCAATCTAGGAATTATTAATCTGTTACCTTTGCCGGCTCTAGACGGAGGGAGATTGGTCTTTCTACTCATAGAGGCAGTCCGAGGGAAACCAGTTGCTCCAGAAAAAGAGGGAGTGGTACATTTTATTGGATTTGTAGCACTTATGATTCTTATGGTTGTAATCGTATTTAACGATTTGTCACGTATCTTATAAAAGGTACTTGACAAATCAAATATTTTTTGTTATCTTAAAAGCGTACATATCAATTATGACAACTCGTCACACAATTCCAATAATTACAAGAAGGTGAAGAATGAAAATAGAATATAGCTATGCCCATTTTTGGGAGGAGAGCAAATGGGACAGTTGTAATGGAACGGGACTTCAAATACAGCACATTCGAGTCAAGTATGGACCAGTACTTCTTTGTTCAATCTGCGAAGCAGAGCACTCGAAAGATATACATGGAGAGAAGATAGTATCATATATTACTGAACAAATTGCAAAGTGGTTTTATGGTAAAGCAATGGAACCATTGGCAAATCAACCGCTTAATCACCATTTTGCCTATCAATTATCACAGTCTTATCAGAGACTACTATATAGCCTTTCAGAAGAAGTGCAGCGGTACGAAGAACAATATGGATGTAAACAAACGCTGGCAATTACCACCATTATCATAAGTAAACAGACATATCTGATTATGCAAAGAGGGCATCAATCCTTGCATTACTTATCCAAAACAGAAATCAAAACAATTCCAAGAAGAAGACCAATACAACCAAAAAGACAAAAAAAACATCCCATGCAGAATGATTGGTGGTGTACGGGACGATTAAAAAAAGGGTGTGGAATCTTAATGTCTTCTGAACCATATCTAGATAAAGTAGGAATAGATCTTTTTCAGAGGCAATACCAAGTTGGATATTCCAAACCAGATAAAATAAAGAAATTTATGATGGAGATTGGGAAACGCATACATGCAAGGAAAGAACATGAGGAAATGGTAGCAATTCTTGTATGGAGAAATTAAGGAGAAAATATATGAGAGAGATTCAAGTAGATGAGCAAGGGCGTTATACAAATATACGTTATTTAGGTGGCGGTGGTACATCTATTGTATATGAAGCATATGATACGCGTTTACAGAGCAAAGTAGTATTGAAGGCAATTAGAGAGGAAGAGGTGGCGCGACAAGAAGCTATGATTTTACAGAGCCTAGATAATCGTAGCATTCCGTACTTAATTGATTGCTATACATATCGCAATACTACTGTGCTTGCTATGCAATATCGAGAAGGAATTACGTTAGCACAGTACATGGATTTCCATGGAACATGTAGAGAAAAGATGATTTACGATTATTTACTAGAGCTGACTCAGATTCTTCATTATTTACATACCCAGACAATTCCTATCTTATATTTAGATTTAAAACCCGATAATATTATAATAGAACCAAATGGATCATTATGTTTAATTGATTTTGGTGCAGCTAGATTTCAATACCACAATAATCAAATGAACAGTGTGTATGGAACAGTGGAATATGCAGCCAAAGAATTAATAGATGCTAAAAATGGAGAAGATGCGTTAGATGCTCGTACAGATATTTATAGTTTAGGTATGATTGGACTTTATATGAGTTCAGGTATATTGGCAGATGATGCAGCTAATATTATAAATAAGAAATATTTAAATCAACATTTTATTACACGTAGAATGGAACGTATTATTGAAAAATGTATTAGAGAGGATCGAACAAAGCGTTATAATAGTGTAAAAGAAGTGGCAACAGACCTTGGTAAAAGTAAATTTTCTAATCGAATTGGAGTAATTGGAAGAAGAATAGTAGATGGTGTATATGGCGTGTTATTTGTTGGAGTGGCGTATTACCTTGCAATGACTATTGGATATATTAATCTTGCGGCATTAGGGGAGTATCAGGTGGAAATTGCAAAAATGATTCTTGCATGCAGTTTTCTTGGGATTTTTCGCCAAATCTTTATGCAACGTTGGGAAGAGAGGAAATCCTATCAAACTATTACACATATGGTTTTAACGGGACGTAAAGGAGGTGCGTTGTCCATTTTCCTCATTTTAATACTCTTGTTATCAATACCTTTAGCCAGCTATGGAAAAGAAGAGCCAATAGATGGGAAGCAACTAGTAGAGATTCAAGATTCCTATATGCGAAGCATCTTAATTCGTGAGGAAGCTGTCTATCGAACAACGGATGATATTATTATTCGTAAAATAGAAGACAATCCAACGACTACTTATCATATTAGCTATGATGGTAGTGGTTGGATTGAATTGGAAAGTTCTTCGTTTAAAATTGATGCAACTCAATTAAAAGAGTATGGAGATGTTCTTACAATATTAGTACGAACTTATAATCAAACCATGTATGAGTATGCAGAGCAACATATTTTAGTGGCATATGGTGAGTAACTTCTACACCATAGTAGTATCATAGATTCGGTAGGTAGAAGCACCAGTATGTTTGGCATGATACAGGGCTTTTTCAGCTTCTTTATATAATGATTCAAATGATTTAGAAGCACCGTCTGCAATGCTAATTCCCACGCTAAATGTAATCGGATAGTTGCTATCAATTACAGATTGATTGGTAATCAAACGGTGGGCAAAGTTTTCAATAAAATCAAGATTCCCATTATATTGCAAGAAAATGATGAATTCATCACCACCCAGTCTTCCTAGTAAATCTGATTTTCGGAAGGTGTTTGCTAGTAAAAAACTAGCTTGTGCAAGGATGGTATCGCCATATTGATGGCCTAGCTGTGCATTGACTTGCTTAAAGTTATCAATGTCAATAATAAAGAGTGCAAAATGTAAGCCATCCGTTGCTGTATTTAATACATCCTTAATCTGTAGTTCAATGGTCTGACGATTCAGCAAACCAGTTAAACGATCTAAAGTTGCAATGTGTGCTAGATTCTCTAAAGCTTTCGCTTTATAAGAAATGTCCATTAATACAACATAAAATCCATTGCTTTCACCGTCGTATTTAGATATGGCATGAATGGTTAATAGTTGCCCATCTCTTCCATGAATGTGAAACTCAAAATCAATCGCGGTATGATCTTGGGCAACTTTATCTAGCTTTTGTAAGATTGATGGGACATCGTCTACAATAAGAGAAGTTAAGCTATTGTGAAAGATGGTAGTTACTTCTTCATGAGAATAGCCAATCAAATAATAGAATGCATCATTCGCTTCTACGATTGTGGCATTCGAATCATTTTGACAGATTAGCATAGCACATGCTGATTTTTGGAAAAAGTCGTGGTTTTTCATAGAATTGTTCCCTTAAAAATAAGTTGTTTTATTTCCATGGTATCTTTATCAAGTAAAATAATATTGGCATACTTTCCAACAGAAAGAGTTCCGTAGTTATCATCAACTTTAATGGCTTTCGCCGGATTGATTGTAGCACATTTCACTGCACTTCCAAGTGGAATCTTCATATCAAGTACAGCAGTTTTCATACAAGTATATAAGTTTGTAGCAGAACCCGCAATGGTACCATTTGTAAGAGTGGCAAGATTGCCAACTACCTTCACAGGTTGTCCGCCAAGAGAGTAATCACCATCATCTAACCCTGTAGCCATCATACTGTCACTAATGAGACAGATGCGGTCATCACCAAACATTTTAAATGTAGTGCGAACAGCACTTGGGTGAATATGAATTCCATCGGTAATTAGTTCAACACGTACCTGTTCCTGATCGCATGCAGCACCAATCAGTCCTGGCGCACGATGAGTATATGGTTGCATTGCATTGTATAGATGAGTTACATGTGTTGCTCCATGCTCAAATGCTTGAGTAGCGATGTCATAATCAGCGCCTGTATGTGCAAGTGAAACAGTAGCAGACTTCTTTGCCTCTGCTATAAATTCCATAGCACCATCTGTTTCAGGGGCAATATCAACTAATTTTACAAGCCCTTTTGACGCCTCTACAAGATTTTGGAACATTTGAATACTAGGAATAGTAATATATTTACCATTCTGAGCACCCTTTTTCTCATCAGAGATAAAAGGACCTTCCAGATTGATTCCTATTAAATCAGCACCTGCTGGATTGTTATATGCTGCAGCATTGGCACATATATCAGCAAGAGTCTCTTCGCCAAAGGTCATAGTTGCTGGACAGATTGCCATAGTACCTTGAGATAATTGGTACTTTGCAATGGCAGTAAAAGCTTCCGTGGTCCCATCACAAAAATCATATCCAACGCAACCGTGAAAGTGAATATCCACAAGACCTGGAATGGCTACAAGATTTGTTGCATCAATGATTGTATCGTCTAATGCTTGTGTACTAATTCGTTCTTCTGTAATTGCAATATCTTCCACTACAAAAGAACCATCTGTTTGAAATACTTCTGCATTCTTAATAATCATAATTGCCTCTCATTCTAAAGCGTATATTATGACAATATGAGCTGAATAGGGCATTCAGCTCATAAGTACCTAGTATATGTGACGCTTTGGCATATATACTAGTGTGTATAGAATGGTACACATATTATGCTTCAATATATTTGCCAGAGGTATCGTCTACAATTACAACTACATCATTATGAAGTTGCAGAATAGAAGCAGGTACTTGTGGTGTTACTGGTCCAAAGAAAGCATCTTTAATAATTTGTGCCTTGTCTTCTCCGCTAGCAAGAACTAAGACTTTCTTAGCTTTCATAATCGTATGGATTCCCATTGTATATGCTTGGCGAGGAACTTGGTTAATATCATCAAAGAAACGTTTATTTGCTTCAATGGTACTTTCTGCTAAGTCCACACAGTGAGTATCTTTAATAAACTCATCACAAGGTTCGTTAAAACCAATATGTCCATTATGACCAATACCTAATAGTTGAATATCTTGTGCACCATATCCAGCAATAATAGATTCATAATTTACACACTCTTTATCAGAATCTGCTTCTTTACCATTTGGCACGTTTGTATTTGCTTTATTAATATTCACATGTTGAAATAAGTGTTCATTCATAAAGTAGTAGTAACTTTGATCATCCTCTTTTGATAAGCCTTTATACTCATCAAGGTTTACTGATTTTACTTGTTCAAAATCAACTGCGCCTTCCTTGTAAAGTTTCACCAACTCTTCATAAGTTCCAATTGGAGTCGAACCAGTTGCAAGACCTAGGACACAATCTGGTTTTTTGATTACTTCTGCTGCAAGAATGTATGCGGCCTTTTTGCTGAGTTCCTGATAATTTTTTGTTTTGTAAATTTGTACTGACATGATACAAACTCCTCTCTTTATTCGACTATTAATATAGCATCATATAATGATGACAGGGTCAAAAACTTTTCTGCACCTAACTTCATATAAACATAAGGTAACAAATAAATTGCAGATTGACAATATGAATTAGAAACGTGGACAAAAAGCAGATAAAAATGACAGAAATAAGCTAAGAAATATTAGAAAAAGAAAGATGTAAGTGGAATGGTTTTGATTTTATATAATCCATGTTATAATATGATACCAGGGTCAAAACACCTTTTGACCAACATCATAATATCATTAGATTTTAGAGAAGGAGAAGTGATATGCATAGAGACCATACAAAAATCATTGCAATAGGAAATCGTATGATTGGAGGGGGGAATCCCATTTTGATTCAATCTATGACGAATACGCAAACAGAAGATGTAGCTGCTACTGTGGCTCAGATTAAGCGTTTGGAACAAGCAGGTTGTGAGATTGTGCGTTGCACCATTCCCACCATGGAAGCAGCCAAAGCCATTGCAAAGATAAAAAAGGAAATTACCATTCCGCTTGTAGGCGATATACACTTTGATTATAGAATGGCCATTGCGGCAATGGAAAATGGAGCAGATAAGATTCGTATTAATCCAGGAAACATTGGAAGTAAAGAGCGTGTAGCACAAGTGGTTCATGTTGCAAAGGAGAGAGGCATTCCTATTCGCATTGGAGTGAATAGCGGTTCTCTTGAAAAGGAAATTGTGAACCGTAATGGTGGAGTAACAGCTGAGGGAATTGTGGAAAGTGCATTAGGGCAAGTGGCGTTAGTGGAAGAGCTAGGCTATGATAATCTGGTAGTGAGTATTAAGTCATCTGATGTAATGATGTGTGTGGAAGCTCATGAATTGCTTGCCAAAACAGTAACATACCCAATTCATGTGGGAATTACAGAATCTGGAACGGTTACTAGTGGTAATATAAAATCTGCAATTGGGCTAGGACTTATCCTCAACCAAGGGATTGGAGATACCATACGTGTTTCCCTAACAGGAGACCCAGTGGAAGAGATTAAGTCGGCTAAGTTGATTTTAAAAACATTGGGATTACGGAAGGGTGGTATTGAAATAGTATCATGCCCCACTTGTGGAAGAACAAGAATTGACTTAATTGCCCTTGCAAATCAAGTGGAACATATGGTAGCAGATATTCCGCTTGACTTAAAAGTAGCAGTAATGGGATGTGTGGTAAATGGACCAGGAGAGGCCAAAGAAGCAGATATTGGAATTGCTGGTGGTATAGGAGAAGGTTTGCTTATTAAAAAGGGAGAAATCATACGAAAAGTCCCAGAGTCAGAACTTTTACAAGTCTTGCGAGAAGAATTATTGAATTGGAATCAATAGAAAGAGAAGCATTATGGAGAAAAAATTTTTAGAGGTATTTCCAACCTTACATTTAAAAGAAGAGATGAGTAAAATATTTGCTCAAGTAGAGGTTGCAAAAGTATCGCTTACAGCAGATCGAGAATGGTTGCGTATTCATATAATGGCTCCTTATATCATCCATAAGAAGGATATTTTTGCCATGGAAGTAGAAATCAAAAAGCAATTATTTGCAAATGTTGCCACTCAAATACGTTGTTATGAATCCTTCCAATTATCATCCCAATATACAGTGCAAACATTAATGGATATCTACCATGATTCTATTTTAATGGAATTGAAAGAGCGGAGTAGACTAGAATATAATATTTTTAAAAATGCACAAATATCTTATCCTAGCAGAGATGTAATGCATATTTTATTCCGAAAGACATCTTTTACAAAGCATAAGGAAGATGAGTTGTTACGTATTCTTGATAAGATTATAGTAGAACGATGTGGGATAAGTGTTACCATTATCTCTCAATATTATGAAGGGCATACACGTTCTAAGGAAGAAGATGATCATATGATTGCTCAGAAAATACGAGAGCGATCTTATGTTAGACAAGAGATTATTGACCTTGAACATTCTCTTGAAGACCGTAAGCATGGAGAGCAGAAGCAAGGAACAGTATTGGAGAATAAGCAAAAGGTATCTCAGGGGAAATCAAAAAAGGAATTTGTTAAAAAGAAAAAATCTACTTACCAAAGTGATAATCCAGATGTGTTTTATGGACGTGATTTTGACGAGGAAGCAATTGAAATTGTTGAAATACAGGGGGAAATGGGTGAAGTAGTCATTCGCGGAACGATTATTCGATTAGAAAAGCGAGAACTAAAAAATGAGAAGTTTTTGTTAATTTACGATGTGACTGATTATACGGACACTATTACGATTAAGATGTTTGCTCGAGCAGATCAAATAGAATCAATAGAAAATGGTGTACAAAAAGGTGCTTGTGTAAAGTTAAAAGGAATTACCATGATTGACAAGTACGATGGAGAACTGACCCTTGGATCCATATCAGGTGCCAAAAAAATTCCAGAATTCATGGGAAAGCGTCAAGACAATATGTTGACAAAACGTGTGGAGTTACATTGTCATACGAAAATGAGTGATATGGATGGAGTCAGTGATGTGCGCCAGATTATTAAAACTGCAAAAGGGTTTGGGCATACTGCGCTTGCTATTACTGACCACGGAGTTGTACAAGCATTTCCAGAAGCCAATCATGCATTGCCACATGATGATCCATTTAAGATTATTTATGGGATGGAAGCGTATTTAGTAGATGACGGTCAAGAAACAGTTGTACAAGAGGCGGGACAAGATTTTACCAATACATTTGTGGTGTTTGATATTGAAACTACAGGGTTTTCACCAAGTAATAACTGTATTATAGAAATAGGGGCAGTGAAAATTACAAATGGTGAGATTGTGGATTCTTACCAAAGCTTTGTGAATCCACAGGTACCCATTCCATTTGTCATTCAGAATTTAACCAATATTAGTGACGATATGGTAATAGATGCACCTTTGATCGAGCAAGTTCTACCAGATTTTTTATTATTTTGTAAAGATAACGTTTTAGTGGCACATAACGCTAAATTCGATATGGGATTCCTTCTAGCTAACGGAAAGCGTCAAGGAATTGCCATATCAAATACATATGTGGATACATTGCAAATGGCAAGAACGGTCTTGCCTAATAAGTCAAAGCATACACTGGCAGCAGTGGCAAAGGCGTATAAATATAAGATGGAAAATCATCATAGAGCGATTGATGATGCAAAAATGACAGGAAAGATATTTATACGTATGATAGAGGAGTTGGCTAAAGAAGGTGTGACTACGTTATCACAGCTCAATGAATATACGGCAAACAATGAAGGAGCAATTAGAAAGCTTCCCTATTATCATGCAATTATACTGGCCAAAAACGATATAGGGCGTACCAATCTATATACCCTTGTATCAGAATCGCATATTAAATATTATAATGGTCGTCCCAAAGTTCCCAAAAGTTCTTTTTTAGCACATAAAGAAGGACTGCTAATTGGAAGTGCTTGTGAAGCAGGTGAATTGTATCGTGCGCTGGTAAATGGAGAAACAGAAGAGGCAATTGCAGAAATTGTAAAATTCTATGATTATCTGGAAATTCAACCTTTGGGCAATAATGAATTTATGATTGAATCGCCCCGATATGATACCATTCATTCTAAGGAAGATTTAATGGAGATTAATCGAAGAATTGTAACCTTAGGAGATTTGTTTCATAAGCCAGTAGTAGCAACTTGTGATGTGCATTTCCTTAATCCGGAAGATGAAGTCTATCGTAAGATTATTATGGCAGGTAAGGGATTTAAGGATGCAGATGACCAAGCACCCCTTTATCTGAGAACCACTGACGAAATGCTAGAGGAATTTGCATATTTAGGGGAAGAGATAGCCAGAGAAGTAGTCATTACGAATACCAATATTATTGCAGACCAAATTGATAAGATTTCTCCAGTGCGTCCAGATAAATGCCCGCCAGTGATTCCCAATAGTGATCAGACATTAACGGAAATTTGTTATACAAAAGCCCATGAAATGTATGGAGAACCATTACCAGATATTGTGGAAGCAAGATTAAAACGTGAATTAGATTCCATTATTTCGAATGGATTTGCTGTTATGTATATTATCTCTCAAAAACTTGTGTGGAAGTCAGTAGAAGATGGATATTTAGTGGGTTCCCGTGGGTCAGTAGGATCCTCTTTTGTTGCCACCATGTCAGGTATTACAGAAGTAAATCCATTACAACCTCATTATTATTGCACAAAGTGTCATTATAGTGATTTTGAATCAGAATATGTCAGGTCCTTTTCTGGAAAAGCAGGATGCGACATGGAAGATAAAGAGTGCCCCAATTGCGGTGCAATGCTAGCAAAAGACGGATTTGACATTCCTTTTGAAACCTTTCTGGGATTTAAAGGAGATAAAGAACCAGATATTGACCTTAATTTTTCAGGAGAATATCAAAGCAAAGCACATAAATATACAGAAGTAATCTTTGGAGAGGGACAGACCTTCCGTGCAGGAACAATAGGTACTTTGGCAGATAAGACAGCATACGGTTATGTGAAGAAGTATTATGATGAAAGAGGAGATCGAAAAAGAAGCTGTGAAATCAATCGCATTGTGCAAGGGTGTACAGGGATTCGCCGTTCAACAGGTCAACATCCCGGAGGGATTATTGTACTTCCCTTAGGAGAAAATATCTATTCTTTTACACCAGTACAGCGGCCAGCCAATGACATGGCAACAGATACGATTACCACACACTTTGATTATCACTCCATTGACCATAATTTATTAAAGCTAGATATTCTAGGTCATGATGATCCAACTATGATTCGTATGCTTGAAGATTTTACAGAAACAGTGGCAGTAGATATTCCCTTAGATGACCACGACGTTATGTCCTTATTCCAAGGTACTAAGGCACTTGGTATTAACCCAGAACAGATTAGTGGGTGTAAAATGGGTTCCCTAGGAATACCAGAATTTGGTACAGAATTTGTAATTCAGATGTTAGAAGATACAAAGCCATCTTCTTTCTCGGATCTCATTCGTATTTCTGGATTATCTCATGGTACAGATGTGTGGCTGTCTAATGCCCAGACATTAATTCAAGAAGGAAAAGCAACGATTTCCACAGCTATTTGTACCCGTGATGATATTATGACTTATTTAATTCATATGGGAGTGGAGAGCAGTCTTTCTTTTACCATTATGGAATCGGTGCGAAAAGGAAAAGGACTAAGACCGGAGTGGGAAGAGGCAATGCTAGAAGCCAATGTGCCAGATTGGTATATTTGGTCATGCAAGAAGATCAAGTATATGTTTCCTAAAGCACATGCAGCAGCCTATGTAATGATGGCATGGCGCATTGCTTATTATAAAGTGAATTATCCATTGGCTTATTATGCATCATTTTTTAGCATTCGTGCTTCGGCATTTTCCTATGAATTAATGTGTCAGGGTCAAGAAACCTTAGAACATTATATGCTCGATTATAAGAAGCGAGGAGATGGTTTATCCAAGAAAGAGCAAGATGCCTATAAGGATATGAAGATTGTGCAGGAAATGTATGCACGTGGCTATGACTTTATTCCAATTGATTTATTTGTGGCACAGGCAGAAGGTTTCCAGATTATAGAGGGCAAGATTATGCCATCTTTAAGTAGTATTGATGGACTAGGAGAAAAAGCAGCAGAGGGTATTGTAGAAGCAGTGAAAGATGGTCCCTTTCTCTCCCGTGAAGATTTCCGGAATAGAACGAAAGTATCGGGTACCGTAACAGAACTGATGGAAAAGTTGAAATTGTTTGGAGACATTCCAGAATCTAATCAACTTAGTTTTATGGACTTGTTGTAAAGTCAATAAAATTACTTGCATTCTTCTCTCAAGTACGTTACAATGTATAAGATTCATTCGTATGATATAGATATGAATAAGGTGCGTTGGTCAAGAGGTCAAGACATCGCCCTCTCACGGCGGGATCACGGGTTCGATTCCCGTACGCACTGTTTTGCAAAGCTGATAAAATCTAATTTTATCAGCTTTTTTGCTGTTTTCTCTTGAAATAAATCCCATACCATTTGCATGAAATCGAGGGTAACATCGCTATTGAAAGCACTTCTTTCTATTGGCGTCGGAAACATCATTACCCCAAGCAATTTAGTGGAAATTCAAAGAGATATTGTAAGTTGTTTGAGTATAAGTGGCTTAAATCGTTTTGAAGTAGTTCGTATATAATTTTCTAAGGAGGCTCCCGAACAACCTTGTAATTTTGAAGTGTATGACTTTGGTAGAATAAACGCAAAATAAAGTTTGTAGATTTGACTGAATTATAATGCATTCTATAGTATAATGGAAGTATCTTAAAATCAGAAAATAGAAACAGAAAGTCGTTTAGCATTACCAAAATCTAAATACGGTCAAACAGTTGCATATCCAAGAAATCAAAGTGAAAAAGTAATGAGAGTTTTAGAAGACGATGAATCATGTTGATTTGAAAGACATATGTTTGCACCTCGCTTCTAATATGTCTCTATTATAACACTGATGCGAGGAATTTAGTAGGTGATCATTAAGTTTTGACACCTAAACCATTAATAAAAATTAAAAGAGAGGTGCAATGAAAAAACCATATATCATATTACTTTTAATAGTTTGCAGTTTGCTGGTTGGCTGTGAAAGACGGTATACAGAATTAAATTACAGCATTAAAAATGGAGATACTTTTCATACAAGTGAAAAATATTTTAACTATGCAGATAGTGAAACAACACAATTTGAAATGGATGATTATCTGATAAAATACGAAAGAATTGGTGAAAATGGTAATTATCAAAGGTTACTTAGAATATACCAAAATGATAATATTGTCTATGAAACCCAGCGTGATAGTGTATCTGCTTTAACGGCTGTTAAGACGGAAGATATGCTTTATATTTGGGCTTCGCAGTGGAATGGAACTGGCATGACAGGTGCTGCAACATGGGTGTATTATTTTGATGATGCGTTATATAGCGGAGAATTAATTGCTATAGATACAAACACTTATGATACAATTGCAATCTTTGACACAAAAGAAGATGAACTTTTCTTAACTATAAATGATAATAAAGCCTATTTTTATCATAGAGGTTATGCAGAAAATCAAGGTATGCTTTGGTGGAAAGAAGATAAAAATGCTAAGGTTTATTATAGAAATTTAGATGATTTTGATACAAAACATATCATGCATACCTTTGACTTTGATGATACATTCCACGAGCAAGAAATCAATCTGGAACAAGCGATTGGTATTGATATGAGCTTTATGGAAAACGAAGAATATGAACCATATTTAAGTTTTGTTATATCTGACGATGAAATCAATGTGACCTTTGAGTATAATTTCGAAACTGCAAATATACCACTATGGACCACTTCTATCCCGTTTGATGGAGAAGTACATACTGAAATATTTGATACTAAAATAACCTATGATGAAAGCATTATAAATGAGTGATAAGAAGTTGTGTTAGAACTTGAAGAAATGATTAAGAGCATAAAATTTAATGAGGTTTTAATTGGTGAATAGAAAGGTGGTATCATTCATGAAAAAAATAACTGAAAATATAGTTTATGTAATACTTGTGTTGGCTGGAGCAACGTTTTGCATGTACTTCTTTGCAAACATTCCAACTAAACCATTAACAGATTTAATAACAAGTAAAGTGTCTTATGAAGAGATTATAGATGGATATGATTTGAATTTTGTAGGGAAAATAGGAGCAGACGATGTGCCAGTATTAACAAGTGACGACTTAACGAGCTTTGAAATTAGAGATAGTTACGATTTTGTTGTGGAAACACAAACAGTAATTCCGTTAGGTTATTATGAACTTAAAAATTCAGATTGGAGTCAAATAGCACGGAGAACTTCAAGCGGAAGAGCATATGGAGTAATTAATATTCCAGAACAAACCGAAAATCCTTTGTTTTTTTATAATTTTTTATACGCTGGATATTATTTAGTAGAATTAGATGATGGTTCGTACATAGCTGCATTTATGAATCAAGATTACGCAAATAGCAAAACACTTCCAATTGCATACAAAGATAGAATGTCAAGTAATTTAGAAGATGATATTATTCGGCTTGCTAATGAAAATATGGATATTAGTATTGATGATATTAATTTAGATTACATATTAATCATGCAAGTAGATGAAAGCAATTTTGTTGCAGATTTATTAGACTTAGGAATACGTATTGTTGCTACATTTATACTAGCGGTAAGCCTGATTCTTATATCTACAAAAATAGAGCGAAAAATAAAAGATAAAGGTAATGAAAATTTGAGAGTTAGGGAGTAGACTATGAGGGCAAAACTTATATTAACCGTATTATTGAATGCTATACTTTTGTCAAGGTGTTCATTTGACGATAGTGAGAAAATGAATTTACATATGACATATCATTATGAAAATAATATTTATGAGGAATATTTGGTTTAGGTGTCAAAACTTAATGATCACCTACTAAATTCCTCGCTTCAGTGTTATAATAGAGACATATTAGAAGCGAGGTGCAAACATATGTCTTTCAAATCAAACCAACATCA
>JAWXVE010000011.1:0-42666 GCA_044425575.1 Eubacteriales bacterium | reverse complement strand
GGACGAAATTATTTTCATCAAATTTCGTCCTTGTTTTTACCCATCGCGTCCTTTCTACGTTTTTTTAACAAATTGTTGTTGTATAATTTAGTTAGTTTAAATAGCTCAAAGTGAAAGAGGTGAGTCCAATGGTTTAGGTAGATTTTTTGCACACGTAAATGAATAAGAAAACAAATGAAAGTGAGTAAAAATTATGTTTAAAAAGATTTTATCATTAGGATTAGCTATTGTTATGACATTAACAATGGGTACAAGTGCATTTGCCTCTGAAAATAACCAAACAAGTAGTGAAGTTACCACAATAGAGGATGTTTATGAACTGGAGACTTTTGTAATTCGAGAGGAAGATGGAACGTTATCTCTGGATACACAAGCAGCACTAGATAACAATGGAAATCCTGAAGCCGTTGAAGCTTTACAACAACATTTTTCAACTATCAATCCTCAAATACTAGATGGGCAAATTTCTACCGATGATGAGTTGAATATTATTGGAGGCGAACATATTATTAGTTCACATAGGTGTAGCTTAGGGAGTAATAGTTTTACTACATTTTGGTGGGGGTATCAACGATATGCTTGTAATTGCGAATCGGAACGTATCGTTAGCGATTTAAACACATGGGCAGCCGGAGGCACAATGGCAGGTGGTGCAGCGGCAGGCGTAGCAATCATTTTTCCAGTAACTGCCCCAGTTGCAGGTGTTATAGCGGCAGGTGCAGCGTTTGACACTGGCTATTGGTGGTTACTTGCTACAAGAATTGATGCAAACAATGAAGGACGAGGAACAATTACAAATATGACACATGTACTTGTATTCGACATCATGCCTCAATAACAGGTTACAGGTGAAAAAATGAACTTTTTAAAGACATTAATACTATTTTTGTGTATTGTAACCATCGTACTTGGATTATTAGCATTCTTTAAAATAATTCATGTATTTCCGGGGATATGGGTTCTCCTAATTGTTTTAGTCCTGTTATGTATTTATTTTATGCAAACAAAACAATAAGTAATTGGTAGATTAGTTTGATATTACTCTCATTCCAGGAAACCTCTGCATCCCTCAACCTCCCCAAAGGCTCCCCCACTACTGTGCGGATATACAACAACAGCCAGACATTTCCTATGAAAGGCCTTGGCAATCGTCAGCACTTACCGCTTGTTCTGTAAGCGGTTAGTACTGCTACGATTTCCACGGAGCGAAAGCGTCCTTAAATAGGAAATACTGGCTGTTATTATTGCATATCTGTATAGTAAGCACTTCACACTGCTTTGAAATAATAAATCACACTATACGAATGTATATTTCTGTAAAAGCAATCCCTTTGCAGGTGCTGTGGGGCCTGCTTCTCTTCTGTCCTTAGCTTCTAGTATGGTAATCATATCTTCTGGTATCCTAACTCCCATACCTACTTGGATTAAAGTGCCTGCAATAATACGCACCATATTGTAAAGGAATCCATACCCTTCCACTTTGATTGTAACTACTTGATCTTCACTGGTGACAGTAATGTTCTTTATTGTTCTGACAGTTGTGTCAACATCTGTTTTACTTGCACAAAAGCTCCTAAAGTCATGCTCTCCGATTAAATAATCCGCTCCTTGCTGCATTAACTTCACATCCAACTGAGCTTCTATCTCATGCATATACAATCGATTGATTGGCATTGAAAATCTGCCACACCAAATGGAATACTCATATGTTTTAATTGATTTGCAATATCTGGGGTGAAAATCGTATGGCACTTCTTTAGACTCTTGCACCTGAATATCATCTGGTAATCGTTGATTTAATGCATAGGAGAATTTATTAGGCGGAATAGTTGCATTCGTATCAAATACTGCTACATTGCATCTGGCATGTACGCCTGAATCTGTTCTACTTGCACCAATCACTTGGACTACCTCTCCAGTCAAGGAAGAAATCGCTTGGTTTAACTCCTCCTCTATGGTAATTCCATTGGTTGCACCTGCCATCCACAATAAGCAGTTCCATCATATGCCACTTCTAATAGAATTCGTTTCAAAATAATAACCTTCCCTTATCTAATATATAACATAACCATTGTTATTATATAAGTCACCGTAACAGCATATGCTAGATAATCTCTTCTTGCATAATGAAGGGGTTTCATCTTCGTGCGATATTCCCCTCCTCGGTAACATCGTGCTTCCATTGCAAGTGCCAGATCATTGGCTCTACGAAATGCCGAGATAAAAAGTGGTACTAGAATTGGTACATATGATTTTGCTCTTTTTATTATATTCTTAGATTCAAAATCTGCACCTCTAGCGATTTGTGCCTTCATAATCTTATCCGTTTCTTCTAATAGAATAGGAATAAAACGAAGTGCAATGGACATCATCATAGCAATTTCATGTACGGGAACTTTTATACGCTTTAATGGATTTAATAAGTTCTCCAATCCATCTGTTAATTGGTTGGGTGTAGTGGTAAGGGTCATAATAGACGACCCAATAATTAAAAAAGTAAGTCGTATTGCCATTTTAAAAGCAAATACAATGCCTTCTCTTGTAATGGTGAGAATCCAAATGCTGAAAATAGGTTCTCCCGGTGTTAAAAATAGGTTAAATAACACAGTAATGATTAGTAGAAAGAGGATTGCCCTCATTCCTTTTAGCATAAAAGAAAAAGGAACTTTACTAATGCACATCATGGTAATTAAAAAGAAAAAGGGAACCACATAGTCTGTAACAGATTGTACCAAAAATAAAGAGATCAAGAAACTCATAGTCGTAATCAATTTTACCCTTGGGTCTAACTTGTGAATCAAGGAATCAGCTTGGTAATACTGTCCCAGTGTAATATCTCTAAGCATGTTTACTCCTGTTAACCATTGCAATAATTTCATTTGTTGCTTCTTGTATGGTAGTTGCATTGGAATAAGGAATCATTCCATCTTCCACTAATCTTTGCATAATGTAAGTCACTTGTGGTGCCGCAAGTCCAATGGCTTCTAATTCCTTATAATGTGTAAAGATTTCTGTTGGTACATTGTCATATAAGATATGACCTTTATTCATCACAACAATTCGATCCACATATTCAGCCACATCCTCCATACTGTGGGATACAAGTAATACAGTTATCCCCGTTTGCATCTGTAACTGTTTCATCTGCTGTAAGATTTCTATCCGTCCTTTTGGATCAAGTCCCGCAGTTGGTTCATCTAAAATAAGCACTTCAGGGCGCATTGCTAAAACGCCAGCTATAGCAACACGACGTTTCTGCCCTCCTGACAATTCAAATGGTGACTTCATGTCATATGATTCATCTAGTCCTACTAGATCAAGTGCCTCTCGTGCTCGCTTCTTAGCCTCTTCCTCTGAAAGTCCGAGGTTTCTAGGTCCAAATAATACATCGGATAATACGTCCACTTCAAACAATTGATGTTCGGGATATTGAAAGACTAACCCCACTTTCTGCCGAAGAGTTTTACGGTCATAACCCTTTTGATCTATTGCTTGCTCATGAAAATAAATCACTCCACTTGTGGGTTGCAGCAATCCATTTAAATGTTGGATTAAAGTTGATTTACCAGAACCTGTGTGTCCGATAACCCCAATAAATTCTCCCTCATGAATGATTAAGTTAATATTTTCTATTGCCACTTTTGCAGATGCATATCCCTGATCATACACATGTGACAAAGCTTCTATTCTTATGGACATAATAATAACCATCTCTTTCTACTTACTATGAATATGGCCAATAGCTTCTACAAATTCATCTATAGTCACAATTCCATTTGGAAGGGGAATACCTTCCTGTTGCAAATGGTGTGCCAACAGTGTAACTTGTGGAACATCAAGTCGTAATTGTTGTAATTCTTCTACTCTGGAAAAGATTTCTCTAGGAGTGCCTTCCATACAGATTTTACCTTGATCCATAACAAACACTCGATCAGCATGAATTACTTCTTCCATATAGTGAGTAATTAAGATTACCGTAATTCCCTCTACATCATTCAGCGCTCTGGCTACATTAATGACTGCCTTCCTACCGTTTGGATCAAGCATGGCAGTTGGTTCATCGAGTACAATACATTTTGGGTGCATTGCAATAACACCTGCTATCGAAACCCGTTGTTTCTGGCCACCTGATAACTTATTGGGAGAATGTTTCGCATATTCTTCCATACCAACTACACGTAAACTTTCTGTAACTCGTTCCCATATTTGCGCTGTTTCAATTCCAATATTCTCTGGACCAAATCCTACATCTTCTTCTACTACTTGGCCAATAATCTGGTTGTCAGGGTTTTGAAATACCATCCCTGCTGTTTGGCGAACATCCCATAAAGTGTCTTCATCTGTGGTAAGATTCCCATCTACTGTAACAGCTCCTTTTGTAGGATAAAGAATTGCATTAAGGTGCTTTGCAAGTGTCGATTTTCCCGATCCATTATGGCCTAAAATGGCAATAAACTGCCCTTCTTCTACAGAAAGACTTACCTGATCAATTGCTGTTGTAACTCCTTCCACCTTACCTTCTTCATCGTGGTGCTCGTATTCAAATGATACTTCCTCTACATTAATTATTCCCATTGATTTCCTTACATTTCTTATTGCTATCATGCATTGCTATCATTCATTGCTCTGTTTCTTATTGTACTAGATTTTCATCTTGATAGCAAGAGATTCAAAAAGGCAAGTTCAATTGAACTTGCCTTCTTAGCTATTCTGATTATACTAATTCAAGTAATACTTCCATTGCTGCATCACCTTTACGTTGACCAATTTTGATGATTCTTGTATAACCACCCTTACGATCTACGTATTTTGGTGCGATGTCATCGTATAATTTTGCTACTAAATCTACTTCTTTTGTATTTCTCTTCTTACCAGCACCTTCTGTAGGTACCTCAGTTACAGAGTATAATACACGTAACATTTGTCTTCTTGCATGAAGTCTTGAAGGTAAATCTTTTTTGATTTCTTTTTGTACTTCGTCAAAAACAGTTACCTTTTTACCATCTACTACTTCTTTAACTCTCTTACCATCTTTGTCTTTACGTGGTACTTTCGCAGTAACAGTAACCATTTCAAAGTTATCTTTTTCTTTGACTGCCATTGCAATTAAACCATCTGCAATTTTCACAACTTCTTTTGCTTTTGCTTCTGTTGTTCGAATCTTGCCATTTAAAATAAGTGCTGTTACTTGTCCTCTAAGTAGTGCTTTTCTTTGACTAGATGTTCTTCCTAATTTTCTATACTTTGCCATTGTTCTAATTCCTTTCATTCCTTGTGAAACATCCGGCCACGCTCATTGGTCTTACTTACCGAATGCAAGTTGCTCAGGTAATGAGTCTACACTTCTGCGCCCTTTGGTCTTACCATCTGTGCCTAATCATTTTAATCTTCCATTGGATTAAGTTCAAGATTTAACTCTTTTAACTTTGCAAGTACTTCTTCTAATGATTTACGTCCAAGATTACGCACTTTCATCATATCTTCAGAAGTGCGATTTGTAAGCTCTTCTACTGTATTGATTCCAGCTCTCTTGAGACAATTATAAGAACGTACTGATAACTCAAGGTCATCAATGCTCATTTCTAATGCCTTTTCTTTTTCATCTTCTTCTTTTTCAACCATCACTTCTGCCATTTTAGCATTTTCTGACAAGTCAATAAAAAGATTCAAATGTTCACTTAATACTTTTGCAGCAAGGCTAACTGCTTCATCTGGCTCTAATGTACCTTTTGTATATACATCTAAAGTTAATTTGTCAAAGTCAGTAATCTGCCCTACACGGGTATTTTCTACTGAAAGATTTACTCGTTCAACCGGTGTGAAGATTGAATCAATTGCAATTACACCAATTGCTAAGTCTCCTTGCTTATTCTTATCTGCACTTGCATATCCGCGTCCTTTTGTAATAGTAAGTTCCATGTATAACTTAGAGTCTTTACCACCACTAAGGGTTGCAATAACTTGCTCTGGATTGAGGATTTCGATTTCTGAGTCTACTTGAATATCACAAGCTCGTACAACACCCTCTCCCTCAAACTCAATATATGCTGTTTTATCTTCTGCAGTACTGCTTGTATTCTTAATCGCTAGACTCTTAAGATTCATAATAATTTCAGTTACATCTTCTTTTACACCAGGTATTGAGCTGAATTCATGTAAGACTCCATCAATCTTTACTCTGCTTACTGCCGCTCCCGGTAAGGAAGAAAGCATAATTCTTCTTAGTGAATTACCTAGTGTAAGCCCATACCCACGTTCTAACGGTTCTACAACAAATCTACCAAACTTCTTATCTTCAGAGATTTCATTTACTTCAATATTTGGTCTTTCAAAATCAAACATTGTACATACCCTCCTTATTCAACATTACTAAATGTTATTTGACACAAGCATAACTCTAAAGCCGCGGCCTTAGAGTTATTATGCTATTCTTATCTAGAATATAATTCGACGATAAGCATTTCATCAACTGGTACGTCAATTACTTCTCTTGATGGAAGTTCTTTTACTGTTCCCTTTAGTGCCTCGCCATCTACATCAAGCCACTCTGGAATTAATCTTCCACCTGTTACTTCAATAATATCCTTATATCTTTGAAGACCTTTTGATTTTTCTCTAATTTCAATTACATCTCCTGCTTTAATCAAGTATGATGGAATATTAACACCTTTTCCATTTACAAGTACGTGCTTATGTCCAACTACTTGTCTTGCTTCTCTTCTAGTTCTAGCAAATCCCATACGGAAGATTACACTGTCAAGTCTTGACTCGAGCATAATCATAAGGTTTTCACCTGTCATACCTTTCATCTTATCTGCTTTCGCATAGTAATTTCTAAAAGGTTTTTCAAGTACACCATAGATGAATTTTGCTTTTTGTTTTTCTCTGAGTTGCAATCCATACTCACTTACTTTTTTACCAGCTCTTGCTGTTGAACGATTTGACTTCTTATCATACCCAAGAAACATTGGTTCTAAGCCAAGTGATCTACATCTTTTTAATACAGGAACTCTGTTTACTGCCATTTTAATATCCTCCTACGTTCCCACGGGAACGGTGTGTTGTTTACAGTGAATATCCATAACCACCTTCATCCAACTCTTATTATTATAGTTACCATACTACTTACACATGTAATCCATATAAACACTACACACGACGGCGTTTTGGTGGACGGCATCCGTTATGTGGTACTGGAGTAACATCTTTAATACTTGTAACTTCAAGTCCACTTGCTTGCAATGCACGGATTGCTGCTTCACGACCAGAACCTGGTCCTTTTACAAATACATCTACTATCTTTAAACCATGTACTAATGCTGCCTTTGTAGCTGTTTCAGCTGCCATTTGGGCTGCATATGGAGTAGATTTCTTTGAACCTCTAAAGCCAAGACCACCAGCACTTGCCCAACTAAGAGCATTGCCTTCTGCATCTGTTAATGTAACGATTGTATTATTAAAAGATGATTGAATGTGTGCCTGTCCCCGTTCAACGTTTTTCTTTACACGCTTTTTTGTTACTTTTTTTGCAACTTTTTTAGCCATTTAAACTAACCTACTTTCTCTTACATTCTGGGTGTTATCTAATTGCTTAGACTATGTTACGTTAATTATTATTTCTTCTTATTAGCAACTGTTCTCTTCGGACCTTTTCTAGTTCTTGCATTGGTCTTAGTCTTTTGTCCACGAACTGGAAGTCCTTTTCTGTGACGGATTCCTCTATAACATCCGATTTCTTGTAATCTCTTGATGTTAAGGGCAATTTCTCTTCTTAAATCACCTTCTACCGTTGTGGTAGCGTCAATCACTTCACTAAGTTTCTTTACTTCATCATCAGTTAAATCTCTAACACGAGTGTCAGGATTTACATTTGCTGCAACTAAAATTTTTGTCGCACTTACTCTACCGATTCCGTAGATATAAGTTAATCCAACTTCAACACGTTTTTCTCTTGGTAAGTCTACACCAGCAATACGAGCCATGTGAAATTCCTCCATTTTCTTGTGTAATAACCACTTGGTGGGGCAAACAAGAACCCGGGCAAACGCCTTTCCATAGCCATAGGCTATAGTCCTTGTGTTATTACTGTTAATAGTTACTAATTGATTGGGGCAAGCACTTTTGTGCCACACAAACACGCCCGACTAGACATAATCTAGTTTGTCCGTTACTTCATACTCTCTCTTGTTTATAAAGTATGGCAATCATAGCGTTCTACGATTATTTCACAGTATCAAGAAGTAAATACGGTAGTTCCATCTACCAATATTTATTTCTACAAGGTATTAACCTTGTCTTTGCTTGTGTTTAGGGTTTTCGCAAATAACTCGAATGCTCCCTTTTCTCTTAATTACTTTGCATTTTTCGCAAATAGGTTTTACGGATGATCTAACCTTCATCTCAAACCCTCCTTTCAAAAAAGTCCAAATACGATTATATCATTAATCGCAAGGATGTGCAAGGTTTTTTGTTACATTTCCTTGATAGATGATTCTATCATATAATCAAAGCCTTCGCTTTCACTATCCTACTTATCTCTCCAGATAATTCTACCTTTTGATAAATCATATGGTGATAATTCAAGTGTTACTTTATCTCCTGGTAAAATTCGAATAAAATTTTGTCTTAGCTTTCCACTAATATGTGCTAGCACTTTGTGTCCATTTTCTAACTCTACTTGGAACATTGTATTTGGTAACTTTTCAATTACCACGCCTTCAATTTCAATTACATCTGCTTTTGACATGCAATACCTCCATTGTATAACTTGATTTGTCTTTTTATTTCTTCCTTACTAATTACTTCGTTACTTTTTAATTTTATTATCATTTCATCTGATACGTATTGTTTGATTATTTGTATATGCCTTTTTCTCTTCTTCTTAGGACACTGGAATGTGCGGAGGTTACCATCAACTAGCCACACTTCTTTCTCCGTCTCTCTTACAACTACATATACACGATTCTTGTCATGTCCTGCCTTAGAACGTACAAACATTCCAATCAATTGTCTATCTCCTTAACACTTTCTATAATGTAAGAATCTCTGGTTCACCCTCTGTAATGAGAATTGTATTCTCATAATGAGCTGATATGCTTCGATCAGAAGCTACTACCGTCCAATCATCCTCAAGCCAATCCACATCACATCTACCTAGATTAATCATGGGCTCAATGGCCAGTGTCATACCTGGTTGCAACTTAATTCCTCTTCGTTTTTGTCTAAAGTTAGGAATCTGGGGTTCTTCATGAAGTGATTGACCGATTCCATGCCCTACTAATTCTCTAACAATTCCATATCCAAAAGGCGTTATATATGCATCAATGGCATTGGAAATATCACCGATTCGGTTGCCGGCATGCGCCATTTTGATTCCTTCGAAAAAGCTCTGCTTTGTTGCAGCAATAAGTTTTTTTGCCTCATCACTAATCTCTCCCACTGGATGGGTTCGTGCAGCGTCTGAGTGATATCCTTTGTATAAAATCCCTGCATCTAAACTGACTATATCACCTTCTTGTAAGATTCTCTTCTTTGTTGGAATTCCATGCACCACTTCCTCATTGACTGATACGCAAACTGAGGCTGGGTACCCATGGTAATGAAGAAAACTAGGAATACCTCCGAAACTGCGGATTAACTTTTCTCCAAGAATATCAATTTCTTTGGTAGAAATACCTGGTCTTATTGCTTCTCCAAGTTCTGTATGTACTGCTGAGAGCATTTTAGCAACTTCTCGCATAATCTCAATCTCTTGTTCAGATTTAATTGTTACTCCTACCGCCATGTTGTCTCCTGTCTATGGGATTAAGATTCTAAGATATGAATAATTGCTTGGAATACTTCTTTCATATCTAGTGTCCCATCTACCGTCCTTAAGATTCCTCTTTCTGTATAGAAATCAATTAAGGGTTTAGTTTGTTCATGATAAATTGTTAGTCGATTCAGCACTGTTTCCGGTTTATCATCATCTCTCAAGATAAGTTGTTCGTTACATCGATCACAAATATTTTCCACTTTTGTTTTCGCATATGCTACATGATAAGTGGAGCCACAACCTACACATGCTCTTCTACCAGACATTCTACGAATGATACTATCATCTGGTACATCTACATCAATGGCATAATCAATTGCATCTTGTAGCTTCTTAAGTTCTTCTTCTAATACTGTTGCTTGAGGAATTGTTCGTGGAAATCCATCAAGCACATAGCCCTCTTTACAATCGGCCTTGGCAACACGGTCTAAAAGAATCTTAACTGTTAACTCATCTGGAACTAATTGTCCTAAATCCATATATTTCTTTGCTTCTAAACCTAATTCAGTATTATTTTTAATATTGGAGCGAAAGATATCTCCTGTTGAAATATGCGGAACATGATATTTATCCGCGATCATCTTAGCTTGAGTCCCTTTACCTGCACCTGGTGCACCTAACATAATAATCTTCATCTGTACTCTCCTTTATTTTTCACATTACTTATATCAATCACACTGCACAATATATGTGAAAACACCAAAACTATGCACTATGATTCACACAAGGCATGGGACAAAACAATATTGTCTTGTCCCAAAATTTGCATGTTTAATCGTTTAAGAAGCCTTTATAATTACGAACTAACATTTTAGCTTCTACTTGCTTAATTGTTTCTAAAATAACACTTACAATAATGATTAAGCTTGTACCTGCAAAAGATACCGAGGCACCAAATATTCCATTAAAGAAAAACGGAATAACTGCTATAATAATCAGTCCTGTAGCACCAATAAAAATAATATAATTGAGTACCTTTGCCAAGTAATCAGAAGTTGGTTTGCCTGGTCGTATACCTGGTATAAAGCCACCTTGCTTTTTCATATTATTTGCAATCTCCATTGGATTAAAAGTAATCGATGTATAGAAGTATGCAAAAGCAATAACAAGCAATACGTACACAAGTAATCCAATAGTATAAATTGGTTCACTTGGCTTACACCAATAAGAAGAATTCAATCCCTTTAAGATTTCACCACCAACGCCTGTAGCACTAATACTAAATAGAGAAGTAATCACAATTGGTGTTTGCATAATAGAGGATGCAAAGATAATTGGAATCACCCCAGATGTATTAACCTTCATTGGAATGCTTGATGACTGACCCCCAACGAATTTATTACCCTGTAGTTTCTTTGCATATTGTACTGGAATCTTTCGTGTCGCTCCATTTAACAGAATAACTAATATTATCATTCCAATAATAATTGCAAGAATAATCACAGCTGCTAGTACACCAACTGCAATAGCTTTTCCATAGATAAATTGTTGATACAATGCAATAATATCATCTGGTATTTTTGAGATAATATTAATAACAAGCACAACTGAAATACCATTTCCAAGTCCATATTGAGTGATTCGTTCACCGATCCACATGAGGAATGTACTTCCCGCTGTCATGGCTGCAACTACTGTAATTACATTAAGTGCGTTGTATTCATCAAGCAATCCTTGATTGCCAAATCCAATAGCCATTGCAGATGATTGCAACAAAGCAAATCCAACTGTCACATAACGTGTGATTGCTGCTATTTTCTTTCGCCCATCTTCTCCATCTTTTTGCATTTCTTCTAATTTAGGAATTGCTATGGTAAGAAGTTGCATCATAATCGATGAAGTAATATATGGTGTAATATTCAACGCGAAAATTGACATGTTGAGAAATGAACCACCTGTGAATGCATCGAAGAAATTAAATGCATCGCCAGTCTGCAATGCAAACCAATTTGCAAAATAATCTCTATCGACTCCTGGTACAGGAAGTTGTGATCCAATACGAATCACAACTAGCATTGCAAATGTAAATAAAAATCTTTGTCTGATCTCTTTGATCTTAAAAGCATTCACTAAAGTTTTAAACATTAGATCACCTCTGCTGTTCCACCAAGAGCTTCAATTTTTTCTTTTGCACTTGCACTAAATGCATTGACCTTAACTGTAAGCTTCTTAGTTAATTCTCCATTTCCGAGGATTTTAACACCATCTCTTGGGTTTTTCACAATCCCCGTTTCCATTAAAGTTTCAACTGTAACAACTGTTCCATTTTCAAAAACTTCTAGAGCTTGTAGATTAATTCCAATGATTTCCTTTGAGTTTCTGTTCGTAAATCCTCTTTTAGGAATACGTCTGTACAATGGCATTTGTCCACCTTCAAAACCTACTCTAGGTGATCCTGAACGAGCTTTTTGACCTTTATGTCCTTTACCAGCTGTTTTACCATTTCCCGAACCGTGTCCACGACCTCTTCTAAAATTATCACTATGTTTTGAACCGACTGCCGGTTGTAAATTTGATAATTCCATTTTGACACCTCCTTATCTTTTTATCATATTTTGCTATGCATTTTCAACTTTCACCAAATGATTGACTTGTTGAATCATACCTCTTACAGCTGCATTATCTGGCAACACAACTGTTTTGTGTAATTTTTTAAGTCCCAATGCTTCTACAGTTTTTCTGTGCTTTGGAACCGCACCAATTGTAGACTTCACTAAGGTTATTTTTAACATTTTATCTGCCATCTTCATATCCTCCTTATTAAGCCATAATCTCGTCGATAGATTTACCACGTTTTCTAGCCACTTCTTCTGGAGTTTTCAATTGACTTAAGCCTTCAATTGTAGCAAGTACAACGTTTTGTTTGTTGTTAGATCCCATAGATTTTGTACGGATATTCTTGATTCCTGCAAGTTCACATACATTACGTGCTGGACCTCCAGCGATAACACCAGTACCGGCTGCTGCTCTCTTTAATAATACAGAGGCACTTCCGAATTTCCCAATATAATCGTGTGTAATACTATGGTTTTCATCTAATGCAACTTTTACCAAATGTTTTGCTGCATCTTCTTTTCCTTTACGGATTGCTTCTGGAATTTCTGTTGCTTTTCCTAAACCAGCTCCTACATATCCATTGCCATCCCCAACAACTACTAAAGCAGTAAAGCGGAAGTTACGACCACCTTTAACAACCTTGGTTACACGTTTGATTGAAACAACTTTTTCTGTAAGTTCTAGTGAACTAGTATCAATGATTGTGCGTTTCATGTGATTTTATCTCCCTTCCTAGAATACTAAACCAGCTTCACGAGCTGCGTCTGCTAATGCTGCCACTTTGCCTTGATATATAAAGCCACCTCTATCAAAAACTACTGTATCAATGCCTTTGTCTAAAGCTTTCTTTGCAATAATCTTGCCTAAATATGCTGCTGCTTCAACGTCGTTAGTTTTGTCTAGTTCAGCTTTTACTTCTTTTTCAAGCGTAGATGCTGAAACTAATGTTTTGCCAACTGTATCGTCAATAATTTGAGCATACATATGATTATTACTTCTAAACACAGCCAAACGTGGTCTTTCAGTAGTACCACTGAAACGATTACGGATTTTTTTGTGTTTTTTAACACGAACTTTTTGTCTTGATTCTTTTTTAACCATTTTCATACTCTCCTTATCTATTTCTTACCAGTCTTACCAACTTTACGTCTAATAACTTCATCAGCATATTTAATACCTTTACCCTTATAAGGTTCCGGTCTTCTCTTATCTCTGATTTCAGCTGCGAATTGGCCAACTTTTTCTTTATCAATACCTCTTACGAAGATAATGTTTTGTCCTTCTAGCACTGTTTCCACGCCTTCAGGATCTGTCATTTCCACTGGATGTGAGTAACCAAGTGATAATGTTAATACTTTACCAGCTTTTGCTGCTCTGTAACCAACACCATTCACTTCAAGTTTCTTTTCATAACCAGCTGTTACACCAACTACCATATTATTAATTAATGTTCTGGTTAAACCGTGTAAAGATTTCATTTTCTTTAAATCATTAGGTCTTGTTACAATTACTTCTGCACCTTCTAATTTAATATCCATCTCCATTGGCAACACTCGTTCAAGTGTTCCTTTTGGACCTTTTACAGTCACTTTATTATTTTCTGCAATTTCAACTGTTACGCCAGCTAGAACCGCGATTGGCATTCTTCCTATACGTGACATGCCCGTACCTCCTATTGAATTCCATCATTCTATTTGTTAATTAGTTTCAAATCATTTTACCAAACAAATGCTAATACTTCTCCGCCGATTTTAAGCTTTCTAGCTTCCTTGTCTGTAATTACACCACGATTTGTAGAAATCATGGCAACTCCAAGCCCACCAAGTACTCTTGGAATTTCTTCTGTGTTTACATATACACGAAGACCTGGTTTTGAAATTCTTTTAATACCAGAAATAATCTTTTCATTCTTATCTGCACCGTATTTTAATGCGATGCGAATTGTTTTGAAATTATTCTCTTCAATAACGTCATATTTCTTAATGTAACCTTCATCTAAAAGAATTTTAGCAATAGCAATTTTCATTTTTGATGATGGTACGTCAACTGTATCATGTTTTGCAGTATTTGCATTACGAATTCTTGTAAGCATATCTGCAATTGGATCGCTCATTGTCATTTTGTTTGCCTCCTTATTTTCTTACCAGCTTGCTTTTCTAACACCTGGGATTTGTCCTTTATATGCTAATTCACGGAAGCAAATTCTACAAATTCCGTACTTTCTTAAGTAAGCATGTGGACGACCGCAAATTCTGCAACGATTATACTCTCTAGTTGAGAATTTTTGAGCACGTTGTTGTTTTACCTTCATTGATGTCTTAGCCATGAATTTACCTCCTCTTATTTCGCGAATGGCATGTTGAATAATGTTAATAATTCACGTGCCTCTTCATCTGTATTAGCAGTTGTAACGAATATGATATCCATACCTCTTACTTTATCCACTTTGTCGTATTCGATTTCAGGGAAAATTAATTGTTCTTTAATACCTAGTGCATAATTTCCTCTACCATCAAATGAATTTGGATTCACCCCTCTAAAGTCACGTACACGAGGTAAAGCTAAATTAACTAAGCGGTCAAGGAATTCATACATTTTTTCGCCTCGAAGTGTTGTCTTACAACCAATAGACATTCCTTCTCTAAGTTTAAAATTCGCAATTGAATTCTTTGCTTTTGTAAGCACTGCTTTTTGACCAGCAATTGTTTCTAAATCTTTCACTGCATATTCCAATACTTTCGCATTGTCTTTTGCTTCACCAACGCCCATATTGATTACAATTTTGTCAATTTTAGGTACCATCATGACATTGCTATACCCAAACTTTTTAGTCATTGCATCAACAATTTCGTTGTTATATACTTCTTTTAGTCTAGCCATGTTATAGCCTCCTTTCCCTATTAATCAATCACTTCTCCAGTAGATTTTGCAACGCGCTTTTTCACATTCTTAACTCTACCATCTTTACGTGTCACTTCTTCTACTTGAAATGTTATTCTAGTTGGCTTACCGTTGTGAACGTACATTACGTTGGAAAGAGCAATTGGAGCCTCTTTCTCAATAATTCCGCCTACTTGATTGGCAGCTGATGGTTTTGTGTGTTTCTTAATTACGTTTACACCTTCTACTAACACTTTGCCATTCTTCATATCTACAGAAAGAACTTTTCCTTCTTTTTTGTTGTCTTTACCAGCGATTACCATAACAGTATCACCTTGTTTAATTTTCATTGTCGACATACTGGTACCTCCCTATAATACTTCTGGAGCCAAGGAAACAATTTTCATAAATTGCTTTTCTCGAAGCTCTCTAGCTACTGGTCCAAAAATACGAGTTCCTCTTGGAGTTTTGTCTTCTTTAATGATGACAGCAGCATTTTCGTCAAATCTAATATAAGAACCGTCTTTACGACGAGCACCTTTTACAGTACGTACAACTACAGCTCGCACTACATCGCCTTTTTTTACAACGCCACCTGGTGTTGCATCTTTAACGGTAGCAACAATAATATCACCAATGTTCGCATATCTTCTCGTAGAACCACCTAACGCTCTAATGCAAAGTAATTCTTTTGCACCGGTGTTGTCAGCAACTCTAAGTCTGCTTTCTTGTTGTATCATGCTTAATTCTCCTTCCATAATAGTCCTTTTACTAAGCGACTATTAATTTCTATTATTTTACTTTTTCAATGACTTCCACAAGTCTCCATCTTTTATCTTTTGAGATTGGTCTTGTTTCCATTACTTTCACAGTGTCGCCAATGCTACATTCATTTGCTTCATCATGTGCTTTTAATTTATAAGTTCTCTTCACGATTTTCTTGTAAAGTGGATGTTTTACGAAGTCTTCTACTGCAACTACGATTGTTTTATCCATTTTATTACTGGTAACTTTTCCAGTACGTGTTTTTCTTAAATTTCTTTCCACGATTGATTCTCCTTTCAAAATTTCAACTCATCAATTATTGTTTTGCGTTACTTGTGATTACTGTTTGAATTCTTGCAATATTTTTTCTAACTTCTTTAATTCTGCTAGTATTATCTAATTGATTCGTTGCATTTTGGAATCTCAAATTGAAAAGTTCTTTTTTGGCTGCAACTAACTCATTGGCTAATTCTGCAGCTGATTTTGCTTTCAAATCTTCTACATACTTATTCGTTTTCATTTGATGCACCGCCTTCCAAATCTGCCTTTGAAACAACTTTACACTTACATGGAAGCTTGTGTGTCGCAAGACGTAGTGCTTCTCTAGCAGTTTCTTCTGCCACTCCTGAGATTTCAAACATTACGCGTCCTGGCTTCACAACTGCAACCCAGTATTCTAATGTTCCTTTACCGGAACCCATACGTGTTTCAGCTGGTTTTGTAGTTACTGGTTTATCAGGGAAGATTTTAATCCAAACCTTACCACCACGTTTAATATGACGTGTCATAGCGATACGTGCAGATTCAATTTGATTTGAACGAATCCAGCATGGCTCCATAGCCACAATACCGTATTCACCGTAAGAAATTGTATTTCCTCTTAACGCCTTACCCGCCATAGATCCACGGAATTGTTTACGACGTTTTACTCTTTTTGGCATTAACATTATTTATCGCTCCCTTCCTTTACATTTCCCTTTGTAGGAAGTACTTCACCTTTGTAGATCCACACCTTTACTCCAACCTTACCATAAGTAGTGTCAGCTTCTGCAAATCCATAATCAATGTCAGCTCTTAATGTTTGAAGTGGAATTGTTCCTTCTGAATAGAACTCTGTACGAGCCATATCAGCTCCACCTAAACGTCCAGAAACAGCTGTTTTGATACCAAGGGCACCAGACTTCATTGTTCTGTTCATAGTTGACTTCATTGCACGTCTAAAGGATACACGATTTTCAAGTTGAAGTGCAATATTTTCAGCAACTAATTGAGCATCACGATCAGGTCGTTTAATTTCCTTAATATCTACAAGTACTTTTTTGTCTGTAAATTTTGTAATTTGTTTTTTGGTAACTTCAATTTCAGCTCCACCTTTACCAATAATAACACCTGGTTTAGCAGTAAAGATAATAACTTTAATGCGATCAGACGCTCTTTCAATTTCAATCTTAGAAACACCTGCGTTGTATAATTTTTTCTTCAAAAATTTTCTGATATTATAATCTTCTACTAAGAAATCAGCAAAATCAGCTTCTGCATACCATTTAGAATCCCAATCTTTAATAACACCGACTCTTAAGCCATGAGGATTAACTTTTTGTCCCATACTCTTCCTCCTATCTCTCGTCAAGCACAACTGAAATGTGGCTCATACGTTTTTCTATTCTATAAGCTCTACCTTGTGCTCTTGGTCTTACACGCTTCATTGTCGGCCCCTTGTTCGCATAGCACTCAGCGATGTATAGGTTTTCAACATTCATACCGTTATTATTTTCAGCATTTGCGATTGCTGATTCTAATAATTTTTTAATAATGCTTGATGCATATCTTGGATTATATTCTAACAATCCAAGTGCCGATTGCACATCCTTACCTCTAATGGCATCTAATACGAAACACGCTTTTTGTACCGATACTCTTGCATATGATAATTTTGCAGATGGTCTAGTATCTTTATTGGCATTTCTCTCTCTTTTAATCTGGGATCTATGTCCTTTTGCCATTTCAAGTCCTCCTTTCAATTTGACAGTCTTCTATATGACTGCATTGTACTTATCGTACCAAGTTAATTATCTTACTCTTGATTTCTTTTCGTCTTTTCCATGTCCTCTGTAAGTTCTTGTTGCAACAAACTCACCAAGCTTATGTCCAACCATATCTTCTGTAACATATACAGGCACATGTTTTCTTCCGTCGTGTACTGCAATTGTAAGTCCAACAAATGTTGGGAAAATTGTAGAACGACGAGACCAAGTTTTAATTACTTGTTTATTGCCTTCCGCATTCATAGCATCTACTTTTTTAAGTAAGCTTTTATCTGCGAATGGTCCTTTTTTAAGCGATCTTGCCATTGTCTTTCCTCCTATTATTTAATAGCTCTACCGTCTCTTCTTCTAACTATCAACTTATTAGATTGTTTCTTTTTCTTTCTAGTCTTAAGTCCAAGAGCTGGCTTGCCCCAAGGTGTGCTTGGACCTGGACGTCCAATACCTGTCTTTCCTTCACCACCACCGTGTGGATGGTCGTTTGGATTCATAACAGAACCACGAACGGTAGGTCTAATACCCATGTGACGCTTACGTCCTGCTTTACCAATGTTAATAAGGCTATGGTCACCATTTCCTACAACACCAATAGATGCTCTACAAATAATTGGTACCATTCTCATTTCACCAGAAGGTAATCTAAGTGTTGCATACTTGCCTTCCTTCGCCATTAACTGTGCACTGTTACCTGCGGAACGAACCATTTGTCCACCCTTGCCAGGATATAATTCAACGTTGTGTACTTGAGTACCTACTGGAATGTCTGACAGCGGTAAACAGTTGCCAACTCGTACTTCAGCTTCTGGTCCATTCATAACTTTCATGCCATCTGTCAAACCTTCCGGTGCAAGAATGTATGCCTTTTCACCATCATCATAACAAATGAGTGCAATGTTTGCGGTTCTATTTGGATCGTATTCAATACCAATTACGGTTGCATTAATCCCATCTTTTCTTCTCTTAAAATCAATAATTCTATATTTTCTTCTAGACCCACCACCACGATGTCTTACAGTAATCTTACCTTGGTTGTTACGACCAGCATTCTTACTTAACGACTCGCAAAGGGCTTTTTCTGGTTCTTTCTTAGTGATTTCTGCGAAATCTGAACCTGTCATTTGTCTTCTAGAAGGTGTATACGGATTATATGTTTTTATACCCATCTTCGTATCTCCTTTAACTTTACTTTGCCTCTTTTATAGTCCACTGAAAATTTCGATATCTTTGCTGTCTTGTGTTAAAAACACAATCGCTTTCTTTGTTTTTGATGTCTTACCAAAAGTTCTTCCACGTCTCTTTGTCTTACCATCTAAGTTCATCGTATTTACTCGACTTACCTTTGTACCCGCAAACATCTTCTCAACTGCTTCTTTGATTTGGCTTTTGTTTGCTTGAGGATGTACTAGAAACGTATATTTCTTTTCAGCCATACCAGCCATACTTCTTTCCGTTACTACCGGCTTAAGGATTACATCATAATATTTAATATCTGCCATTATGCGTACACCTCCTCAATCGTTGCCACAGCGGCTTTTGTTAAAATAATAGTTCCACCTCTCATTACATCATATACACTGATAGTATTTGTAAGGGTTGTGCGAACTGTCGGGATATTTCTTGCAGACAATACAACATTTTGATCATTGTCATCTAATACAACCAATGCTTTTCTAACGTTGAGATTGTTCAATACTGCTTGGAAATTCTTCGTTTTAATCTCATCGAATTTCAACTCATCTACTACGATTAATTTATTGGCAGCTAATCGACTTGTTAGAGCAGATTTCAATGCGCTTCTCTTTTCTTTCTTGTTTAATTTAAAAGAATAATCTCTAGGTGTTGGAGCGAATACAACTCCACCTCCTGTCCATTGTGGTGATCTTGTAGAACCTTGTCTTGCATGTCCAGTTCCCTTTTGTCTCCAAGGTTTTCTTCCGCCTCCAGAAACCTCTGAGCGTGTTTTCGCTTTTTGTGTTCCTTGACGGTTATTTGCAAGTTGTTGTACAACAGCCATATGCACTAAGTGTTCATTTACTTTTACACCGAAGATTGCATCATTTAATTCCATTGTTCCAACTTCTTTGCCTTCCATATTGTAAACAGATACGTTTGCCATCTGAATGGTCCTCCTTTCATCCTAAAATTAAGCTTCTACCTTAACTGATTCTTTAACGGTTACTAAAGCTTTTTTAGGTCCTGGTACTGCACCTTTTACTAATAGTAAGTTTTTCTCCGCATCCACTCTTACTACTTCAAGGTTTTGAACTGTAATTTGCTTGCAGCCCATATGTCCTGGCATTTTCTTGCCTTTAAAAACTTTACTTGGACTTGAACACGCACCGTTGGATCCCGCATGACGGTGGAACTTAGAACCATGAGTCATAGGTCCTCTTGATTGTCCATGTCTCTTAATTGCTCCTTGGAAACCTTTTCCTTTTGAAATAGCACTTGCATCAATTTTATCACCAGCCGCAAAGATATCAGCTGTTATTTCTTGTGCTAATGCGTATTCTGAAGCATTTTCTAATTTCAATTCTCTTACGAATCGCTTAGAGCTAACGCCCGCTTTCGCAAAGTGACCTTGTTCCGCTTTTGTTACTCCATGTCTGTGCACAATGTTCTTCTTGCCCGCTGCGTCTTTATTGATAATCTTATTCTTCTTATCAACATAACCCACTTGCACCGCACTGTACCCGTCATTTTCCACTGTCTTCACTTGTGTTACCACGCATGGTCCAGCTTGAAGAACAGTTACCGGGATTAAAACACCAGTTTCATCGAAGATTTGAGTCATTCCGACTTTTGTTGCTAAAATTGCTTTCTTCATGTTTCCTCCTGTTTGTTCTACATAGCGGAATACATCCTTACTCATATAAGTGGTGTTGCATTCATATCTAGTGTAGAAGGTTGTTTGTTATTATTTGTTTTTCATTTTGATATCGATGTGAATACCTGCTGGCATTTCTAATCGTTGCAACGCATCAACAGTCTTAGGTGTTGGTGTTGTAATGTCGATTAGTCTTTTGTGAGTTCTTTGTTCAAATTGCTCACGTGAATCTTTGTACTTGTGTACCGCTCTAATGATTGTAACTACTTCCTTCTTCGTTGGAAGTGGCACTGGTCCACTCACTTGAGATCCATTCTTCTTCACTGTTTCGATAATTTTCTTGGCAGATGCATCAATTAAATGATGGTCATAAGCTTTCAGTGTAATTCTCATTACTTGATTTGCCATAAAAAAAGTCGCCTCCTTTTCGCACTTTTTATTACTAAGTACGACAAGCGGTGACTGTACACTCTCCCGTGTGTGTCCTAAAGGTTCTCACACGTTGTTTCTACTTCATTGAGTAGACGTTATGATTTGTACAGTGACTTGTCGTCAGTTACTAGGGTCATAATTGACCCTGACATTCGCTCCACGGAAAACTCGCTTATTGCTAAGCGACAACCTCACGCTTCACAGCTATCATGTCACAGCTTTAGTTAGTATACATGATAACAAGTCATTGTGCAAGTGTTTTTTATTTTTATTTTTCTTCTTTATAATAGTGGGCTTTTATAAGCCTTCTACATTCCCTGATTTAACATCATCAAATTCTCGCAAGATCTCCATTGATGGCTCCTTTGTTACAAGACTTGCAATTACAATTGCTACTATACTAATCGTAAACCCAATAAGCAGAGAGTAAATTCCTGTTGCAGTACCAATAGAAGTGCCATTTACAATTGGCAGGTAATCCCACACTAGTACCGTTATAGCGCCTGCACTAATACCTGCTACGGCACCTGCTAAATTGGTTCTATTCCAAAATAGAGATAAAATTACAATTGGTCCAAATGCGGAACCAAGACCTGCCCAAGCATTTGATACAAGTCCCATAATAGAACTATTGGGATTTAATGCAATCAAGTAAGCAATAATTGCAATTACTACTACGGTACAACGGCTCATGCGAAGCACCTTCTTATCATTTGCATTCTTGTTCAATACACCCTTGTAAATATCTTCTGCCACACTTGATGCGCTTACAAGTAATTGGGAATCAGCCGTAGACATAATCGCAGCCAAGATGCCACACAAGAATAAACCACCAATTAACGGCATTGATAATGTTTCTGTAAATACTTTAATAATCATATCAATAAAAACATTTTCCGTCGTAGAACCTTCTAATATCGCTGGGTAGAGATAAGCTCGTCCCACTACCCCAATGATGCATGCAAAGATTAACGAAAGAGCCACCCATAAAATAGCAACACTTTTTGATTTATTTAACTCTTTTTCATTCTTTACTGCCATAAATCTAACTAAAATATGTGGCATACCGCAGTAACCTAGCCCCCATGCTAATTGAGATAAAATCTGCACAAATGTATACGGTTCTCCGTTATTATAGAAGAGATTCATATAATCATCTGCACCACCAGTCACTCCTGTTTCTTCTAATATAGGCATAATATTCTCTGCCCCAATACTGGCATACGCTACAATGGGAACCACTAACAATCCCGCTAACATGAGCATTCCCTGTATGAAATCCGTGGTACACACAGCTATGAATCCACCCATTAATGTATAAGCAAGGATTACAACTGCTCCTATGGTAAGTGCCACGGTGTAATCTACTCCGAATACTGAATTAAACAATTTACCTCCTGCTGCCAAAGCAGATGCTGTATAGACCAAGAAGAAAATAACGATGGTAATGGATGAAACTAACAAGAGAATTCTCTTCTTATCATGAAATCTGTTTTCAAAATATGTAGGAAGCGTCAATGCGTTATTGGCTCTAATTGTATAGCGTCGCAACCTCCTAGAAATAAACAGCCAATTGCATACAGTTCCTGCAAACAGCCCAATTGCGATCCATGCTTGTCCTGTTCCATACGCATAAATGGATCCTGGCAATCCCATTAACAGCCAACCGCTCATATCAGATGCTTGTGCTGATAAAGCAGCTACAAATCCTCCAAGTCTTCTGCCGCCCAAGAAATAATCTTCCGAACTCTCTGTCTTTCTTGCACACCACACACCTATTATTACCATCCCTGATAAGTAAATCACAAATGAAAGCATAATCCAACCTATTGCATCACTCATACTAACCCCTTACTTTCTCTCAACCTGACAATTTGAAACCGCAAGAGACAAATTGTCCTATATTAGATTTACTGTTCTATTAAATCATTATGTGCGAAGTTCCCATTCACGTCTACCAACTCATAATTAGCCACTAAATCTGCTAGGTAAGCTGCTACTAATTCACTTATTATAGTTGTTTGAATTTCTTCATCAATGGTATCTTCTTTATAGCGGTCCATAAATACATAGATTGCATAATTTTGTGCAGATTCATTATAGATAATATCAGTATCTCCCGATACTCTGCCTTCATCATAGAGCCAATCCACGCCATCTTCAATGAGGCCGTCGATTCTATACCCTTGGAAAAATCCGCCATTTTCTTCATAAGAAGATAGTGTAGTCTCTGACGCATACTCTACACTTAAATCCTCAAAACTTTCCCCAGCCTCATATCTACTACGATACTCTTCAACGGTCTCTAAGGAAATCGCCAATTGAGCTTCCACCTCTTCATCGGTAGAATCAGTCGTAAGCTCCGTAAGTGCTGTGAATAAATAGAAATCAACACTGTCATATGCGGAAGAGTCAGACGCATAACGTTCTTCTATATCATCTTGAGAAACTTCTTGAATAGTTGACAGGTGAGCCAAGTATGCTTCCGCATAAATCGCTTTCTCTTGCAAGGCAAACACTACTTCTTTATCTGCATATTCTCCATATGCCGCTTTGTAATACGCTTCTTCTGTGTAACCAGATTCCTCTATTGCCGTTTCCAGATTTGTCTGGAATGTTGCTAAATCTGTACTTGCATCATAGGTAAATCCTGCCTCTTGTCCATCATTATATAATGCGATTACTTCTATCATCCAATCAATGGCCATGCTGTCGAAGTAATCTTTCCAAGTAAGTTCATCCGAATAGAGTTGTGCACTATGAGAGGTTGATGTATCAAATCCCATTAAAGATACTAAGTCTCCATATACCGATACATACCCATTTACCGTATATGCATAATAAAAATCGTATTCCTGTTGTGTCACGATTTCTTCCCCAAGTTGAACATATGGCTGGGTAAGAGCTTGTTGTTTCGAATAAATCGAATATCCAACACTACCTCCAACAATTGCGATCACTATGATTAAGACAGCAATTGCTCCTAACTTCATTAATTTCTGCTCTTTTTTATCTTTTTCTTCCGCAAGCTTTCTAGCTGCCATTTTCTGTTCGTACTTCGTTACTACTTTTTCTTTCGATTGTTGCTCTTTTGCCATGATAATATCCATTCCTTTCCCTTATTTACGATATCTAATTCTATTATATTTTATGGCATTTGACAAGAAATAGTTTTAATCCTTTCATTCTTATGTTGCTTTTCCCTTACGAATTCTGTAATATATACCCTAGATTAATGACTTGCATATAAATGATATTTATATCGAAGGTTTTTAAATCTAGATGTAGATAGATAAGGAGATATTACATAATGTGGATTGCAGACAATTGGAAGGATTATGAGGTTATCGATACCTCGAATGGAGAGAAGTTAGAACGTTGGGGAGATTACATCTTAGTCAGACCAGACCCTCAAGTCATCTGGAACACCCCCAAACACCATAAAAAATGGAAGCAAATGAACGGTCACTACCATCGTAGCTCAAAGGGAGGTGGCGAATGGGAATTTTTCAATTTGCCTCAAGAATGGACCATTCAATACAACAATCTCACCTTTCATTTAAAACCTTTTAATTTCAAACATACTGGTCTATTTCCAGAGCAAGCAACGAATTGGGATTGGTGTTCTTCCTTAATTAAAAAAGCCAACCGTCCACTTAAAGTATTGAATTTATTTGCTTATACAGGAGGTGCAACCTTAGCCGCTGCAGCTGCAGGTGCTCATGTAACACATGTGGATGCTTCCAAAGGTATGGTGAATTGGGCGAAAGAGAATGCCTTATCTTCTGGATTAGGTGAGGCTTCTATTCGTTGGTTAGTAGATGATTGCGTAAAATTCGTAGAACGTGAAATTCGACGCGGCAATAAGTATGATGGAATTATTATGGATCCTCCTTCTTACGGAAAGGGACCAAAAGGGGAAATCTGGAAAATTGAACAATCTATCTATCCATTTATAGAACTTACTGCTAAATTGCTCTCTAAAGATGCCATGTTTTTCCTAATTAATTCCTATACAACAGGATTGCAACCTGCCGTCTTATCTTATATGATTCAATCTGTTATTTCCCCTATCCACGGCGGAGTGGTGGATGCTTCTGAGATTGGATTGCCTGTATCTTCTAACGGGTTAATTTTACCATGTGGTGCTTCTGGACGTTGGTCCCAGTCATAACGTAAGTTTTGCCCACAAAAAAGAACTTCCACTTGAAAAGGGAAGTTCTTTTTAATTATAGCATTCTATTAAATGGTTCCACGAGATTATGATAAGCCAAATTCGTTTTCCCCATCTACTGAAAAGAAGCGAACATAGCTGCTCCATATATCACAAACATTCCAATATAAAAGAGCACATATACCGCTGTCATAATTGCTGCATACAGCAACGCTGCCTTAAAATAATTGGACTTTGACTTCTTCTCGGACTTGTTAAACGCCCACACAAACATCATAATTAACCCTACACATGGAATTGATATAATTAATAAACTAATCATCCACTCTCCCATTGATACTGGTTCTTCTAATTGTGGCACTTCTGCACTTTGGTTGACAACTTGTGGTTGCACGCTATCATCTGCATAAACTGGTGCATCACTATATTGTCCTTGCTCCACATATGGCTGATTCGCCTGCATATCATTCATCCCTTGGTCATTCAATTGATTGTTATCCATCCTTCTTCCTCCCTGTTTCATTACTACATTCTAGTTCTCCATATTGTAACATAGTCTATCATAGATTGCAAAATATTACGATACCCTGGTATTATAGTAGATAATAAGTTATTACTTCGATAGGTCATAGGTGCATGGGATGGGAATACCATAGTCATTCGATACAGGTAGTTTCCAAGTAATAAGATGGACAAAATAACAATGATTATTTTTAACCCCGCTATTTTTCTGCCCAATACATAACGCATAAGCACACAATAAATACCTGCAATTGCAAATAAAAAAGAACTTGGTTGTAAATTATATGCTCTTACCCACTCCCCTTGGGCTAAGTAGAGCATTGCTCTTGTCATACCACATCCTGGACAGGGCAATCCTGTTACAAGCACCATGGGACAAAATGCTTGAAAAAGTACCTTGACTGCCACATAATATATCCCTCCAACTAGAATCCCAACTTTATATTGTAATAAATCTTCATATATTCTTTTCCACATAAATCCCTCGCTATACTTGTGTTACTCTTCGCAACACTTGCTGTGCAATCATTCCAATTAAGGCACCGGTTATCATTCCTACTAGCAATAAGCTAGGTAAATATACAAGAATTGCCAGACTGTGTAAGATTACAACTGCCACAGCTACTTGACCTATACTATGAAAAAGTGCTCCTGCTATACTGATGGCAATAAGTGATGTTTTTGTCTTTGATTTTAGCAGACTCATGACTGCTATACTACAGATTGCTCCTGACAATGAGTAGACCATACTAAATGCATTTCCAAATAGCAATGATACAAGAAATACTCTGGTAATGGTTATAACATATGCTTCCTTTGTTCCCAACAAGTACAGTACCACAAGAATGACAACATTCACAAGACCTAACTTCATTCCAACTATTGGAACAGGAATTGGGATTATTAATTCCACATAACTTACAAGAATGGCTAGGGATAAGAGTACACCACCTATGGCAACTTGACTTTTTCCTTTATTCTTCATTGACTTGCACCACTACTTTATGCGGAAGACATACAATTGCTTCTCCCACCTGCCCCACTCTTCCTTGCTTTACACATAGCTGATTCTTACACGTTGCTGATTCCATATAAACTTCTCCACTTTCGATCACTAATGTGTTCCCCGATTCCATCACAATAACTTGCTCTTCTATGAGGGAATACGTTCCGTATACTTCACCATCCCAAGTAATTTCTATTTCTTTACCCTGTGTGGAATGGCTTAATTGAAGCCCAATGATTACAATAAGTGTTGCTATAACAATTAGTCCCACAATTACCTCTTTCTTACGCACTCCACTTCACTTCCTTTTCCCTTAGATTCCAACTTTTGTATTACCCTCATTTGTGATATGATAAATAGATGAAAAATAAATTTGAAAAATCTTATTTTTTATCCCAATATTTGTGCCAGAGCGTCACAAATATTTTTATCCTAGAGCTGAATCCTTGATTCTGCTCAGGTTCCTCAGTTACGCTTCGGAATGGAGACCTAGATGCAAAATACCATTACACGTCCACAACTCTATACTATAATTGTATGTCTACTATTCTTAAGTGTAGGCATATTTATCACGCAGCTACAACCAAGTGAACCAATCTCTAAAACTGACCTTGTGTTAAACACAGTGGCAACGATTACCATCTATGACTCTAATGATACCACTCTACTAGATGAATGCTTTGCCCTATGTAATGCTTATGAAGACATTTACAGTGCAACTAACTCCACGAGTGAATTATATCAGCTAAATCAAACTTTTCAAACTAGTGTAGACACGCCAATACCTGTGTCTGTGGAATTATTAGACTTAATAGAAATTTCCCTTGACTATGCCTTACTTTCTAATGGTTCCTTTGATCCTACCATTGGAGTCATCTCTACTATGTGGGATTTTACAGGAGAATCTCCCATTCCTCCAACTAGGGAGTCGGTAGAGGCTCTTCTGCCCTTGGTGGATTATACTGCACTTACCCTTGGCGAAGATACTATTACCAATCACACTGTAGGGATGCAACTTGATTTAGGTGGCATTGCCAAAGGTTATATTGCAGACCGCATTGCCGATTATCTAGTTTCTTGCGGAGTCACCTCTGCATACGTTAATCTCGGTGGCAATATTGTGTGTATTGGTAACAAAGGAAATGGCCAAGACTTCCAAGTGGGTGTGCAACTTCCTTTTGCAGACTCCCTTGAATCTGCCATCACCCTATCTATTCAAGATGCAAGTGTAGTTACTTGTGGCATCTATGAACGTTCCTATACTTATGAAGGAATCTTTTACCACCATATTCTAAATCCTAGTACAGGATTTCCTTATGAGAATGAATTACTCTCCGTTACTATCGTCTCACCTGATTCTGTGGATGGGGATGCATTAAGTACTACTTGCTATGCACTAGGTCCCTTAGAAGGCATATCACTTCTTGACAGCATTACTGATACATATGGAATCTTTCTCTTAGCAGATGGTACAACGCTCTATTCAATAGGAGCTGAGGTTATGGTTGAATAAAAGAAATCCCGCCTTGTACAATGGAAAATGTTTGGTCAAACAGTGTGTACAATTCTCCGTCATATACTAATGGTGCTTCTTGTTTTGTAACAATACGAACTTTCTTACAACGTATTGTTTTCATGTAATTTTTAGTTGGTTCTTCTTGAAACTGTGTTCCTTCTTTAATATGCTTTAAAATCTTAGGTAATTGTGTCTTATGTGGTACTTTCACATATGCAATATCAATGAATCCATCATTCACTTTTGCATGAGGGGTAAGGAAAAATCCACCACCACAGGAGATTCCATTAGAAATGGCACATAATGCAATTTTACCTTTGTACATTAACTTATCATCTGCATAAATCTCCATATATCTTCCCAACTTCTTCATTAGATGATAAAAGAGCGATAAGTTGTAGGCTCCCTTATTGTTGACCAATGGTAACTGTTTAAATCGTGGCATATCCATACAAACTCTAGCATCCAATCCCATATTAATCATATTAATACAATACTCTTCTTCAAATTTAATTAAGTCAATAGGGGCAGATTCTGCTAATATTTGTTTCTCTATAGACAGATATGTTTCTGCACCTCCCTTAAAGTTTCGAATAAAATCATTCCCTGTTCCTAGGGGAATCACACCTACTTCTATGTGCTTGTAACCCATACATCCATTTACCACATGCGAAAGTGTTCCATCGCCTCCAAGAGCGTAAACACGAAGTTGCGGCTCTTCACTATCTGCTCGCCTACTGCATTCTGACTGCAAATAGGTACGGATCCCTTCTCCACTTTCAGAAATGTGTATAGTATAATTTAATTTGTACTTTTTACATATCTTTTGGATACGTGGGACGAACCCCATAATTTTATTGTTTTTACCTGCTACAGGATTAATAATAAAGATATACTTCATGTGTTTTCTGACTCCTCTCTTATCACTGGATACTTCTATTATATCTGCCTCTTCCTAAATAAACAATAACTATATACAGTTCTTTTCAGACCATTGTTCACATTGCATAATTTTAACTGTATTTTTTATATAATTTGTGCAAATTGCACATTTTTATTTACGAATAGCAAAAATTCTGTTACGATATAAGGTAGGTACTTATTTATTAATCAAAGGAGGATTTTAATATGAACTTAAGAACACCTAATGCAAATGATGCTACAAGAACAGCAAATCGTTCTAGAAGTGTTGTACCATGTAGCGGACTATGTTCACGTTGTGTGGACGGATGTAAAGGAAATTGCGAAGTATTTAAAGCTACATTCCGTGGACGTGAATTGATTTATCCAGGACCATTTGGAGATGTAACTGCTGGGGCTGATAAAGACTATCCAGTTGATTACTCACATTTAAACATTCAAGGATATGCCATTGGTGCGAATGGATTACCAGAAGGTGTAATTCCAAGTCCTGACACTGCACAATTCCCTGCAGTTAGTACAGAAACTGCTTATGGATGGGATCGTAAGGTAAAAATGGAAGTTCCTATTTTTACAGGTGCACTTGGTTCTACAGAAATCGCTAGAAAGAACTGGGAACACTTTGCAATTGGTGCTGCTATTTCAGGTGTTACTATTGTATGTGGTGAAAATGTATGTGGAATTGATCCACTTCTTGAGCGCGATGCAGACGGTATGGTTACGAAAGCTCCTGATATGGATCGCCGTATTGAAGCATATAAGAAATACCATAGAGGTTATGGTGAAATCTTAATTCAAATGAATGTAGAAGATACCAGACTGGGTGTTGGAGAATACATTATTAACAAGCACGGAATTGAAACCATTGAATTAAAATGGGGACAAGGTGCGAAATGTATCGGTGGAGAAATCAAAGTAAAAGACCTTGAACGTGCTATCGAATTACAAAAACGTGGTTACATTGTAACGCCAGATCCTTCTGACCCAATTAATCAAGCTGCTTTTAAAGCTGGTGCGATTAAAGAATTCGAAAGACATAGCCGTCTTGGATTCGTTACAGAAGAAGGCTTTATGGAAGAAGTGGCAAGACTTCGTAAAATTGGTTTCAAGCGTGTTACTCTTAAAACAGGTGCTTATAGCCTTCGCGAACTTGCAATGGCAATTAAATATTGTTCAAAAGCAAAAATCGACTTGCTCACCATTGACGGTGCACCAGGCGGTACTGGTATGAGCCCTTGGGGCATGATGGAAGAATGGGGTGTACCTTCTATCTATCTTCATAGTGCAGCTTATGAATTTGCAAGTATATTAGAAGCACAGGGAGAACGTGTTCCGGACCTTGCATTTGCAGGTGGATTCTCATCAGAAGACGGGGTCTTCAAAGCTCTTGCACTTGGTGCTCCTTATACGAAAGCCGTATGTATGGGTCGTGCATTAATGATTCCTGGTATGGTTGGTAAGAATATTGATCAATGGATGGCTGATGGAACACTTCCTAAGACAGTATCTGAATTCGGTCATACTAAAGAAGAAATATTTGTAAACTATGAACGTGTAAAAGAATTAGTGGGAGCAAATGAAATTGGAAATATTCCACTTGGTGCAATTGGTATCTATAGCTACTCTGATAAAATCAAAGTTGGTTTACAACAGATTATGGCTGGTGCTCGTTGCTTTAACCTTGATACCATTACAAGACGTGAGTTAATGTCACTTACTCAAGAATGTGCAGATGTTACGAAGATTCCATATTTAATGGACTGCTATCGCGAAGAAGCACTTGCTATTCTAAAATCATAATGTAGCTTTACAAGAAATACAAAGAGGAACAAGCTTGCTTGCTCCTCTTTTCTACATGATATTGATAATAATGGTTTACATTTATTGTAATCGTTCTTCCATGGCATGAATTACAGTCTCTAGCACTTTGATTCTAGCATATAGTTTATCGTTCCCCTCCACGATAATCCAAGGAGCTGATTCTGTAGAAGTCTTTGCAATCATCTCATCCACAGCAGTTTCATACAATTCCCATTTCTCCCGATTACGCCAATCTTCTTCTGTAATCTTCCACTGTTTCTCAGGATCACTTACGCGAGAATCAAACCGTACTTTTTGTTCTTCTTTATCAATATGAATCCAAAATTTTAGTACAATAGCACCTGCATGTACGAGCGATTCCTCCATATCATTCATCTCTTCATATGCCCGTTCCCATTCATTTCTAGTACAAAAACCTTCGATTCTCTCTACCATAACTCTTCCATACCAAGTTCGGTCGAAAATTGCAATATGACCCGCCTTAGGCATATGGTTCCAGAATCTCCATAAGTAGTGGTGGTTTTTCTCTGTTACAGTTGGAGAAGCTACTGGATGTACTACATACCCTCGAGGATCCATTTTTTCAGTTAATCTTTTGATTGCTCCACCTTTACCTGCTGCGTCCCAACCCTCAAATGCAAGCACCATGGGAATTTTCTTAAGATATAATTCCCCGTGCAATAGTTGCATCTTATCCTGCAATTCCTTTAACTGCTTAGTATAAGCTTCCTGAGAAAGAGATTTTGTAAGATCCACTTTCTTTAAGGCACTATATTCTGCTCTGCCACTTGTTACTATTTCCATACCAGAGTCTACTTGATTCTGGTTGGTGCGGTTTTTCTGTTCTAGAATAGCTTGTTCCATAGCTGCAATGGTAGCTTGATAGATTCCTATGGCAGCTTGTCTCTTATCTTGTGTAGAGATTACATTCCAGATAGGAATTCCACCTTTCTCTTCTGCTTTCTTATTAGTAGTAGTCAACATTTTCTTGACTAACTTCCCATATTCCTTATAATGTTTGTTCTTATCTAAGTCTTCGCTAGTCACACGCCAAGCGGTTGCTTTCTTTGATAAAAGCTCCTTCATTCTTTTGCTTTGCTCTTTTTCACTAATGGTTAAGAAGCATTTAATAATACATACGCCATCTGCTACAAGCTGCTGCTCAAACTTAATAATTTCTTCTTGATACCGATTAATTTCCTTCTTCTTAACACGACCTTCCGCTACATCTACTGTCACCTTACGATACCAGCTATTCTCCAAAATAGTAATCCGGCCTTTTTCGGGCGTTTTTGTCCAAAATCTCCAGAGAAACCCATGAGCTGCCTCTTCCTTAGTTTCTGCTTGAATGGGATACACACAGAACCCTCTTGGGTCTAGAGACTTCATTAACTTCCCAATCATAAGGCCTTTTCCAGATACTTCCAACCCATCTACTAGTAGTATTATGGGAACCCCAAGCTCTTTGCACTTACGCTGTAATTGACTCATAGTAGCCATAAGTGGCTCTATTTCTCGTTTATAATCTTCTTTCGTAATCGTTGCTCTCTCTCGTTTCTTCCCCATGATACGTTTTCCTCCTTATCTACGTTGCGTCCTATTATTTTGCATAGGACTACTAAACATTCCGCCTTGGGATTGAGAACCACTTGTACTTACATCATTTCCGTCAACATCCACAAGCGTTCCTCCTTGTATATCAGTGCTTCCACTCACATCAAGTTCACTATCTCCACCTGTATAGATTGCATCTGTTTCAAAGATAATCTCGCCACCTGTCATGATAAAGTCACCATTTGCATCTAATCCATCACCACGTGAGTATAAATAGCAACTTCCTCCATTAATAGTCACTGTTCCATCACTAGTGCCACCATTAACAGCATCATCTAAGGCAATTACAATAATCGTACCACCATTAATCTCGATGGTCGATGCTTCAATTCCTTCATAACACACCTCCACTGTAATCTCTCCATCATGAATTGTTAATAGTCCATCTGCATGTACTGCATCATCTCCAGATAGAATGGAATACGTACCACCATTTATTTCCATGTCGTTATCCGCATGAATTCCATCTTCATAAGAAGAAATACTAAAAGTTCCATCATTTAATATAATATTATAAGCTTTTAATCCCTTCATACTATATTCTAATTGACTAGACGGCTGAACCGTATTACCAGAACCTTCTCCTACCGTTATAGAATTTAAGATATCTTCATAACCACCGCCCGAAGCTACTGTAAATTCGCCACCATCTAATTGTAAGGTATTGGCTGCACTAATGCCATCCTTTTGTGCATCAATAGTATAAGTCCCACTTTCAATAATCAAGCTTCCCTTGTCACTCTCTTCTACATTGGTAGCTTTCATACCATCACCACCTGCAACAATATCTATGGTTACATTATTACAGGCAAGATAATCCTGCCCTACAATACCATCTCCAACTGACGTAATGGTAATGGTACAATTCTCGATGATCATATCATCTCTACCATTAATACCATCATTATATGCTGTTTCAATTGTAAGGCTTCCACTTCCCCCGATCACTGTATCTGCTTTGGAATATAATGCAGCACTTGGGAATTCCGTGTCCTCTGTTACAATTGCCCCTTGGTTAATATAATTATCCGTTCCATCTACCAAGAGAATCACAACGTCTTTTGCTTCTATAATGTTAATAGGCGTTCCATCCTCACTTGTAATGTTTACCCCATTTAATAGAAGGTATACAATTCCTTCATCTATGTCTTTGTCCACATTAACTACAATGGTACTAGAATTATAGTTGCCTGAGAATTCATATACTCCACTTTCTGTAATATAGATTTCATCCCCATCTGAATAAGAAATAATATCTGCATCCGCAAAATTCTCTACGTAATTCACTCCATCATAATCCACGGTGGTAAAAGCAATCTCCAACTCTACTGCATCTACTTCTTGGCTCACAGGAGATGTGGTATCTGTTAAAACACTTTCATCACTTTGTACAACCTGTTCTTCTACCGTATCTAGCATACCTGATATCTGGCTACACCCTACTAGTTGTGTACACAATGCTACCACACCAATTAGTGCTACTAATTTATACGATTGTATTTGTATTATCTTACTCATATACATACCGCCCTTTCTCATTCTATACTGCTATTCTACTCCTCTTACCTTATATTTACTTTAAAAAGTTCCTTGAAGATTATGGAATTCTACGGTATGATAATAATAGCGTTTATGAGATTTAGAAATGAGGACTTACCTATGTATACAGAATTAGTTAAATATAAAGTAGCAAACCTAAATCTTCCAGCCAGATTCGAACATAAACTGCTCTTTGATTTAGAGTACGTACTTACTTATAACATACCAGACCTAGAGCGTATTATATTGTTCGGTAGTTGTGCGCGAGGAACCATGCGTGTTACAAGTGATTTAGATCTTCTAATTATCACCACCACTCCCCTCTCTCGTCTGGTACGCGGTGAAATAAGCAGTGAACTCGAAGATTCAATGGATGAAGTTCGTAAAGAACGTTATCCTCAAATCCCACTACAATCTATGGAATGTAAATGGTTAGGTGATTTTTATTTTGATGCTAGATATCCATGGGATAACTTTGTGGTTGTGAGCAAAGAGGATGCCTATAATGCTCTTTCTATTACCGAGCATATTTTGAAATGTGTAGATATTATATTAGAAAATAAATGATTTTGTGCAATACTTAGGCACTGAATCATCTGGAGGAATTTAAAATGACAATTTTAGCAATTATATGGAGCTGGATGTTTCTATCTTGCCTTATTCTTGGTAGCGCTACTGCTCTACTAATTCGAAAAGTAACTGGCTACGAAATTACTCATCTTTTTTCGAGAATTTTCATAGGATTTGGCATACTAATTGTATATGCACAAGCTTTTAGCATCTTTTATAAAGTAGGAAATGTTGCACAGCTATTCCTACTATTAATATGTGTTGCTTTTCTTTTCCTGTTCTATAAAAATCCATTTTTCCTTCGTATTTTATGGAAAAAGCCTTCCATATCCCTGCTAATAGTTGCTGGTCTATGCATTGCTTTATCAGCATTTATTGCCGCTAAATCCATTTTGCATCCTGATAGCTATTTATATCATGCACAAGCAATTCGATGGATCGAAGAATATGGAGTAGTTAATGGACTGGGGAATTTGCATAACCGTTTTGCATATAACAGTTCTGCTTTTTGCCTAACTGCCTTGTTTAGCTTTTCCTCCCTATTGGGGCAGTCTTTTCGACCAATCAACGGATTTATAATGTGTATGCTGCTTTTATGCTACACTTATTCATGGACTACTATTAAAAAACAACTCTTCTCAATTTCCACAATGATTAAAGTTGCCTCTATTTGCTATTTATTTACTGTACTTTGGACTATTTCTTCTCCAAGCAGCGATGAGGTTACTACCATTTTTATCTTTTTACTCTTAAATAGGTGGTTTGAATTGATAGAAGATGATCAAACAGACACAACTCCTTTCGCAATAATTTGCATTGGATTTTTAGTGGCTGTCTCTCTTAAGATTTCAGTGGTTTTCTTCCTATTACTAACTCTATATCCCGCTGTTCTTTTAATTAAACAGCGGAAATGGAATCAGATCTTACTCTTTATTAGTGTTGGCTTTATCTGTATTCTACCCTTTTTAGTTCGGAATGTAATCATTAGCGGTTACTTAATCTATCCATACACGGCAATTGATATCTTTGATTTTGATTGGAAAATGCCTGCTTCTATCGTACAGTACGATTATGAAGAAATACAACTATGGGGACGTGATTTCTATATGACCGTGGATGGCTCACTACCTTTTGACGAATGGCTCTTAGCATGGAAATCCGCCTATCATGCTTCTATATTAGAATGGTTTCCATCATGGTTTCTTAAGAAAGATTTGTCTACAAAGCTTTTAATCGCCGCATCCTTGGTAAGTGATTTTCTTCTAATCACAGTAGGTGGGTGGATCAGTTGGAAGAAAAAGACTATTTGGAACTCTTATTACTCTTGTATAGTTCCAGTGTTTGTCATGCTCTTTTGGTTGACTTCCGCTCCATTGTTACGGTATGGTTGTGCCTTTTTAATACTTACCATTGCAGTGTTAACAGGATTTTTCTTTACACATATACTCTCACCAGTACATGCCAAATACTATAATAAAATTGCTGCCACGTGGTCTATACTGTCCCTGCTCTACTTTGCCATATGGAACTTAACCAATATTGGAGATAGTCACAAAATGGAACCAGAACTCAATGCCTTTATTCAGACAGATTATAGCGACCAATATAGTTATGATACTACTCTATTAAGTGATATTACTATTTATTATGGTAGTTATAATTCTTATGATGTTTTTCCAGCTACACCTTATAAAAAACGTATAGCATTTATCGAATTACGCGGTGATACGCTAGAAGATGGATTCCGCGTAAAAGAAGAATATGATAACGATAGTTATTTAGATATGTACCGATGATATTGGAGATTTTAACATTTATGACCACTAATATACTCCTGCTCTTATTATTTACACTAGCCATAACAACTTTATATTATGCAATACCATCCAGAAAAAGATGGTTTGTTCTTGTATTATTTAATTTTATATTTTATATAGGCATTGGCATACTGCCCACTTTATTATTATTCAGTAGCTCATATATCAGTTATCTCTGTGGGATTTTTCTAGAACGTTATCGTCAACATACTACCAGAGCTAGATGCTTTTTATTTACTGGTATTACATATGCCATATTACTTTTAGTTTTCTTTAAATACTTTAATTTTTTTGCTGGTGAATTACTTCCAGTAACACTAACAATTCCTCTCGGTATTTCTTATTATCTCTTTAAGACAATTAGTTACATAACAGATGTATATAAAGGTCAAGAAGCTGAGAGACATTTTGGTTACTACTGCCTATATATTTCCTTCTATCCCCAAATTATGAGTGGACCTATCCAACGCTCAAATGAGTTTCTCCCTCAACTGAAAAATGGTTTGCGTTGGCAGTCACCACTTATTGTACAAGGACTTCAACTCATTCTATTAGGCCTTTTTAAAAAGATAGTAATAGCAAATCGCATAGCTATCTACACGGATACCATATGGACTCAACCTAACTCGTATCCTGCACTTGCACTGCTCCTTTCTGCGGTCCTATTTTCATTTCAGATTTATTGTGATTTTTCTGGATATTCTGATTTGGCAATTGGCATGGGGAATCTTTTTGGAATTAAACGCTCACCTAATTTTCTATTTCCTTATTTTTCGCAAAATAGCAATGAATTTTGGAATAGATGGCATATTTCTCTCTCCTCTTGGTTAAAGGACTATGTATATATTCCACTGGGAGGTAGCCGTAAGAATTCTTTACTGACCAAGCGCAACTTATTGTTGACCTTCTTAATTAGCGGCATTTGGCACGGAACAGGATGGACTTTCCTTATATGGGGTCTGCTTCATGGAATCTGGGTAATGTGCAGTACTAATAGGACGAGAACTGGAATACATGGTATATGTTCCACTATTCTAACTTTTATATTTGTAAGTTTTACATGGATTTTCTTTTCTGCACCTAATTTATCAAGTGCTATTACTTACTTCACTCATATGATAACCAATTTATCTTTTTCGCTAACTGAATTACAGAATACAATTTTGCCCTTTACGAATGATAATACATGTGTGTCTTATGCCCTATGTGTGTTTCTGTTTATATTTCTACTATTGCTCTATGAATATACACAGTATCATAAAAGCAAAGTACATGGAACAAAATCTCTCCCACAACTTCATTATATATGGTGTAGTACATTCTTTATCTTAATTGTACTATTTGGTGTGTTCGGAGAATCCAACTTTATATATGCACAATTTTAATAGGAAGGAGATACTAAACTTATGAAAAAATTTCTAATAGTTACAAGTGTAACTCTACTAATCCTATTTACTATCTTGTTGATCAAAAATGAATATGCTAGAACCTTACCATCATCTACCTATGGAATGTCTCAGCTTATTGATGCCCAATCTATCGATCATCTGTTTATTGGTTCTTCTATGTTTCGCCAAGGACTATCTATATATGATTTGGAAGATATATTCGGTTCAGATACTTACATTCTATCCTATAATGGCAACCAACCTGCACTTATTGCTGCTGAGCTTTCTTACTTACTAGAGCAAGGTGTTACCATTAAACACTTATACATTGATCTCTACCCCTATAGTGCTGAGCAAGATCCCACGATAAGTGATACAAAAATCTTACTTGATACTGATATTGACTTTAAGATTAGCATATTAAACCTAATTGGTAATGAGGGTTGGACAAGATTCATCGAATTTTATGAAGTATTTGTCACCGCGAATAATGAAGAACTACTCTTCTATCCACTCCACTCTGCTCTCATTAATCAATTTTATTATAAAGGTGGAAACCTACAAGTTACCACAGGCTCTACAATAGAAGTACTAGATGACCTTTCACTCTTTTCCCCTACAAATCAATTGCAAGACGAACAAATTGCTGGATACGAATCTATTATAGCTTCTGCAGAAAAATATAATATAGAATTGTACTTTATAGAGACACCAAAATATGTTCGCATTACAGAGGATGCGACATATCAGTATCTTTTACAAGAATGTATTGATTTACTTGATGACCATCATATTCCATATGTATTAGCAGAAGAGTTAGATTTTGATATAACGAACCCCGATTATTTTATGGATTTAATTCACTTGTCTAGTTCTGGTAGTGTGCAATTTACAAGATTATTATGTGAATGGTTATTGAATATTATATAATATAATCCCTCCAAAACAAACACCTATGGTTATCCCCATACTTTGAAACAGATATGCAACCAAACGAAAATACTTCATATTTACCGCATAAACAAAGATAGAGCCCCTAGTATGCAAGCATACGGGGCTCTACTTTATTCATGCTAAGCACTAACGTGCTTGGCTCATTTTTGTTCGATTATTCTACGATTGTAGCAACACGACCTGAACCTACTGTACGTCCACCTTCACGGATAGCAAATGTTAAACCTTGATCCATAGCAATTGGGTGAATTAATTCGATTGTCATTTCAATGTTGTCACCAGGCATACACATTTCTGTACCTTCTGGTAAGTTACAAACACCAGTTACGTCAGTTGTTCTGAAGTAGAACTGTGGTCTATAGTTGTTGAAGAAAGGAGTATGACGTCCACCTTCATCTTTTGTTAATACGTATACTTGAGCTGTAAATTTTGTGTGGCATTTGATTGAACCTGGTTTTGCAAGAACTTGTCCTCTTTCGATTTCTTTTCTATCAACACCACGAAGTAATGCACCAATGTTATCTCCAGCTTGAGCATCGTCAAGAAGTTTACGGAACATTTCAATTCCAGTAACAACAACTTTTTTCACTTCTTCTTTGATACCAATGATTTCAACTTCATCAGATACGTTAAGGATACCAGCTTCTACTCTACCTGTAGCAACTGTTCCACGTCCTGTAATTGAGAATACATCTTCTACTGGCATTAAGAAAGGTTTTTCTGTATCACGCTTAGGATCTGGAATCCAGCTATCAACTGCAGCCATTAATTCCATAATCTTATCTCCCCATGGGCATGAAGGATCTTCAAGAGCTTTAAGGGCTGACCCTTGGATAACTGGTGTGTCATCACCTGGGAAGTCATATTCAGATAATAATTCTCTGATTTCCATTTCAACTAATTCAAGAATCTCTTCATCATCAACCATGTCACATTTGTTCATAAATACAACGATATATGGAACACCTACTTGACGAGATAATAAGATATGTTCTTTTGTCTGAGCCATAACACCATCAGTTGCAGCTACAACAAGGATAGCACCATCCATTTGTGCAGCACCAGTGATCATGTTCTTAACGTAATCGGCATGTCCTGGGCAGTCAACGTGAGCATAATGTCTGTTATCTGTTGAGTATTCAACGTGAGCTGTTGAAATTGTAATACCGCGTTCTCTTTCTTCTGGAGCCTTATCGATATTAGCGAAATCTACTGCCGCATTACCGTCTACTCTTTCAGAAAGTGTCTTTGTGATTGCTGCTGTTAATGTTGTTTTACCGTGATCGACATGTCCGATTGTACCAATGTTACAATGAGTTTTCGATCTCTCAAATTTAGCTTTAGCCATTTTAAAATCCTCCTACAATTCTTTCCTATTTGTTTAATTGTTATTTTTGCTTGCTACCTTTGATTATAGTAAATAACCAAAGGATTTTCAAGCGTAATTTTAATTTTATTCGAAAATATTATTTTGTTTTTGCTGCAATAACTTTCTCTTGAACTGATTTTGGAACTTGCTCGTATTTTTCAAAGAACATTGAGTAGTTCCCACGACCTTGGGTCTTAGAACGAAGGTCTGTTGCATAACCAAACATTTCTGAAAGTGGAACAAATCCTCTTACAATTTTGCCATTTCCAATATCATCCATACCTTCAATACGTCCACGGCGTGAATTGATATCACCAATTACATCACCCATGTACTCTTCTGGCATAGTAACTTCAACCTTCATAATTGGCTCTAATAATACTGGAGATGCTTTTTGCATTGCATCTTTAAATGCTAATGAACCTGCAATATGGAATGCCATTTCAGATGAATCCACTTCATGGTAAGAACCGTCGTAACACACAGCGTGAACACCAACTACTGGGAATCCACCAAGAATACCTGCTTTTGTTGCTTCTTCAATACCTGCACCAACTGCTGGGATGTATTCTTTTGGAATTGCTCCACCAACTACAGAAGATTCAAATTTAAATAATTCTTCACCGTTTGCATCCATAGGAGCAAAACGTACTTTACAGTGTCCATATTGGCCACGTCCACCAGATTGTTTTGCATATTTGCTATCGATCTCAACTTCTTTGGTAATGGCTTCTTTGTATGCAACTTGTGGTGCACCAACGTTTGCTTCTACTTTAAATTCACGAAGTAGACGGTCTACGATGATTTCAAGGTGAAGTTCACCCATACCAGCAATAATGGTTTGACCTGTTTCTTGGTCTGTGTGAGCACGGAATGTTGGATCTTCTTCTGCAAGTTTTGCAAGTGATTCTCCTAATTTACCTTGGCTCGCTTTTGTCTTAGGCTCAATTGCTAATTCAATAACTGGCTCAGGGAATTCCATTGACTCAAGAATAACTGGATGTTGTTCGTCACAAATGGTATCACCTGTTGTAGTTGTCTTGAATCCAACTGCAGCTGCAATATCTCCAGCATATACTTTATCAAGTTCTTCTCTCTTATTAGCATGCATCTGTAGAATACGACCAACACGTTCCTTCTTGTCCTTCGTTGCATTTAATACATAAGAACCAGAATTGATTGTTCCTGAGTAAACTCTAAAGAATGCAAGTTTACCAACAAATGGATCTGCCATAATCTTAAATGCTAATGCTGAAAAAGGTTCTTCATCTGATGAATGTCTCTCTGCAGGGTTGCCTTCCATATCTGTTCCTTGAATAGCTGGAATATCAACAGGTGATGGCATAAATTCAAGTACTGCATTTAATAACTTCTGCACACCCTTATTCTTATATGCCGATCCACAACACACTGGAATTGCTGTACACTCACATGTGCCTTTTCGAAGTGCTGCTTTCAACTCTTCCATAGAAGGTTCTTCCCCTTCTAGGTAAGCCATCATTAAATCATCATCTAACTCACAGATCTTCTCAACTAATTCTCCACGATACAATTCTGCATCATCTTTCATATCATCTGGTATGTCTGTAATAGAAATATCATCGCCTTTATCATCGTTATAGATATAAGCTTTCATCTCAAATAAATCAACAACACCTTGGAAGTCATCTTCTTTTCCAATTGGTAATTGAAGGCAAATTGCATTTTTACCAAGTCTTGTCTTAATTTGTTCTACTGCACCGTAGAAATTCGCACCTAAGATATCCATCTTATTAATAAATGCCATTCTTGGTACATTATAAGTGTCAGCTTGACGCCATACATTTTCAGATTGAGGTTCTACCCCACCCTTTGCACAGAATACGCCTACTGCACCATCAAGTACACGTAAAGAACGCTCTACTTCTACCGTAAAGTCAACGTGTCCAGGTGTATCAATAATATTAATACGATTGTCTTCCGCGCCGCTTACTTTTTCTTTTCCATAGTGCAAAGCCCAGTGACAAGTAGTTGCTGCAGAAGTAATTGTGATTCCTCTCTCTTGTTCTTGCTCCATCCAGTCCATGGTAGCAGTTCCTTCATGAGTATCACCAATTTTGTAATTAACGCCAGTGTAGTATAAGATACGCTCTGTAA
>JAWXVE010000010.1:0-42997 GCA_044425575.1 Eubacteriales bacterium | reverse complement strand
GGCAGCATTACCCAAACAGATGGTTTAGTAACGAACATCATGCAAGAGAAAGAGGAGGAGATCGAAATGTGTAAATTGGTGGAGGTATGTTTAGAAGAGGGAAGAGTAGAGGGAAGAGTAGAGGGAGCAACTAAAAATAGTATATTATTAATAGCAAATCTGATGGAAACAATGGAGTTCACTATGGAAGAAGCAATGAATGCATTGAAGATACCAGAGGAAGAGCGGAAGAAGTATGTGGAGTTGATAGGTTGAGAATATAATCCTATAGTACATAGTACACAACACTTATTTTTATCTTGACATTTGTGCTTGCTATAGGTACAGTGGAATAAATATATATAGACAAAAGGAGAACAATCTATGCCAGAATTTATCTACCATATGTATAAAGCTCGTAAAGCACACGGGGACAAAATTATTCTAAATGACGTATCTCTCTCCTTCTATTATGGAGCCAAAATCGGAGTGGTTGGACCCAATGGTATGGGGAAATCTACTCTATTAAAGGTCATGGCGGGAATGGAAGAAGTTTCTGCAGGAGAAGCAAAGTTATCAGATGGATTTACAGTAGGGATTTTACAACAAGAGCCACCTTTAGAGGAAGAAGCCACCGTAATTGAAAATATCAGACAGGCATTTAGCGGATTGCTGGCAAAGGTAGAGCGATTTAATAAAATCGGCGAAGAAATGATGGAGCCAGATGCAGATTATGATAAACTAATGATAGAAATGGGAGATTTGCAAGCAGCAATTGATGCAGCCGATGGATGGGATATTGATACGAAATTATACCAAGCCATGGACGCCCTTCAGTGCCCAGATGCAGATACACCTATTCGTATTCTATCAGGTGGTGAGAGACGCCGTGTTGCACTTTGTAAGCTTCTCTTAGAAGCACCAGATTTACTTCTTCTTGATGAACCTACCAACCACTTAGATGCAGAGTCTGTTCTTTGGCTAGAACAATTCTTGAAAACTTATCCAGGTGCTGTTCTTGCAGTAACACATGATCGCTATTTTCTAGATAATGTAGCGGGTTGGATCTGCGAAGTTGATCGGGGTCAGTTATATCCATATGAAGGGAATTACTCTACTTACCTTGAGACGAAGGCAGCAAGACTTGTAGCTCAAGGTCAGCAACAAGCCAAGCTTGTTAAGCGAATAGAAGCAGAGTTGGAGTGGGTACGTAGTTCACCAAAAGCGCGTCAGACGAAAAGTAAGGCTCGACTTGAGCGATTTGGAGAAATGGAAGCTCAAGCAGCGGCTTCGAAAGAAGTAGAATTTTCTGATATTAAAATCCTAGTTGGGTCTCGTCTTGGCAGAAAAGTAATTGAAGCAGACCATATTAATAAATCATACGGAGACAATCTTCTGATTAAAGATCTTTCCTTCTCTCTTCCGCAAGGTGGAATTGTTGGCGTAATTGGGCCAAATGGAGTTGGTAAAACTACGCTGTTTAAAACCATTGTTGGGTTAGAAGAATTAAGCAGTGGTTCCCTAGAGATTGGTGAGACAGTTCAGATTTCTTATGTGGATCAGAATAGAGCAGGATTAGATCCAGATAAAACCCTATGGGAAGTAGTTTCAGATGGGAATGATTATCTCCAAGTGGGAAATGTGCAAATACCAAGTAGAGCATATCTTTCGGGTTTTGGCTTTAAAGGTTCTGACCAGCAGAAAAAGGCTGGTGTTCTTTCAGGCGGCGAACGAAATCGATTAAACCTTGCGCTTACCTTAAAGGAAGGTGGGAATTTAATTCTGTTAGATGAACCTACGAATGATTTGGATATTGCTACATTATCAAGTTTAGAAGAAGCACTTCTTGCATTCCCAGGTTGTTCTGTTGTCATTAGCCATGATCGCTTTTTCCTTGATCGTATTGCAACCCACATTATAGCTTGGGAAGGAACGCCAGAAGAGCCAGGTAACTGGTACTGGCATGAAGGGAATTTTGAATCTTATCAGAAGAATCGAGTATCTCGGTTGGGCCCAGAAGCAGCTAAACCTCGTAGAATGAGAAGAAAATTAACGAAAGCTTAAGAATTGTATTGCAAGTGATTGTTGAAAATACCTTAAGAATTAAAACATATCTCTAGTTTTTTTCAAATGATTATGGTAAAATGTGTAAAAATACACACATCATGAGGAGGCTAAGATATGTACGAAATGAAAGATGAATACCTAACAGGTATCCCGAGCATTGATAAGGAACACACAAGAATTTTTGCAATTGCACAACAAATCCACGAATTGCAACAAGAAGAATTTATCGTAGATAAATACGATGAATTAAAAGTGATTTTAGAGGAGCTACGTGACTACACGCTGACTCATCTAGAACATGAAGAAGCTTATATGAAGAGCATTGATTATAAGAGATTTTTCATGCAGAAGGTGCAGCACGACAGTTTTCGTGATCAGATCGAAGATATGAATTTCCAATTGGAAGATGACGATGTTGATGAGATGATTACAGGTGTATTAGAATTGATTACCAATTGGTTGATTGAGCATATTCTTGAGAATGATGTATTAATTGGACAACCATAATAGAAAGTGAAGGATAGAATCACATGGGAATAATGAAAAAATGGCAGAAGATTGCCTATTCAGAAACGACAGACAAGGGACAGATGCAACAATTTTGGAATGAGTACTTTCTTATAGAGAAAGGGATTTATGAAGAAATTCTCAAAGACCCTTCTGAAGTAGTGTCTGGAACAGTAGCAGAACTAGCAACACGATTTGATGTAGAGGAACTTAGCATGTTAGGATTCCTTGATGGAATTAATGACAGCTTAGTGGAGGCAAATGACCTAGAAGCCATAGAAGACGAAACAATCGTACAACTAGGTTATGACAAGGAACGCCTCTATAAGAATATGGTGGCAGCAGGTGCAGATTGGCTTTATGACTTAGAGGCATGGAAGGCGATTTATGATGATGAGACTCGTAAGAGATTTTATAAAGAGCAGAAAGCTTCCACTACCATTGTAAAGGACGAGAAAGTATATCCCAATGATCCATGTACCTGTGGAAGTGGCAAGAAGTATAAAAAGTGCTGTGGTAAGCACTAATCAAAGTAGGATTGTATTGATTGAACAATGCAATCCTGTTTTTTATTTGCTTGATTGTGCAATATTATACAAATTATCACACTGTTAGCAATACCTAGATGACATGAGAACAGATATAATGAAAACAATAACGAATTTGGAGGGTTTCTAATGAAATATGGATATTTTGATAATGAAAAAAGAGAATATGTAATTGACCGCGTGGACTTGCCGACATCTTGGACTAACTACTTAGGAGTAGAAGATACTTGTGTGGTAGTAAATCATACAGCAGGTGGGTATATGTTTCATAAGACCCCTGAGTATCACAGAATGACAAGGTTCCATGCCAATAGCATTCCAATGGATCGCCCAGGGCACTATGTATACATACGGGATGAAGAGAGCAAAGATTATTTTAGTGTATCATGGCAACCAGTAGGGAAATCTTTTGAGGAAGCAAAATATGCGTGCCGTCATGGATTATCTTACACAACTTATGAATGTGAATATGATAATTTAAAAGCAACACAAACATTAAGTGTACCACTTGGTGATGATGTGGAGATTTGGGATGTTAAGATTCAAAATAACGATACCAAGCCAAGAAAATTAAATGTATTTTCTTATTGTGAATTTTCTTATCGCCACATTAATATTGATAACATGAACTTCCAAATGAGTAATTACTGTGCGGGTTCTGACTATGCAGATGGAATTATTGAATACGATTTATTCTATGAAGAATTTGGTGCACAATATTTCACTTCTAACATGATGGCAGATAGCTTTGACTGCTTAAGAGACAAATTCATTGGACCATATCGCACAGAAGATAATCCAATTGCAGTAGAGCAAGGTATGTGTAGCGGTTCTTTTGAAAAAGGTAATAATCACTGTGGCTCTTTGCAAAAGTACATTACCATTCAACCAGGAGAAGAAGCAAGAATTGTATTCTTCTTAGGAGAAGGCAATCGAGCAAAGGGAAGTGAGATTCGTACAAAATATGCGGACATGGCTACCATTGATCAAGTATATGCTGATTTAAAAGCATATTGGAATAAGAAATTATCAAAATTACAGATTCAGACACCGAATGAAGGAATGAATACCCTTATTAACACTTGGACTTTATACCAAGCTGAGATTAACGTGATGTTCTCAAGATTTGCATCGTTTATTGAAGTTGGCGGAAGAGTAGGACTTGGTTATCGTGATACAGCACAAGACTCTATGACTATTCCACACTCTAATCCAGAAAAGTGTAAGCTTAGAATTGAACAATTGTTAAAAGGACTTGTATCCACCGGATATGGACTTCACTTGTTCCAACCAGAATGGTTTGAACCAGAGGATGAGAATGCTAAGCCATTTAAATCGCCAACAGTTGTGCCAAGCGCCAATAAGGACGACATTGTACATGGTCTAGATGATGCGTGTTCCGACGATGCATTGTGGCTTGTGCCATCTATTGTAGAATATGTTAAGGAAACAGGAGAATTTGAGTTCCTTGACCAAGTGATTACCTATGCAGATGCAGGAGAAGGCAGTGTATATGAACATATGACTAAGATATTAGACTTCTCCAATGAGTACGTTGGTGCAACGGGTGTGTGCCAAGGACTTAGAGCTGACTGGAATGACTGCTTGAATCTAGGTGGTGGAGAAAGTGCACTTGTATCCTTCTTACATTACTGGGCACTTAACAACTTCTTAGAAGTGGCTACCTACTTAAATAGAACAGAAGATGTTGAGAAATATTCAGCAATGAGAGATCGTGTAAAAGCAGTTTGTGATAGTGAACTTTGGGATGAAGAATGGTTTATTCGAGGAATTACTAAGAATGGTAAGAAGATTGGAACTTCCAAAGACGTGGAAGGAAAAGTACATCTTGAATCAAATTCATGGGCTGTATTATCGAAAGCCGCTTCCTATGAAAAGGGAATCCAGGCTATGGATAGTGTGAAGAAATACTTATCAACGCCTTATGGAATTATGTTGAATGCACCATCTTATACAGTGCCAGATGATGATATCGGCTTCGTTACAAGAGTATACCCAGGAGTAAAGGAAAATGGAGCAGTCTTTTCTCATCCAAACCCATGGGCTTGGGCAGCAGAGTGTGAACTAGGACGTGGTGACCGTGCTATGGAATTCTACAATGCGTTATGCCCATACTACCAAAATGATATGATTGAAGTGAGAGAGGCAGAACCATATTCTTATTGTCAATTTATTATGGGTAAAGATCATACAGCACACGGAAGAGCTAGACATCCATTTATGACTGGTACAGGAGGCTGGGCATATTTCTCGGCAACACGCTATATGCTTGGAATCAGACCACAGATGGAACATTTAGAGATTGACCCTTGTATTCCTTCTGATTGGACTACCTTCAAGGTAGAACGTGTGTGGAGAGGTGCCACCTTCCACATTGTAGTGGAGAATCCAAATGGCGTAATGAAGGGTGTTAGTGAGTTATATTTAGATGGCGTGAAAGTAGATGCCATTACCGTACAAGAGAAAGATAGCGAGCATGAAGTGAAAGTCATTATGGGATAATAAGGAGAAGAAAATGGTTAAGTTTGGTACAGGTGGTTGGAGAGCAATTATTGGAGATGAATTTACAAAAGAAAATGTACAGATTCTAGCACGTGCTATGGTAGACAAAATCAAAGCAGAAGGTGTGGAAAAGAGTGGGATTGTAATTGGATACGACAAACGATTTTTATCAAAAGAAGCCATGCAATGGACAGCACAAGTATTTGCTGCATGTGGCATTAAGTCTTACTTGATTAATAAATCAGCACCAACCCCACTTGTTATGTACTATGTTATGGTACATGATATGGATTATGGCATGATGATTACAGCAAGTCATAACCCAGCTCTATACAATGGGGTAAAGGTATTTACAAAAGGTGGAAGAGATGCAGATGAGCAACAAACCATCGATATTGAAGAATATATTGCCAATGTAACAGATATTCCAGCGGAAGAGATGCCATATGATGTTGCCCTTGAACAAGGTTTAATCGAAGAAATTTATCCGGAAAATAGTTACATTGATAATATTATTGATGCCATTGACATGAAAGCAATACGCGACGCAGAGCTAAAAGTTGCATTTGACCCTATGTATGGAGTAAGCGAAACTTCTCTTAAGACAATTCTCCTTACAGCTAGATGCCAAGTGGAAACCATTAATGATAGTCACGATACATTATTCGGAGGCAGAATGCCAGCTCCAAGTGTGAGTACTTTGAGAAAGTTACAGACACACGTAATTGACCATGGTTGTGATATTGGAATTGCAACAGATGGAGATGGCGACCGACTTGGTGTAATTGATGATACAGGAAGATACCTACACGCCAATGATATTTTAGTACTTCTCTATTACTACCTTGTAAAATATAAAGGATGGGAAGGTCCAGTAGTTCGCAACCTTTGTACGACTCATATGTTAGATAAAATTGCAAGATCATTTGGGCAAGAGTGCTATGAAGTACCAGTTGGTTTCAAGCACATTTCGGCTAAGATGAATGCGGCAGATGCAGTAATTGGTGGTGAATCTTCAGGTGGACTCACCGTGCGTGGTCACATTAAAGGGAAAGATGGGATTTATGCAGCATCACTTCTTGTAGAAATGATTGCAATAACAGGAAAGAAGTTGTCAGAGATTGTTGCAGAAATTGAAGCTGAAAATGGCACAATCTTTACTGAAGAACGTGATTACAAGTTCACTCAGGCAAAGAAAGACCGCATTGTTAAAGAATTGCTCGAAGACAAGTTATTACCTGAATTGCCATGCACAATTGACAAGGTATCCTACTTAGATGGCTGCAAAGTATATTTTGAAAATGATGGTTGGGTAGTTGCAAGATTTTCAGGAACAGAGCCACTTTTAAGAATTGCTTGTGAAATGCCAGAGGAAGCAGATGCCAAAAATATCTGTGACTTATTTGAAACATTTTTTGATATTTAATAGAAAAGACTTAGGAAAGGATTGCTTATGGCAATCCTTTCTTGTATTATAGAGGGATAAGGAGGTGAAAAAGTGCAGTCAAATGATGTAAAGAGTAAGGTGAAGAGTAAAGTGAAACATATTGTTATGGCAGAAATGCCCCTTAGGTGGAAGATGTTGTTAGCACTTTTCTTATGTTGGTTGATTCCCCTTTTATGCACTACAGTCATTACATTGTTTGTCACATCGTCTAATATTAATCAGCAGATTGAACAAACTGTTGAAATATCTGTGGATAAGGCAATTGATATTAGTCATATGAATATTCAAGATAGTATTGCCTCGTCTAGAAATGCTTCATATTTATTAAATATAAAGGAAGCATACAGAGACTATCAAGTAACAGGTAACAATTTAGAACGCTATACATTAACAACTGATTTCTTGCACCAACAATATCGTTATAATGAGAACTTTATTAGTACCATTATTTATTATTACGATAATCCAAGCGTACTCCATTATACTTACTATAATTCAAACAACGCTAATTACATGAACAGTATTATACAATTTGAAACATATGCATATGAAGGGATTCAAGAGGAATTAGATACTCTTGGAACGACTACTAAATTCGTAGTGGAGAATGGGTGCCTTTATATGATACGAAATATGGTGGATGCACAAGATGGGTTTCAAGAGTATGCGGCCATTGTAATGGATATTAATGAAGAGGCTATTTTTGGAAGTGTAACAGAGATTTGGAATTATCAAGATTGTATTATTTACGTGAACAAAGAACATGTTATGGGAAGCCAAGATGATGAACGAATGGAAGCATTGTTGGATACAGATGGCTCCAAGAGCGAATATGTGAAGAGTGATAATGAACTATATTATATGCGAACGGATTACGTAGAAGGTCAAAGGATTGATTATTTAATAACACTAGACCCTGATATTTTTATTAGTGCAAAGGGTGCTATTGACATTATTTTATTCGTATGGTTTATGCTAATGCTGCCCCTGATTACAATGATTTTCTATTTCTTCCTTCATTTTGTTACGAAGCCAGTTCACACCTTAGTAAAAGCGGTGGGTAAAATCGAAGAAGAAGAATATGGATATCAGATTGAAGAAGATATTTATCGTCAAGAATTCAAGTATTTAGCTATCGCATTTAATAAAATGTCTAGAAAGCTACAGAAACAATTTGAGGAACGTTATTTAGAAGAATTAGCATTAAAAGATGCGAAAATCAGTGCACTGCAATCACAAATTAATCCACATTTTCTTAATAATACCTTAGAGATTATTAATTGGGAAGCTAGGATGTCAGATAATTACAAAGTAAGTGAGATGATAGAATCCTTATCTGTTATGTTAGAGGCTACAACAAATCGTACGGGAGAACGATTAATTCCTCTAGTGGAAGAATTAAATTATGTGGAAGCGTACTTGTTTATTATTGCACAGCGATTTGGTAAGAAGTTAAAAGTAACCAAAGATATTGACCAGAGTTTGTACCAATATAAAGTACCAAAATTGATTATTCAGCCAATTATTGAAAATGCAGTAGAGCATGGGATGAATATTCAAAGACTAGCTACCATTGAACTGAAAATATATGCCATAGAAAATAGGATGTATATTCAGATTAGGGATAACGGAACGTTGACAGAAGAAGATAAGCAAAAGATTCAGATTTTGTTGTCAGATGATGGAAATGACCAAAAACAACCACAGACAAGCATAGGAATTCGGAATGTTAACAGTCGCTTGAAGATTATTTATGGGGAAACTTATAATCTTACTATTCAAAGTGATGAAGAAAATCATACAGTAAGTACCATTGTTGTGAAAATTGACACATAGCTGTACAACATCAGACAAGAAAAGGCAATACTAACAATTACGATTAAACCGAAACTGTTATATGATAAATAGGAGTAGGAGGAGCACTCGGGAGGAAAAGATATGAAGAAAACATTAGCGATATTGCTTATGGTTTCCATGGGACTATGGTCAGTGGCATGTGGAGACACAGGAAGCTCCACAGAAGCAGGAACCAGCCAAGAGGACACCATAGAAGTATCAGAGAGAGAAGATGCAGTTACGTTAAATGTAACATCAACATTTGCAGGCAATGATAGTAATGCGCAGAATTATATTGATGCGTACGAAGCTTGGGAAGCTACAACAGGCAATCAAGTATCTGACTCCTCAGGAACAGCAGATGAGCTGTTTAAGACACGTGTGAATAATGATTTTGAAGTAGGTGCAGAACCAGATGTATTATTTTATTTTAATGGAAGTGACGCGGATTCCTTTATATCAGCAGGGAAAGTCGTTAGTATAGAAGAAATTCAGTCTGTATATCCAGATTATGCAACTAATATGAATATGGAATTTGTGGCAGCATCACCAGTAGATGGTGTTCAATATGCAATTCCGGTGAATGGATACTGGGAAGGACTATTTGTGAATGAAACAGTACTTCAGGCGGCGGGCGTTGAAGTGCCTGGAGCAGATTATACATGGGAACAATTTCTCTTAGACTGTGAAACTATTGCAGATGCGGGATATATTCCAATTGCAGCAGCACTGGGGAATGTTCCTCACTATTGGTTTGAATTTGCCATATACAATCATTTATCGGCAGAAACTCATGCAACTGTTCCAACTGCTATTGATGATGTGAATGGTTTGGCTTGGATTGATGGAGTGGCAGACATTAAGGGATTGTATGAACAAGGTTATTTCCCAGCCAATACTTTATCGGCTACCGACGATGAGACGGTACAAATGTTTATTGATGGAAAGGCAGCATTTTTAATTGATGGTTCGTGGAAGACAGGACATATTGAAGATTATGCAGAAAATATAGAAGATTTTACGGTAACATACGTTCCTGGTCAAGGAGAACGTGCGGCTACGGACATGATTGGAGGATTATCTTCCGGATGGTACATTACAAGAAAGGCATGGGAAGACCCTGATAAACAAGCAGCAGCTGTTGACTTTGTATCTTATATGACTTCAGATGAAGTGGTTTCTGTATTTGCATCTTATACATTAACAGCCCTTGCTAATCCAGTTAGTAGTACTGATGTGGAATTATCTTCCTTGGCATTAGATGCTATTGCTATGACGGATGGTGCAACTGGGGTTTCTGGTGCAGTGCAAGATTCCATGCCTACCGAAGCGAGAGCACAAATATTCGCCGACATACCTTATATGGTTACGGGAGAAAAAGAGATTACCACGGGGGTACAAGATGTACTGGATTTAATGAAAGACGAATAATTACAATAGAGTAGAGCCAGAGATGAAGTGCTGTCTCTGGCTTAATTTATTGAAAAGAAGGTGTAGTCATGAGTTCAAATATTTACAAAAATAAAAAGCCCATACTTGTTTTTTTGTTACCTGCGTTTAGTTTTTTGGCGGTTTTTTTGTATTACCCATTTGTACAAAATATTATGAACAGCTTTCAGGAAATTGAAAGATTGGGAACGAGTGCTACACAATATTTAGATCCATGGTATGGCAACTATCTTGAAATGTTTCAGGATTCTGCTATGAAAGGAATGATTGCAGGTGCCATTAAAGGCTAATGCCACTATCATCTTTTCTTGCAGTTTTATTTGTGTTATAATGTGCTAGTATAAGTCAGAAATTGCACAGAAGATAGAAGGTTGATAATGTATAGAGTACTAATTGTAGATGATGAACCCATTATTGTGGAAGGGTTGCGTAAGAGTATTAAATGGGAAACGTATGGTTGCCAAGTGGTAGCAACTGCCCATAGCGGAATAGAAGCTCTTGAATTAATTAAAGAAAAGGAACCACAATTAATTATATCTGATATATCTATGCCAGGCATGGATGGACTTAAGATGATAGCAGCAATCAAAAGTCAATTTCCCCACGTACAGATTACTATTTTAACGGGATATCGAGATTTTGATTATGCCCAAGAAGCCATTCGTTTAGGTGTTACACGGTTTCTATTAAAGCCATCGAAAATGGATGAGTTACAAGAAGCAGTGCAAACTATGGTAGGATATTTAAAAGAATCAGGTATTTCTACACAAGAACATGCAAAAGACAAGAAGAACGAAGAAGGGAATGGGACGGAAGAAGGCGCTGATCCTACCACCTCTAGCTTCATTGTAAAGAATGCCATTCAATATATTGAAGCGCATTATAAGGAAAAGTTAAAGCTTGCAGACGTTGCAGAGGAAACATACGTAAGCCAATGGCATTTAAGCAAGCTATTAAATCGCCATACAGGTCAGAATTTCCCAGAGATTTTAAATGGAGTACGTATTGACCATGCAAAGGAATTATTAAAAAATCCGTCTTTACGCATTGGTGACATTGCAGATGAAGTGGGATTCTTAGACATGGCACATTTCTCGAGAGTCTTTAAGAGAAAAATGGGCATTTCTGCCAATGAATACCGGAATAAGATATTGGGCAAGAAGTAAGTAGAGTAAGAAGTAAGTAGAGTAAGAAGTAAGTAGAGTAAGAAGTAAGTAGAGTAAGAAGAGTAAGAAGTTAAGTGGAGATAGAAGTAAGTAGAGTAGGAAGTTAAGTAGAGATAGATGAGAGGAAGTTTGTCATGAAGATTACATTAAAAGATGGTTCGATTAAAGAGTACCAACAAGCTATGTCAATTATGGAAATTGCAACAGATATTAGTGAAGGATTAGGTCGTGCTACCATGGCAGGAGAAGTAAATGGCAAGATCTGTGATTTGCGTACAGTAGTAGCGGAAGATTGTCAATTAAATATCCTTACGAATAACGATGTGGCATCTTTAGATGTATTGCGTCATACCACTTCTCATATTCTGGCACAGGCAGTAAAACGCGTATTTCCAGAGGCAAAGCTTGCCATTGGTCCATCTATTGAAAATGGGTATTACTATGATTTTGAACACGCACCGTTTTCTAGAGAAGATTTAGACAAGTTAGAAGCCGAGATGAAGAAGATTATGAAAGAAGCCCATAAGATTCAACGCTTTGAACTTCCAAGAGAAGAAGCAATTGAGCTCATGGAAGAAAAAGGAGAACCTTATAAGGTTGAATTAATTCAGGACCTTCCAGAGGATGCAGCTATTTCTTTCTATCAACAAGGTGATTTTGTGGATTTATGTGCAGGACCACATATGGTGAGCACCAAGAATATTAAGGCATTTAAATTAATCTCTGCATCAGGTGCTTATTGGCGTGGAGATTCTAATAAAGCAATGCTTTCTAGAATCTATGGAACGGCATTCTTTAAGAAAGAGGAGCTTGCAGAATATCTTGTGTATTTAGAGGAGATTAAGAGTCGTGACCATAATAAGCTAGGGCGCGAGATGGAATTATTTACTACGGTAAATGTAATTGGACAGGGATTGCCACTTCTGATGCCAAAGGGTGCTAAGATGATTCAAACCATGCAACGTTGGATTGAGGACGAAGAAGAACGACGTGGTTATGTAAGAACCAAGACACCGATGATGGCAAAAAGTGATTTGTATAAAATATCAGGACATTGGGATCATTATAAGGATGGCATGTTTGTATTAGGCGATGAAGAAGCAGATAAAGAAGTGTTTGCTCTTCGACCAATGACTTGTCCTTTCCAATATTATGTATTTAAGGCTAGTCAGAAATCTTATCGAGACTTGCCAATTCGTTATGGAGAAACTTCGACCTTGTTCCGTAATGAAGATTCGGGAGAAATGCATGGGTTAACACGTGTTCGCCAATTTACCATTTCAGAAGGTCACTTAATTGTACGACCTGATCAAATGGTAGAAGAATTCAAAGGATGTCTTGATTTGGCGAAATATTGTTTGGATACACTAGGTGTATCCGAGGATGTAACCTATTGTCTATCAAAATGGGATCCAAATAAAAAAGACAAATACTTTGGCGATGAAAAAATTTGGAATGAAACACAAGATGCCATTCGTAATATTTTAATCGAATTAGAAGTTCCATTTACAGAGGAAGAAGGGGAAGCGGCATTCTATGGTCCGAAAGTAGATATACAAGCTCGCAATGTATATGGTAAAGAAGATACCATGATTACCATTCAGTGGGATGCAGTGTTGGCAGAACAATTCGATATGTATTACGTAGATGAAAATGGTGATAAAGTAAGACCGTATATTATTCATAGAACTTCTATGGGTTGTTATGAAAGAACATTAGCTTGGTTAATTGAAAAGTATCGAGGAAAGTTCCCTACTTGGTTATGCCCAGAACAAGTACGTGTCCTTCCTATTTCTGAAAAATATATTGATTATGCAAGGAAAGTAGAAGAAGCGTTAAAGGTAAATGGTATTCTTACAACTCTTGATAATCGTTCTGAGAAAATTGGTAAGAAGATTCGTGAAACAAGATTAGCAAGAGTACCTTATATGCTGGTGGTGGGAGAAAAGGAAGAAACGGAAGGTCTTGTATCAGTGCGTAGTCGTTATGCAGGTGATGAAGGCAGCATGTTGCTAGGTGATTTCATCCATAGTATCTCCAAAGAAATTCGCACCAGAGAAATTCGCAAAGAAGTAGAAGAAGCACAATAAAGTAAAAAGAAGTATGAAATATGTCAAACTGCTCATACTAACTCTATCTATTAAGAAGAAACCTTTAATAGAATTCTAGAAGAAGAAGGAGGAGTTACTATGACAGATTTAAGATGTATGGCAAATACTTGTGCCCATAATGAAGAGGATTGTTGTTGTAAGAGCAATATTACCGTATGTGGAAGCCAAGCTTGTTGTGAAGAGGATACTTGTTGTAGTAGTTTTGCGGAACAATCGGACCAGACTACTAATGCAATCAAGGTACCAAAACATTCCATTCAGATTACTTGTGATGCACGAGATTGTGTTCACAATGAAGCGTGTAGTTGTAAAGCACCAACGATTGAAGTAACTGGTCATGGTGCATCTAGTGCGAAACAAACAGCCTGTGCCTCTTTTGCACAAAGATAGCAGAGCACAAGATAGCGCACCACTAAAATAAAAATAGAAAAATAGTTGACACGGTACTGGATGTGTGATATTATGTTTGAGTGTGTGAATGCATAAGAATTACTTCTTTGCAAGAGAACACCAGTCAAGTAGAGTATCCACTCTCACCATGAGACATCTAAGATTGTTATCATGTGTTAATTATTTGAAACGTAGATGAGTAACATCTGTGATTACAATGATAAGTGGATAGTCTAACTATCCACTTTTTTTACGCTAAGATTTAATTGACGGAGGGTAAAGCTATTAGCGATTTAATGATTAACGAACAGATAAGAGACAGGGAGATTCGTCTAATTGGCGAAGATGGAGAGCAATTAGGAGTAGTACCAACTATTGAAGCAATGAAGTTAGCTGAGGAAGCAGGGCTTGACCTTGTAAAGATTGCACCAACAGCAAAACCACCAGTGTGTAAGATTGTAGATTACGGTAAGTTCAAATACGAACAGACAAGAAAAGAAAAAGAAGCAAGAAAGAAACAAAAAACCATTGAAATTAAGGAAATTCGTCTTTCACCAAACATTGATAAGAATGATCTAAACACAAAAATCAGTGCGGCAAAGAAGTTCATTGGAAAAGGTGATAAAGTAAAAGTAACACTTCGTTTCCGTGGACGAGAAATGGCACACATGGGTAGTAGTAAACATATCCTTGATGATTTTGCTAAAGAGCTTGCAGAAATTGCAGTAGTGGAGAAAATGCCAAAAGTAGAAGGCAGAAGTATGATTATGTTTTTAACTGAGAAAAAGTAATACAGTTAAGATAAAGGAAATGGATTATAGGAGGATTAAGAATATGCCAAAAATTAAGACAAACAGATCAGCAGCAAAACGTTTTAAAGTAACTGGAACAGGAAAGCTTAAGAGAAATAAAGCTTACAAGAGACATATTTTAACAAAGAAATCGGCTAAAACTAAGAGAAATCTTAGAAAAGCAACTATGACAGATGCATCCAATGTTAAGAATATGAAGAAAATTTTACCATATTTATAAGTCGTAAGGAGGATAAGTAGAATGGCAAGAATTAAAGGCGGAGTAAACGCTAGAAAAAAACATAATAGAGTATTAAAACTTGCAAAAGGTTACAGAGGAGCTAGATCTAAGCAATACAGAGTAGCTAAGCAATCAGTTATGAGAGCTCTTACATCTTCTTTCGCAGGTAGAAAAGAAAGAAAACGTCAATTTAGACAATTATGGATTGCACGTATTAATGCGGCTGCAAGAATCAATGGCTTATCTTATAGCAAATTCATGTATGGACTAAAGTTAGCAGAAATTGATGTAAATAGAAAAATGCTTGCTGAAATGGCTGTAAATGATGCAGAAGGATTTGCGTCATTAGTAGAATTAGCAAAAAGCAAAATTGCATAATAAGGAAAAGAAAAAAGTTGATAGTCTAACAAAATAGACTATCGACTTTTTCGTTGCGTAATAGAAAGAAATTCTGTTATACTAATCAAAAAGGGAAAGAACTATTAGAAAGAGATGGTTATATACATGGGAAAGTTAAGTCATTTAGAACCAAAGAGTGTATTTGGGTACTTCGAAGAAATATGTGGAATGCCACATGGGTCTGGAAATGTGGAACAAATCAGCAATTACCTTGTTGCATTTGCAAAGAAACAGGAATTATTCTATGTGCAAGATTCCATGAAGAATGTGATTATTTGCAAAGAAGCAAGTACGGGATATGAGGAAAAAGAACCACTCATCTTGCAAGCTCATATGGATATGGTAGCGGTGAAAAAACTAAATGCAGAGATTAATCTAGAGACGGATGGGTTAGACTTACAAGTAGAAGGAGATTTAATCTATGCAAAAGACACTTCTTTAGGGGGAGACAATGGAGTTGGAGTAGCGTATGCCTTAGCAGCTCTTGCCAGCAATACTTTGCAGCACCCAAGATTAGAATGTGTTTTTACGGTAGATGAGGAAATCGGTATGGATGGTGCAACAGCCATTGATTTATCCATGTTACAAGGAAAGCAATTGCTTAATATAGACTCCGAAGAAGAAGGGATTTTGTTGACTAGTTGTGCAGGTGGAGCTCACTTATATGGAAGATTAGAAGTGCCAACTAAGGAAATGACAGGTATGCAGATCAAGTTAGTGGTGACTGGCTGTAAGGGTGGTCACTCTGGTGTAGAAATTCATAAAGGACGTGCCAATGCCAATCACCTCTTGTTCCGTGCTTTGCTACGACTATACAAGAAGTGTTCTTATGGATTAGTAGAAGCCTCTGGTGGTTCAAAAGATAATGCCATTCCAAGAGAAGCGGAAGCGATTCTTGTAGTGAACCAAGACCTTATTCCCCTACTACAAGAAGAAGTAACCATATTGGTAGAAGAATACAACCAAGAATATAGAGTGAAGGAAGAAGGAATTACCTTAGACGTGATCGAGTTAGGGATTGCAACTAGTCAAGCAGTGGTAGAAGATTCTATGAAGCAAGTGTATACTGCGGTTCTTGGCCAACCAGATGGGGTACAGACTATGAGTAGTGTGGCAGAGAACATGGTAGAAACTTCTCTAAACCTAGGTATTTTGGAATACAAAGGGGGCATTTTAAGATTGCAATATGCCGTGCGTAGTAGCGTAGAAAGCGCAAAGTATGGGTTGTTGGACCGTATGACATTATTGTTAGAGCAATTAGGGGGCAGTAGTGAGATCAAAAGTATTTATCCTGCATGGGAATACTTAGAAGAATCTCAGTTACGTAATCGTATGACTCGAATCTATGAGAAAATGTATGGAGAAGAAATGGAATTGCAAGGGGTTCATGCAGGACTGGAATGTGGGATTCTTTCCAAGAAGATACCAGATCTTGACTGTGTTTCCTTTGGTCCTAATCTATATAATATTCATACTACAGAAGAGACAGCAAGCATTTCTTCTATTGCAAGAGTATGGGATTATATTGTAGCGGTGATAGAAGCGTAAGTAAATTTCAAATAATAATAGAAATTTGTAAATAATTGTTATATAATGGATGAGAAAGTATAGCAAATATTAATTCTCATTCATAGAAAGAAGGAGGTTCATATGGCAACAATTAAAATTACAAAAGCGAACTTTACGGAAGAAGTGATGAACTCTACCGTTCCTGTGCTAGTAGATTTTTGGGCACCTTGGTGTGGCCCTTGTAAGATGATTGGACCAGTGCTAGAAGAAGTATCCAATGAAGCAACAGATGCGAAAATCTGCAAGGTAAATGTAGATGAAGAGGGTGAGCTAGCCGCTAAGTTCCAAGTAATGAGTATTCCAACGCTAATCTTGTTTAAAGATGGACAAGTAGTAGAATCGGCAGTAGGTGCAAAGAGTAAAGCAGAATTATTAAAAATGTTAGGTCATTAATATAAGTGGCAATGGTTGGTACAACCATTGCTATTTTATTCAAAGGAATCAAAATTAGAGGAGTGTTAAGGGGATGATACAAAAAGAAGATATTCGCATTAGACAAGTCATTGTTCATATTATGGATGCTACGGTTGGTATGCCTGTTTTATCGGATACAATGATTGATTTTGGGTCAGAATTCGCGGAATTTGTACGAGGGCATATTTATAAGACGATTTCTACAGATGATGCCAAGGAATGCGAATTTTATAAGGAGCACTCGGAAATCTATCAACTTCTAAGCACTTATAAAAAAGAGGATTTTGTAGGGATTAGCAAGGATATTGCCATGTATCTGTATGAGATTATGAATTCCAATGTTGAAATTCCATCAGCAGACCTTTGCGTGGTAGAATTTAAGGCACGAGAGGAAATGTATCTTGGAATTTTGAAGCTTAATTATAAGGAGTCGTATACCCATCGGACGAAATCCAGTGAGGATGGAACGAGCAATGAACTTATTGTACATAAAAGTATTTTACCAAATGAAACACAAAAATTAAGCGAGGCGGCAGTCATTCGCCTAGAGGATTATTCCATAAAATTACTAGAAAAGAAATACTCAGTCAATGGAGAAAAAACTAATTATTTCTCCTATTTATTCTTAAAGTGCTCTGCAAAATTATCTAATAAGACCAAGTTATCCATTGTGGCTCGTGCAGTGGAAACAGTACAAAAGGAACATTACGAAGAGCATAAGCAATACGAAGAGCATATGAAAGCCAAGAATGTGATTCATGAAGAATTGCTCGAAAATGGAAGCTTTGTAGTAGAAGAACTGGCTAGTAAAATATTCGAAGAAGAGGAATCGTTGCAAGTTGCTTTTCAAGACCAAATGGAGAAATATGATATGGTAAAGGCAGAAATTGCGCCTATCTATGAGACTACTACGAAAAAGTTCGAAAAGCAACAATTGGTTACGGATACAGGAATTGAGATTAAGATTCCAATGGAGCAGTATAAAGACGATAAATGTGTTGAATTTCTTACCAATGATGATGGAACGACTTCCGTATTGATTAAGAATATTAATTTGCTTACAGCAAAGCTGTAGGTTGAGTCAATGTCAAAGCAAGCACCTTGCAAAATGCCTTGACAAATCGGGCTTAGACCTATATATTATGAAGTGGAAACTAAGGCATTCATGAAAGGGTGGGTATGATTATGCTTAGTGCAATTGTGGGAATTAATTGGGGAGACGAAGGAAAAGGTAGAATTGTTGACCTATTAGGAAAAGAATATGATGTGGTATGCCGTTACCAAGGTGGTAATAATGCGGGTCATACCGTTATTAATGAACGTGGAAAGTTTATTTTGAATCTATTGCCTTCTGGTATTCTAAGTGAGAATACCGTAAATGTTATGGGAAATGGAATGGTAATTGATGTAGAACATCTGTGTAAAGAATTAGAATCCCTTAAGGAAAAAGGGATTGTGATTTCTCCAGAAAATCTTAAGATTAGTGACCGTGCTATTATTTGTTTTCCATATCATAAGCAATTAGATGTATTAGAGGAAGAACGATTAGCAGATAAGCAATTCGGCTCTACAAGACGTGGAATTGCACCAGTTTATTCGGATAAATATATGAAAAAAGGCATTCGCATGGGAGACCTAGAATACCCAGAAATCTTACGGGAACGTTTAGTGGATATTCTAGAATGGAAGAATCTATTTATTCAAAATGGATACTATGCAGATGCAATTGAGATTGAAGTTATGATGGATTGGCTTACGAAATATGCTATGCCATTACTTCCTTATATTTGTGATACTACAGTATACTTAACGAAAGCGATAAAAGAGAACAAGAAGATTATGTTTGAGGCACAATTGGGGGCGTTACGTGACATTGATTATGGAATCTACCCTTACACATCATCTTCACAGACTCTAGCAGCATATGCACCAATTGGGGCAGGTGTTCCAGGTGTAAAGTTAGATCAAACACTAGGTATTATGAAAGCTTACTCAAGTTGTGTAGGAGAAGGTCCTTTTACAGCAGAAATGTTTGGAGAAGAGGCAGAAGCATTACGAGAAGCAGGTGGAGAATACGGAGCTGCTACAGGTAGACCAAGACGTGTGGGAGGATTTGATATTCCAGCATCACGTTATGGTGTTCAAGTACAAGGAGCAGATTGCCTTGCTTTAACGAAATTAGATGTATTGTCTTACTTAGATAAGATTCCAGTATGTGTGGCATACGAAGTAGATGGAGAGCGTGTGGAAGAGTTTCCAGTGGGCGAACGTTTAGAACGTGCAAAGCCTGTTTACGAATATGTAGAAGGATTTAAGACTGACGTATCATGGTGCCGTAAGATTGAAGATTTGCCACAAGCTGCCCTTGATTATGTGCACTATATTGAAGAAGCTGTTGATTGTAAAGTGAAATATTTATCAGTAGGCCCAGAACGAAATGCTTACATCGATATGGAAGCATAAGAGATAGAATGGAGATTCGATATGAAGATTAATCAAAATTATTTACAACTAGAGAATAGTTATTTATTCTCAACCATTGCGAGAAAAATCAAAGAATTCACAGAAGCAAATCCTGACAAACCTGTAATTCGTATGGGCATTGGTGACGTAACATTACCATTAGCGAATGTAGTAGTAAAGGCCATGGAAGATGCAAGTGGAGAAATGGGAGTTGCAGAGACTTTTCACGGATATGGAGAGGAACAAGGATATGGGTTTCTCCGTACTGCTGTTGCAGATTATTATGGGCAGAAGCAGATTACAGTGAGTGATTCGGAAATCTTTATCTCAGATGGAGCTAAGAGCGATGTGGGCAATATCTTAGATATTATGAGCGAAGACAATGTAGTATTAATTCCTAATCCAGTATACCCAGTTTACGCTGATACCAATGTGATGAATGGGCGTAAGATTCTCTATATGAATGGGAATGAAGAAAATGCATTCTTACCAATGCCTGACCCAACAATGGATTGTGATATTATTTACTTATGCTCTCCTAATAATCCAACTGGTTCTGTATACAATAAGGAGCAATTAAAGGCTTGGGTAGATTATGCCAATGACAAAGATGCAGTAATTTTATTTGATGCTGCATATGAAATCTTTATTCAAGAAGAGTTGCCAACTAGTATTTTAGAAATAGAAGGTGCAAGAACTTGTGCAATTGAATTCTGCTCCCTTTCGAAAACAGCAGGATTTACAGGTACTCGTTGTGGATATACCATTATTCCACAAGAATTAGAGCGAGAAGGCACTAGTTTAAATAAGTTATGGCTAAGAAGACAGACGACTAAGTTTAATGGAGTCTCATATATTGTACAAAGAGGTGCTGAGGCAGTCTTTACAGAAGAAGGGCAGAAGCAAATCCGCACATCCATTGCCTATTACCAAGAAAATGCCAAAATAATGGCAGATACCTTCGATGAACTTGGAATCTGGTATTGTGGAGGAAAGAATTCGCCATATATTTGGTTTAAGTGCCCAAATGGAATGAAATCTTGGGACTATTTTGACTACTTATTAGAACATGCCAATGTGGTAGGCACACCAGGGTCTGGATTCGGAGAGAATGGAGAAGGATTCTTCCGATTAACTGCTTTTGGTAAGAAAGAACAAGTAATAGAAGCAATGAAGCGAATGAAGGAACTCCATTCGTAAGTAAGGAAGAGAGGGTGCTAGCATATTGTGTTAGCACCTTTGTGTTATCGTAACGTGACTAGAGGTATGATAAAAGGAATGGACAGAATCATGAACAAGTCAAAGAAAAAATATAAACAAGGAATGATTGGACAACGTATTCTAAAGTCTGCTCTTGCAGTCTTTGTATGTCAAATGATTTATTTACTTAGGGGGGTTAATGGCATCCCGTTCTATGCCACCATTGCTGCACTCCAATCCATTCAACAGAATCGAAAGAGTGGATATAAAGTTGGTAAAAATCGTGTACTCGCTACGTTCCTAGGAGGTTTCTGGGGATTGCTATTTTGCCTATTAAAAGTATATGTACCAATGCCAGAACCTTACTGTTATTATGTGGATTATATTGTAATTGCTCTTATGATTATATGTGTTATTAAAAGTGCCATATGGGTGAGGCTTGCAGATGTATCTTACTTTGCCTGTGTGGTCTATCTTAGTATTGTAATTACTCATCTCGGAGATGAGGATCCCTATCTATTCGTGATTAGTAGAATTGTAGATACCTTAATTGGTGTTGTGGTTGCCTTGGTGATTGATGCCATTCATATTCCTACAAAGACCGATAAAGATACGCTATTTGTTAGTGGATTAGACGAAATTTTATTAGATGAAACTGGCGTAATTCCAAAGTATGCATCCATTGAAGTGAATCGAATGATCGAAGATGGAATGCAATTTACCATAGCCACAAGTCGCACACTATCATCAGCAATGGATAAAATCAAACCACTGGACATTGAACTGCCAATCGTATGTTATGATGGTGCGTTACTTTTTGATGGCAAGGACAAGAATTTCCTTAAGATTGAACCTATTTCTATGGATGTAGTTCGTCCTATTAGAGACATTATGGAACAAGAAGAGCATTGCTGCTATATTACGACTTTGTGTCAAGAGACGATTATTGTCTATTATACGAAGTTTTACCAAGATATTGAAGAAGCTATTTATAAGAAGCACCGTGTATTACCTTATTGTAATTATATGCAAGGGCAGATGCATGCAGATGCACAACCCATTTATATGATGGCTATTGGAACACCAGAGAGAATTGCTACGTTGTATCGTAGATTGAAAAAAGAAGAATTTGCCAAGGAAGTGCGCATGGAACGGGTAAAATCAGATCAAGACCCCAATGACATTTGCCTTAAAATCTATCATAGAGATGCAAATAAGAAGAAAATGATTCAAGAGTTGTGTAAGGTGAAGAATATTACAAATAATACATTATTGGGAACGAGGGGCATTCTTTCAGATGTACCAGTGGAGGATTCCCAATACCACCATGCGATTCAAACTTTGAAAAAGGAATTTCGCAAGAACGGGAATAGAGAATAGAGAATAGAGAATAGAGAATAGAAACAATATAATTATTGAAATATGCATCATGTTATCCTCTTAGTTGTTATTGACTGGTTGTCCATAAGCATCGATAAGGCCCAAATGATATAAATATTGAATGTAAAACTGGTCTATAGTGCTAGGGTCTGTATTATTGAGTGTCTCCTCAATATAGGAGACATCAATATTTTCAAGTCCCCATTTTACAACAGCATGTCTTTCAGTTGCAGTATACATACCAGCCTCTTTATCAATAAATGGCATGTCAGATGAACTATCATATTGACCATAGCAAGCCGAGAAAAAACCTCGATACCTGAGCACTTGCAAACTCCCACCGTAATCTCGATACCAATCAATCAGTTCATCAAATATGACTTGGTTTTCTTCATTTGGTGTGGAATACAAATCAATGATTTCTTGAGGTGTCAGCCCTAAAGTTTCACCGTTATCCACTTCATAAACATAGATGACGGTTTCAAGTTTATCAACTCCCACATAGAGATCTGAATCTGGCAATTGTACTCTATTGGCAATTTTTGGGGTGTTTAAAGTCTTTTCATCATTCATAAGGCTTTCGCTAATAATAACGTGCATCATTTCTAGTGTTTCTTCATAAGTCATTCTATATTCCTCCATTTCACTTTCGCTTTGAGTCTGTTCTACAATTGGCGAATCACAGGCAGACAATGACAATACAAACAAGGTGCAAAGGAGAATATATAATATTTTTTTCTTTCTCATTTGAAAAAGGAATTTCCCAAGAATGGGAAGAGACAATATAATTATTGAAATATGCATCATGTTATCCTCTTAGTTGTTATTGACTGGTTGTCCATAAGCATCGATAAGGCCCAAAAAATATAAATATTGAATGTATAGCTGGTCTATAGTGCTAGAGTCTGGATTATTCATTGTCTCCTTAATATAAGAGACATCAATATTTTTAATTCCCCATTTCACAACAGCATATTGTTCTGTTGCAGTATACAGACGCGACTCTTTCTCGACAAATGGCATGTCAGATGAATTATCATATTGACGATAGCAAGCCACGAAAAAGCCGGTATACCTGAACACTTTTGAACTTCCAAGATCATTTTGATACCAATCAATCAGTTCTTCAAATATAACTTGGTTTTCTTCATTTGGTGTGGAATACAAATCAATGATTTCTTGAGTTGTCAGCCCTAAAGTTTCACCGTTATCCAGTTCATAAACATAGATAATGGTTTCAAGTCTATCAACTCCCACATAGAGATCTGAATCTGGCAATTGAATTCTAGTGGTAATCAACGGGATGTCTGAATAATATTCATCATTAATAAAGCTTTCGCCAAGAGTAACGTTTATCTTTTCTAGTGATTCTACATAAGTCATTCTATATTCCTCCATTTCACTTTCGCTTTGAGTCTGTTCTACAATTGACGAATCACAGGCAGACAATGACAATACACACAAGGTGCAAAGGAGAATATATAATCTCTTTCTCATTTTTGTTCCTCCAAATTAAGATGTGTAGCCATTTTTTGCTCTCCTTCATCGTCCATATACCAATCAACCAACTCTGATAGTCCTGGGACATCTTCCAAGTTACCATAGTGAATTGCTTCTATTATGTTATCAGCTGTAAATCCGACTTCTTTCTCAGTATCCAGGGTATAAACTGATATCAATGTCTCCAAGTGGGTTTTGTCTGTGCCATATGCATATATTTGATACACTCCATCGCATATACCAAAGCTGATATGAACCGAAAGAGCCTTATATGTATTGCCGTCTTCAAGCAGATTTTGAATTTGGTCAACGGTATTGTTTGTTATATTGCCTTCAATTGAAGTGGTGGTACAACCAATGATTATAGAACTTGTAGACATTCCCACAGACACAATAGGTGCAACTTCAACAAAACCAAGTAGAATATCTGAAACACCGCTTATGACATTTTCGAAGTTTTCTTGATTTATATCAACCCTCAATGATTCTGACAGTTCGATAACTTGTTTATCAAATACGCTATCAATACCATCTCCATAACGCATACCATAGGTACTTATATCATGGTGTGAATAATCAGTCATGCCGTATTTATTATATGGTGAATCTGAACCATTATATTTAACAAAATAATCATTCTCCTTTGAGCCTACTGTCAGTGTTACATCAATTGGATGAATAGTCTCTATTCCAGCAAAATAGAAGCCGTAAACATAAAGCTCGCTTCCTTGAAAACGTACGGATTGCATTAAAGAATAATTGCCAATCAACTGGTTCATATAAGCGTTGTTGGAATCATATGTCATCCCTTCAGTGCTTAAAAATTCTGCATAAGCAGTAACTGTTGCTGAAAAAACATCGCTAATTTGATATTTGTATTTTCCGCTACCAATACTGTTTGGTGAAGTGGAGCAGTAAAAGCCGCCCAACACATATGCACATTCTATAAACTTTTCCTTTTGCTCTAAATTCATATCGTTAAAGGAACATATTAATGCAGCATATAACTCTTCTGGAATCGCAGATGGATCAGCGGTCATTATTTCTTTCAAATATACGAAGCCATCTCTTCAAGACGGGTTACATCTCTATAAAGTTGTGTGAGATCCTCCTCATTACAACCGATAAGGTGCTGATAGTAAGAAATTGAATTTTGAATATCATTTGACATTGTTATCTCCCCATAAAAATAATGACTCCAAGAGTGTAAAATATTGTTGTAGTCCATTTCTACTACTTGACCATTAAACTTGCTTGTAATTTCCTGACCACCCTACAATGATAATTACGTTTCTACATTTGTCTCTAAATATTTTGAAATAATTATATCACCATAGTTGAATGATAGATATTGGTTCTCGGAGGTATATTTTCGTTGGTTAAGATTGCTTTGCATTGGTAATTGTGATAAAATACTATTTAAATAATTGTTTTGAGGGTGGTATTAGATATGGAAAGCAAAATGGAATTGTTATTAGTGGAGGATGATCCTTCCGTTTGTGAATCCTTCATCACACAAATTGACGACTGTGATGATCTGGTTTTGGTGGGTGTTACAAACAATTCTCACAAAGCATTAGAATATATATCCGAAACTCTGCTGGATGCCGTTATATTGGAGTTGGAATTGCATCAGGGAGGTGGAAGTGGGTTGAATGTATTGCATGAACTACAGCAGTTGCCTCTAATGAGAAAGCCTTATATTTTGATTACAACAAATAATTCTAGCACTGCTACATACGAAGCAGCTCGTAGCTTAGGTGCTGATTACATCATGTCTAAGCATCAAGAGGGCTACTCTGTTGCAGGTGTGTTGGAATTTCTTCGTATTATGCGAACAGTCATAAAGAATACTAACCGCGTGTCGGATACTAAAAATAACACCACTGAGACGAAAGAACAATATAATCGAAGAATTATTCGACACATTATGGCAGAGTTAAATTATGTCGGGGTGAGCCCCAAAGCAGTTGGCTATAAGTATTTGGTGGATTCTATACAAATTATGATGAAAGAGCCTATGCAAAATATTTGTGTTCCTATTGCCAGCAAGTATGGAAAATCTGAATCTAGCGTAGAGCGGGCTATGCAAAATGCCATTAATAGAGCATGGAAAACAAGTAATGTTGAGGATTTGCTTTGCCACTATACAGCAAAGATTAATTCTGCCAAAGGAAGTCCGACAATCACTGAGTTTATTTGTTATTATGCCAATAAGATTAAAGCTGAATATTAAAACAGGCTAATATGCAGTTTATCTGTACAGCTGCATATTCGCTTGTCTTATATGATATTTATATGTGCCACCATGGGATGAGCAAGTTCCAAAAGTCAGCCACAATCTCCACCTCCCTTCTGAATTTATCAATTCATTCTATAAATTCAAAGGAAAAGAAGAAATTTGTTACTGTGCTCAGCTTTTTGTTGATAATTGTTTCTTTTTGAATATAGATAAAGATGGGAGGCGTGACTATGGCATTAACACTAACCAAATACTTTTTTGTTCTTTTTTGTTGTCTTTATGCCTATCAAAAAATTCTCAATGTGCAGTCAAAAAAGCATGATGTTTGGTATCAATTGACTTTCGCTATTTTTATCACTCCGCTGGTGAGTTATGTTAGAACAAGCATTCCCTTAACGACTCTTTTTGTGCTGATCTTTCTCGTGGAAGTTTTTGCTATGATACATTATAAAACGGAACCAACGGTAAATTTTCGTGTATCCATTCTATCCTTTGGTATTAGTTATATTTTATGTGTTCTATCAGCAATTGCACTTTCGTTGCTTTCGATTATTCCGGTTTTTAAGGCCGATTATTCCCCTATATCAACTATGTCTTTTAGCCTTTTAGTTGGTATTCTACAAGTAACATTGACTGTGCTCCTTTTTAAGGTTCGGAGATTTCAAAGAGGCATCCCAAATTTTGTGAGCCATTTTTCTGGAGATATTGGAGTTTTTCTTGGGATGTTGATTCTATTACTTGCATCTATGGCTTATATTGATGAAGCCACAAAAATAATGCCTGCCGTTATAATTTTCTTTACTGTAATTACAGGTATGATTCTATATTTATGGTATCGCAAATATATTGCTAACGACTATATGCAACGTGCACAAAATAGAAGCGAAAATATTTTAGAAGAAAAAGTCAAAGTACAAAGTATGGAAATAGAACAACTTTCAAAAATTATACATAAAGATAACAAATTAATTGCAGCACTGAAGCTTACAGTTAGTCAGCTTCAAACTGAAATGGCAAATGAGCATTGCAAGCATTTACTTGAGGAACTTGAAACACTTGTAACAGAGCGAACAGAGATTTTAACTACTTACCAACAGAAAGAAAGTTTCCTCGCTAAAACGGGGGTGTTTTCAATTGATATGATGCTTAACTATTTGGTTGAAAAAGCTCTGAGTGTCCAGTGTAGTTTTGAGGTTTCAATTATAGGCGATATCAGGTATATGACGGACAACATAATTAATAAACGTGACTTGAGTACCCTAATTGCAGATATTGGCGAAAACGCATTGAATGCAAATTCCGAATTGGAAGTTCGAAAGGTACTACTATTATTGGGTGTGGAAGACAATTGCTATCATTTGGATGTCTATGACAACGGTAGACAGTTTTGTAAGGAAACCATATCAAAGTTGGGTAGAGAGCGTTATACCACTCATAAAAAAGATGGTGGTAGTGGCATTGGTCTTATGACTGTTCTTGAACTGGCTCGAAAATACAGAGCTAGCTTTGAAATTGAAGAAATGACGGAATCAATATCTTATACAAAAAGGGTTTCTGTTGTTTTTGATAATCTCTTGCAAATTCGTATAGATAGTGAAAGAGAAGAAATACCACCCCAAAACTTAGAAAATCATGGAAATGAGAAAATTCACTTGTAATAGAACATACGTTCTGATATAATAAGAGGAAATCAGATAAGGTGAGGAACAAATGGAACGAGTAATCTTACACATTGACGTGAATTCGGCTTTTCTTAGTTGGGAAGCGGTATACCGGTTGAAATTTCTTGGAGGTACCCTAGACCTTCGGACTATTCCATCTGCCATTGGAGGCGATATGGATATGAGGCACGGGATTATTTTAGCAAAATCAACTCCGGCGAAGAAGTATCAAGTCCAGACAGGTGATACCATTTTAGAAGCACAGCGTAAATGTAGTCATATTACAATTGTTCCGCCCAATTATGGATTGTATGAAACGTGTTCCAAGGCATTTATGAAGATTCTGCGGGAATATACACCTTGCGTGGAGCAGTATTCCATTGATGAAGCATTTGTGGATGTGACCCAAGTACTGTCACTTTATGAAGATGCTACCACATTAGCCCATATGATAAAGGAGCGCATAGAGGATGAATTAGGGTTTACTGTGAACGTAGGAGTTTCAGAGAATAAATTGCTGGCTAAGATGGCAAGTGATTTTACCAAGCCTAATCGGGTGCATACATTGTGGAAGTCTGAGATTTCCCGTAAGATGTGGCCTTTGCCAGTATCAGATTTATTCTATGTAGGACGTGCTACACGTAAGAAGTTATATACACTTGGAATTCGTACTATTGGAGAATTAGCAGAATTTGATTGTGCTATCTTGCAATGTCATATGAAGAAGCATGGAGAAGTGGTGTGGAAGTATGCCAATGGAATCGACCCCACACCTGTACAGGCAGAAGCAGTGCAGAATAAGGGGTATGGCAATAGTACCACCATGTCATTTGATGTAACAGATGCTGAGACCGCTAAGAAAGTTCTATTATCTCTGGTAGAAACTGTTGCAAGAAGATTGCGAGCCGATGGAATGCGAGCAGAAGTAATTTCTGTTGGAATTAAAGATTATGATTTGCAGTATGCTTCTCACCAGAAGACCTTATATGATGCCACGAACATTACCAATGAATTATATGATAGTGCCTGTCAGGCATTTGATGAACTATGGCGTGGAGTTCCTATTCGTCATCTAGGCATTCAAGTAAGCAAAGTGACAAGTGGACAGGAACAGAGACAACTTGATTTATTTACCACCACAACTTATGAAAAGTGGGAAGAGGTAGATGTTGCCATTGACCAATTGCGAAATCGATTTGGAATGGATGTGATCAAACGTGCCACTTTTTTAGAAAGTCCTATTGATCATATGAGCGGAGGTGTATCAAGGGAGAAGCGAAGTGTAGATTATGAACAGCAACAGATTGAATAATGGCATAGAAAGAGGCAGAAAGGGAGGGCGTTCAGATGGCTTTTGGAACAGAACTTCATCTACAACCCACCAATGCGGGAAAGCTAACTGGAAAGCCAATGCGTGTGGCGTGTAAGTGTTGGTTTACTAGCAAGGGGGATACCACACCACTTATGATTAAATATGAAGACGAAGAACATCAGATTCATACCATTCATGAAGTGGAAGTATGTTATCAAGAAGCAAAGAATTTTAATGGCTTAGAGACAATTGAATATGGATGCAATGTAATCGAACATGGAAGGAAAATAAGTGTAAAGCTTATCTTCATGCAAAAGGATTGCAAATGGGTTATGATTAAGTAAAAGCAGAATACTTTATAAGTTCATAAGATAGAAATAGTCAATGTAAAGTTCGGTAGGGGATTGACTATTTCTTCTTAGTTCAAACAACGTATCATTAGCTAGGTTCTGAAATTTTACTTACACCCACATAAATATTTGAAATTGCATACCATGTGGCAAAATCTACAGTACCAGTTTGAGGCAGATTAAAGATGCGTTGAAATATCCGAACAGCATCCCCTGTGAGAGAACCGTAGATACTATCTACAGGAATAGAAGGGAGTGCAGGATAATTCTCAGCAATACGATTTAACTGTCGCTGAATGGTTCCCACTTCGTTGCCATAGGAACCTATGGATAAGGTGTAGCCAGGCCAAGAGGAAGGGACTCCGCTAATCTGTTCTGTAGTATTAATATACATATCGTTTCCATAATAATATCGAATAATTTCAATGGCAGAATAACCTTGATCACCAAGATATTTAGAGCCCCATTGACTTAATCCGCTGCATGTAACACGTTGTCCGTCACAATAGGAAGTAAAGATTGGCTGGGTAATACCTGGCCTTGATAGGTAGTTATTAAAGATGGAATCTACAATACGATCAATATTATCAAATACATTTCGCCCATAGACCCATTTCTGATCAAACGCAGTGGAGGAGGTAATGGTAAAATCATATCCCTTATTACGATACCACTCTGTGTAGACTCGATTTAGTGTAAAAGATTGAATGGCAAGGACATTGGCATAGATGGTATTTTCGCTCCAAGTAGCATAGATTTCATTAGATACTACATTTTTAATATAATCTTTGTAAGGAATATAATAATTTTTCGCAAGGGCATCGTTTGGGAGTCCATCATGCACTACAATATATTCGGGAATCACTACACGGCTTAATACAATTTCCCCTGTTTCTTCTACTGGTTTTATTTCACTTTCAGGAAGTTTGGCAGGGTATACACCATACAAAGTATGATCTGGTATGAAAACAGATTCTTCCACATCAGAGTTAGCTTCCAATGGCATTAATAAGATTTCTTGTATGGAAAGGGTATCAGCAAGTACTTGTGTGCCCTCTACAAACATGATATCATAGCCCATAGCATTTACTAAAATGTCATATTCTGCATATGGACGAGGTTCACTAGGTGATTCGGAATAAGATAGAGGTGGTGTAGACATAGTAATAGCAGGTGTTTGACCTGATTCATCCGTTGTTACTTGTGCCAGCATTTGATCAGGTAATTTAGAAGGAGAAATCGTAACGGTTGCGTTTGCAATGGGAAGCATTTCCAGTGCAGAACTAACATTTACTTGAAGTAAGCCTGTAGTAGACATTGGTGAGGATAGTGGTAATTCATTAGGATTAGACATATATTGCCTCTTCATACATTATTAACTATTATATGCTTGTAGAGTAGTAATAGTGCCAATTCATAACATGGGGAAGGGAGAAATAGGTGGCAAATTGGGTAGTATCTGCAAAACGTGCAGACTTTCAGGCAATGGGGAAGAAGTATGGAATAGACCCTGTCATTGCCCGTCTTATAAGAAATCGAGATATAGAACGAGATGAGGACATTCAATTATTTTTAAATGGAACATTAGATCAAATGCATGATCCCCTAGGGTTACAAGACATGGACAAGGCAGTTGAGTTCCTTGTAACTGAGATTCACAAAGAGAGTAAGATTCGAATCATTGGTGATTATGATATTGATGGAATCTGCGCATCTTACATACTAAGAAAAGGTCTCATGGCATGTGGAGCAGATAGTTCCATTGCAATTCCTCATCGTGTTACAGATGGTTATGGATTGAATCGTAATCTGATACAGGCAGCATATGAAGATGGAATACAAGTAATTATTACCTGTGATAATGGGATTAGTGCGTCCAAAGAAATTGCATACGCCAAAGAATTGGGTATGCAAGTAGTCGTTACAGATCACCATTGTGTGCCTTATGAGGAGGATGGAGATGGGAGAAGAGAAATTCTTCCAGATTGTGTTGCGATCATTAATCCAAAGAGAGAAGCAGATACTTACCCATTTCCAGAATTATGTGGTGCTATGGTTGCATGTAAACTTATGGAAGCTATGTACCATTTTCTCGAATTGGATTGGAATGAAGTAAGAGGAGAATATCTTGAGATTGGTGCTTTTGCAACCATTGGAGATTTAATGCCGCTACGAGGAGAAAATCGCATTCTTGTAAAGCATGGGTTAGAGCACATGCGCCATACGGCAAATATAGGCTTGCGTAGCCTAATGGAAGTGAATGGAATTATGCCAGAACAATTATCTGCATATCATATTGGATTTGTGCTAGGACCTTGCTTTAATGCTACAGGCCGCCTTGAAACGGCAATGAAAACTATTGCACTGCTAGAAAGTAATAATCAGGAACAGGCACAAGCCCTAGCATTGGAATTAAAAGAATTAAATGATAGGAGAAAAGAATTGACCTTGCAAGGGGTAGAAGAGGCAAAAGTGGTTTTAGAAGGTTCTAAGAACCAAAATGATAGAGTGTTAGTCGTCTATTTAGAACATTGTCATGAGAGCCTTGCAGGTATTATAGCAGGAAGAATAAAAGAACAATACTATAAACCAACCTTCATTCTCACCAAGGGTGAGGAGTGTGTGAAAGGGTCGGGACGTTCCATTGAAGCCTACTCCATGTTTGAAGAAATGGTGCAACAAGAACACTTTTTTACAAAATACGGTGGTCATGCAATGGCAGCAGGCCTTTCCATGAGGGTTGAGGAAGTTGATGATTTTCGCATAGCAATTAATGAAAGTTGCACATTAACAGAAGAGGATTTACAAGAGAAAGTAATCATAGATGTGCCTATGCCACTTGACTATATTACAGAATCACTTATTGAAGAATTAAAGAGGTTAGAACCTTTTGGTATGGGCAATCACAAGCCTATTTTTGCAACAAAAGATATATTGGTATTATCTCACCATATTATTGGAAAGAACCAGAATGTATGGAAAGCAAAAGTAGAATCAGAAGGTGGTATTGCGTTTGAGGTGGTGTATTTTGGTGATGTACAAGGAATAGACAGGTATCTCCAGCAAGAGGGACGCATACGAACCAATCGCGGTACCAAGTTATCCATTACGTATTATCCGTCTATGAATGAATATCAGGGAGTGAGAAGCATACAAATCGTTATAACTGGTTATCAATAGAAAAAGTACTTAAAATAGGTCGCTATGTGACCCTGTACGAAGTAGATGTAGTATAAGTTCATCTTCATTTATTTCGTAGATAAGCAACCAATCGGGTGTAATATGGCACTCCCGACAACCTGCATAATTCCCAATTAAGTTATGGTCTTTATTGGCTTGTGGTAGTGGTTGCCTACTAGCTAATAAGTTGATAATATTTTGAAGTTTGCTTATATCATATCCACGTTTTTTAATGAGTTTAAAATCTTTTTTAAATGAATTTTGGTATTTAATCGTCAGCATTCAAATCCTCCATAAGCTCTGCAACAGAGGAAAAACCACGACTTAATCCAATACCATTTCTAGCATCTTCAATCGCTTGGATTGTTTCAGCATTGTATGCTCTTGAAACTGCAAAAGGTAATTTTTGTTCTCTTACTGCCTGTTTTGCAAAAACAGTAAATGCAGTGGTTAAGTTCATACCTAAATCAGAAAATAGTTCTTCAGCTTGCTTTTTAAGGTCTGCGTCCATGCGAATAGTAATATTTGTTGTAGCCATATAATCAACTCCTTTTATTATTAGTATATTTATTATAGTAATAAATATGTGCAGTGTCAATACAACGCACATAAAGTTTGCATTTCAAAGAAAAGAAAATTAAATGAAAATAACGTAAAATCAAGAAACCACAACAACAAACAATCTAAGCCTTGAACACAAAGGTTTGGAGCTTATTGCAGAGGTAGATACTCTTGCAGAAAATGATGAAAACATAGTAAACGCAAGTGTAACAATCGTGATGAATGAGGACTTAACTTCGGCTGATAGCGTGGAAGAAGTGGAGGAATGTCTAAAGAAGACTTGGACATGACAAATGAAGAATTATTAGATAGTCTTGGATTAATGACGAATGGGAAATTAAAACGTGCAGTGGTAATGCTTTTTTACCGAAAACCAGAAAGAGTTATTTCAGGTTGCTATATTAAGCTTGGGAAATATGGTGAAGGTGGAAAGAGATATGGTAGGTGGATTATAAAAAAATAACTTTCTACTCCTAGGATAGCGCATCAGGGAGTGAGAAGCATACAAATCGTTATAACTGGTTATCAATAGAAAAGCGGGCTTATGCCCGCTTACCAAAGTTTAAAACGTTGTACACCCCATCTTAGCAAGCGTACATAAAATGTATCTAATTCTTTGCTTGCTAGTTTTAATTGCTCAGGTATTGGTATAGATTGTGGACAGTGCTTAGTACATTTTCCACAATTAATACAATTGTGAGCACCGCTCGATTTCTTTCGTAGTGCAGTTGTTTGAATATATTCTCGAATAGCACTTTTTCGACCATCTGTATGTGCTACATTATAGCACCGAAATACACCAGGGATATCCACATCGTTTACACAAGGCATGCAATAACCGCATCCAGTACAATTTACTTTTACCGTTTCTTGAATGGCGTTCTTAATGTTGGAAATAAGTTCACGGTCTGCAGATGTGAATTCATCTATTTTCACTTGTGAAGCAATCTCAACATTTTCGTATACCATTTCAATGGAATTCATACCAGACAAGACACAAGTGACAGCTTCTTGTTCCATAAGCCAACGAAAAGCCCATTCAGCGGCACTATACCCACGATCATTATGTGCAATTAATTGTTTTGCTTTTGTAGGAAGTAAATCTACTAGTTTGCCACCACGAAGTGGCTCCATAATAATAACTGGTATACCTTTTTCAAAAGCACGGTCTAAGCCTTTGCGACCAGCTTGCGAATGTTCATCCATATAATTGTATTGAATCTGACAAAAATCCCAATCGTATGCTTCTAAAACTTCTAGAAACATAGAAGTATTGCCGTGAAAAGAAAATCCAAGATTTCGGATTTCGCCTTTCTTTTTCTTCTCTTGAATCCATTCTAAAATTCCAAGTTCCACTAATTTATGCCAAGATGCAATATCTGTTATCATATGCATCAGATAGAAGTCTATATAATTAGTTTGAAGTCGTAAGAGTTGTTCCTCAAAATGCTTATTAATACCAGAGATAGACTTAATGAGATATTGCGGTAACTTGGTAGCAATCATAACTTGTCCACGCACATGATTCTTAGCAAGAATAGTTCCTAGTGCTACTTCGTTTCCTGGATAAATGTATGCAGTATCAAAGTAATTGACTCCTTGCTCTAGAGCAAGAAGAACTTCTTGTTCTGCCTTTTCTAAGTCTATTTTATTGCCGGATCTAGTAAACCGCATACAGCCATATCCCAATAGTGAAATAGATTCCCCGTGTTTGCCAGTTCTATATTGCACGTTATGTCCTCCTTCATACTCCATATGATTTCATTTTATCATAGAAATTCTATTCCTAAAAGAACTTTTGCATATTGTAAGTTATGAACATGAAAAGTATTGCCTATTGACATGTGAATCGAAAAACAATAAAATATTATTAACAAACAGTTGCGGTGACATGAAGTGTTGAAATTAGTAATAACAGATTACGCGCCATGAAAGGAATGAGATAAATGAAATATTTCAAGTCTAATACAAAGAGCCTTAAGCAAGGGATACTGCTATTATTTATAACATTGATCATAATAGGAGTGCTGATTATGATTTTACCCCCAAAATGTAGCAATATTTTTGATGAAATGTACTATGCAGCGTTGATAGATGACCCTATTCCATACAGCTATACAACATATGCAAGATATTCCAATTGTGCTGAATATTTTGATTATTTTAGTAGAGAATCTATTTTCAACACCATAGAGGATGGAATAATGTTTGTATTAAATGATGAAGCTGTTTCCAAAGAGTATGCATTCGCAAATTATATTATTTATCCAGAAGATGGAGTCATTAGCTTTAGTACAGGTATCAGGTTCCCTACAGAGCCTGAATGGAGAGCGGAAATTGTTAGATTGTCATTTGTGTACGATTTAAAAGAAAAAATTATTACTTTTCAGCCGATTCAAATTTCATCGTCTTCAAATGTGACTTCTGGGATTCAACGAGATAGCACAGATTCCGTGGTGCTTTTACCATATTTTGAAAAATATGGCGTAACAAAAGAAATGATAGAAGAGTACAAAAAATATTATCTGCAAGAGGTTATCTTTACTTTTTGGACAGAAGGAAATGGCAATGCAAGTAAATTCACAGTGGAGAACCCAGGGGAATTTACGATTGTAGACAACAGCTATATTAATTTAGGGGAAGATTGGCAAGATTGAATTGATAAAAATAAAATGGGTTGAGGGCTATTACAATGGAGCAGATGAGCTTCCAGATGATTTAGAGGAATCAGCACAAGATATCTTTGAGCGAGTGACCTTAGAACGAGTGGAGGAATAGAAGGGGTTTTGTTGATTATTCCGCTTTGCTATGGTATGATTCGAGAAAGATACAAATCCTATGGGGAGGTATTTATGTTAAGAATAGCAATTTGTGATGATAATAATACTATTTGCACTTTAATGGAACAAATGGTTTTAGACTATGCCAAAGGATTGACTGTTCAAACAGAGGTAGAGGTGTTCAACAGAGGTGAAGATTTGCTGTTGTATATTAAGAATGAAAAGGCATTTGATTTGATTTTTCTAGATATTGAACTGGGTACGACAACTGGCATAAAAGTGGGAACAACCATTAGAGAAGAGTTTGATGATCATAGTAGTAAAATAGTATTCATAACTTCAAAACAAGGATACGAAAAAGAATTGTTTGATATTCAACCATTGTATTTTTTATCCAAACCGATCTCTACTGATGGAATTATAAAAAGTATGAATCTGGCAATAAAGCTATTGGATATAGACAATACAACCTTTGAATATAAGAAAAATTATGATGTTATCAAAGTTAAAATTAAGGATATTTTGTATTTTGAAAAAGAGCGACGAAGAACAAAAATAGTAACAAGAACTGGAGAAGATTATTTCTATGAGTCAATTCGAAATATTCAGAGTAAACTTTCCGACAACTTTATTGCGCCACAATCAGCATTCCTAGTTAATTTTAATAAAATAGCGCGGTTGCAAAAAAATAACCTTATTTTAGTTGACGGAACTGAAATTTTTATTAGTCGTAGAAATCTTCCTAACATACGAATCATGTTAATTGCATCTGAGAAGGAGAGATCACATGGTAAGCTATGAATTAGTATATACTTTTACCAATTTTATCTATTTATTCACAATCCACAAGTTAGCTGAAACATTTTTCGATGACAAAAATTGCAATTTTAAAGTACGAAATATATTATATGTTTTGTTTTTTCTTGCATTGGAAGTTGTCTTATTTATATCTAGTATGGCCATTTTTACCTTGTTAGTAAATATAGTTTTTTTATTTCTCATTTCTTTATGTTACACATCGTCATTTCAAAAAAAGATTTTAAGCGTAACATTTATGTGTTCTATTGGACTAGTTATAGAAATTACATCAAGCATTTTGTTTGGTTATGAACCCACAGGATTAAATGAAAGTACGTTTGATTCTATATCTATTTTGATTTTCGTAAGAGTATTTACGTTGATTGTAGTATATTTAATCAATAAATATACTGATGCATTAAAAGAAGAGTATACTATTTCCAAGATATATTGTGTGGCTTTTACTGTGGTTTTGTTTGGAGTGTTATATCTTTTTGTGGCACAGCTTACCAATGCTTATATAACCTTACTGCAAATAATTGTAAGTGGAATAGTTTTAATGGTGGTAAATGTTACAATGATTATGATAGATGAAAAAATATATAATTCTATGATCGTTGAATATAGGCAAAATACACTGAAACAACATAGCGAAGCATTAGAAAACCAAATGCAATTAATTTATCAATCGGAAGAATCAATCAGAATGTTAAGACATGATTTTAAGAATCATCTAGTGATGCTTTCGGAATTATATAATAGTGAAAATGTTGAACAAATTTCAACATACATATCCTCTCTTTTAGGTGATCTGGATCGTCAAGAAGTTGCAAAATCTAATAATTTTGTCATTGATAGCATAATAAATTTTAAATTGAATAGTATAAAAGATTCTGATATGGAAATTAACCTTGATGTAAGTGTTCCAGTTACCATTAATATCTTGGCACATGATTTAACCGCTATACTTGCAAATTTGCTTGATAATGCAATTATAGCAAGTGAGAAATCAGAAGAAAAAATATTAGATATAAGAATAAACTGCAAGGTAGGTAATTTAATAATTTTGATCGACAATTCTCATAATGGTGACATTATTGAGAAAAATGGAATATTTAAAACAACAAACGCATTTAGCTCAAATCATGGGTTTGGTCTAAAAAGTGTAAAACGTATATTAGAAAAATATGGTGGAGAATTAGGGACAGATTATACAAGTAATGTGTTTTCTGTATCTGTTGTAATCCCATATGAATAAGAACTAGCACTTGGAGTTTTCAGACGAATTCTAAGTGCCAGCTTTATTTTGTGCGAAATTCGACCAAATAGACATTCAAAACAACCAATTAGACGTGATGTCGGCACAACAGTCAAAAATAATATATACTTTACTGAATAATAAACACATAGAGAAAAGCAGTCAAGTTTTTTGGACTGCTAATTTGTTATATAGAAGGATAAGTAGCATAAGCCATAACACTAAGTAAAATCAAAGTACTCTTTTAAATAGACTACCACATAGATACGAGGAGGAATGGAGATGAAGAGAAACATAGGAATCAGAAGTGGAATCGGCTTAATCCTGTTGCTCAGTATGATCATGAGTGGATGTGTGCAAGAAGAAATAGTAGAGGAGGAGAAAAGCATATATTTAGGTACTTTGTATGGATTTTTCATGAATTTAGAAAGATTTCCAGAGGCTACAACGGGACATACCATAGAAGATGTTACGAAAATAATCTATACATCTGGTGAATATGGTAAGTACGTGTATAGCTTTGCCATTGATATAGGTGCACAAGAAATGTATACGACCGCCAGACTTCCAGTACCTTACTACGATGGTGCTGATTATGCCATGACGGAAGAGGAGATTAATGAGATTCTGACTATTATTGAACTTTATAATATTCTTACATGGGATAGCTCATACGGTACAGAATACGCTGAACTAGACGAGAGTGTTTTACGGCGCTACGGTTGGACGGGATGGGATTTGTTGATACAATTTAGCGATGGAACGATGCTAACAAGCACTGGACAAACCAATGCCTATTATGAAAATTTACCAAAAGGGCGGTTTGCATTTGTGGAATCACTAAGAGAGTTTGTCGAATCAAAAGAACCCAATCTTATGAAAGAAGAGATTGTACTATTTGAATGGTATACTGGCATGTCATCCTATATCTTAAATGGCACAGCAGGTGACCAAATCAAAATAACCTTACAAGAGGATACGGAACATGAGTATACCTTAGTAGTGCGAGATAATTTGCCGTATTTTGAAGTACGATTGGGGGAAGAAGTTTATGCAAGTGGCTTCTTAAGACCTTATGATACAAGTGTAACTTATTTACAAGAGGAAGAAGCACCACTTAATAGCGCTACTGTATTCCTAGAGAGAAGTGTGGAAGAATACCCACAATATATTCTGGGTAAGGGGGATCGATTATCCACGGAGGAGTACTGGTATTATGAGATTCGATTAGATGAAATTAACTCGGGAGTGTATATGAGTAGCTATATTTCGGAAGAAATCATACGAGAAATCTATGAACTACTGTCTTTTGAGGTGGTTACAGAGTCATCTACTAATTAATAAGGTCAATCTGTGCCTTGCTATTCTGAAATTTAAAGGAGTAAAATGACTATGAATAAGATTCGAATGTATCAAGCGGGACTCACTTTACTAGTTCTTAGCATAGTTGTGGGATGTGTATGTAATGATAAAGTAGTAGTAGAAACTTTGACCCAAGAAGAATTAGGAACGCTTAGCGAATTTGCAAATGTAAGTTATGAGGTATCAGATGCCACGAGTAATTACAGGGTAGAAGATATTGCGAAAATAGTATTTGGTTTTAGCGGGACTCACGCCAACGAAATATATGGAATTGACCTTGCTGCAAAGGAGTTAGTAACAGAAGGGAAAACCCATGTGGAAACCCTTATCCCTACTTATAAAATGACAGATGAAGATGTAGCGACATCTTGGTCTATGATTCAACAGTACCATGTCTTGGAGTGGAGTGGGTTTTACAATGAAGATACTGCAATTCCTATCACTACATGGCAGATTGCAATACAATTTAGTGATGGGACAACCCATGTAGTGAAAGGGGTTGATGATCCACCAGGGGAACTATACCGTTTTTGTATGGAAATGGAAACATTTGTGGAATCCAAAGCAGAACATACAATAGATGCAGGGCAATCGTACATGGGTCTGTCTACCTATATTATTGACGAATCTTCTACAGGGGAACAAATCAAAATCAACTTGCAAGAAGATATTGACCATGGGTACATCTTGTCCGTACGAGATGATTTACAAGAAGTTACAATCAGTAAGGATGGAGAAGTCTATGCATATGTATTCTTGAGGGAATATTACAATAGTATAATGAATTATGAACGTGATCCAATAACAATTGGTTTTGAGCGAACCATAGAACGAACAACAAAAGAGTATCCGAACTATATCTTAACGGAATCCTATGAAAGCTTCTATGGGGATGAGGCATATAGGTGGTATTATGATATTAGATTGGGTGAAACCAGTGCGGGGGTGTGTATGGTCAATCTTATTTCACAAGAATCAGCACAAGAGATTTATGAGTTGCTGTCTTTTGAAGTGATTCATTAAGAATGTCCCATCACATTGGCGTTTCATACAGAGCCTGAATGGAAAGCGGAAATTATTTGTGTCTGCGACCCAAAGTTTGCAGGTTGAGAAGAAAAGGAGAACTTATGTCAAAAAAAATTTTTAAAACAATTATCTTAATCGGTGTAGTAGCGATTTTAGCTATTGTAACAATTTTCATTTCAAATAATTACATTGGAGAGGATGAGAGTAAAATGGTCGAATTAGTAATAGCAGATTTTTTCAATGCTCAAAAGGAATTGGATTTTGAAAAAGCACAAGAATACGCATATTATGATGGGGATGAATCCATTTTTATGATAATCGCAGATGAGGAGTTAAATGAAGTTTATTATGAAATGATGGATTTTGATATTATTAACATCGATCTTGTAGAGGAAACAGCAACTGCAACAGCAACAGCAACTGCAACAGCAACTGCAACAGCAACAGCAACTGCAACAGTGGATATGGAACTATGTGATTATAATGGGGTTGCCAATCATTTTGTAAACTACATATCTGAAAATGAAGTGGATGTCTCCCAAATTGACGAGAATGCAAAAAAAGAATATCTTTTGGAATTTGCACCGCAATACATGTATACAATTGAAACGCAATTAATGTTCATTAAAATTGATGATGAATGGAAATTCGACGTATTAGCAACATTGGATTTATATCAATAATAGGCACGTACCGTTATATTAGGTATAAAAGCAATCATGGTTGCACTAGATGAAATTAATGCAAACGCAGTATCTACAAGCCATAGTGGACAGCTATGGACACCAAACTATCTTAATGCAATGGGGATTGAGTATAAAGAAGTTGATGGAGAGATTGATTGTGGGGAACTAACTAGGGCTATGTTTTTGCACATATGATGTATACCATTGTAGCAGGTATAGCACCTTCCGCTACAGAAGGTTTGGGATTATGGGACTATGGGAATGTCGTGTTGGGAACCAAAAGCGATGATAGTATGTATGGAGATTTAGCTTCGATATTAAATAGTGATACTTCCATTGGTAATGATGATTATATGGCAGACTTGGATGCAGATAATATCATTCATCGATATAATGGTGAAATGTCTATTATGAATGTCTTTAATACCTATTATTATGAAACTTCTAATGGTGACAAAAGGGCAGAGGAATTTTTGCAAAATAATAAGATTGCTGATGTGGAAAATGCCATAATAGAAAGAGCAGGCGTGGAAACAATAGAAGAATTAAATAAAAAATGGCCCAGTTCTTATAACTTTATTAACAATTTAAAGCAAGGTAATGGTGTAATGAAATGAATACAGTCACATTTTTAATAGTAGTATTTTTACTGATGCTTACGATACAAATATTGCTATGTTTCAAAGTGAAACAGTTAGTATTAAGACTCGTCCCAATTATTCTAGCGGTTGGCTCGACAATAGCTTTTAGCGTGATGTTTGTTGTGAATAGCAATGTTTGGGATTCATTAGTTTGGTTGTCTTATACTTTTTGCGGTGTATTTAGCATAGCTGCGAGTATAATTGGTTGGTTTATTTGGTATGTTCTAAAGATAATTAAATGTGGGGGAGTCACAACGAATAAGAGGACTGAAATGAAGAAATTAGTAGTAATAGTGTGGAGCATCACTTTATGTATAGCTATAGGTGGAGTTATGATGCACTATGCTATAGTGAGAAATGTATTTGATGAGATGTATTACACATGGGATAAACCGAACCTTGTATTGACTAGGTTCACTAATGTTCCATCACTTGCTGAAAATTCATTTGTAGGAAAAACATATGGTGGAGGATCTATTACTAATCATCTTTACTTGATATACGATGGCAATTTTAAGGAGACGGATGAAAATTATTTGATGGATAGTACAAGTGTTTCTTTCAGTGTTCTCACGGATGACTATAACTGTATAAGTGGATCAGGGACTATTAATTATGCGAAAACAGATGATGATACAAGAGCAGAAACGTTTAGTATTCGTTTCGTATATGACATAAAAACAAAGGAACTTACCATAAAGCCGGTTATAATTAGCTCTAAATTTCTGTCTGAGCAAGAACCTGAGAAGTATAGCAATTATACAAGTTATGAGGATAAAGAAACCATTGAAAAATTTATTGCACTTCACAATATCACAAAAAGTGAGATAGATACGTACAAATCATATATTTTAAATGATGTACTAATAGGATTATGGGTAGAGGGCAATGGAAGAGCAAGTAAATTCACAGTGGAGAACCCAGGGGAATTTACCATTATAGACAACAGCTATATTAATTTAGGAGAAGATTGGCAAGATTAATCGGGATAAGTCGTAATATATGCTCGAAGGGATAAGTAATGTATCATTTTTTTACTTAGAGAAAACTAAGAAATAATCTAAGAACGATGCAAGAGGCAATATATAATCAAGATCAAAAGCAATATGATAAGATAATAAAAAGAAGTGTTCCCCTCTATAGTGAATTTATGAGAAATG
>JAWXVE010000009.1:0-43054 GCA_044425575.1 Eubacteriales bacterium | reverse complement strand
AATTGTACGATTGCTTCTTTCTCTTCTTTCGTTCTAGCCATAAATAACCTCCTTGTGTTTTATGAGGTCATTATATCTCGCGTGAGGGTTGGTGAAAAGGTGTGCTTGAGTTGACGCTTACATGTAAAAGTGAAAATTGTGGAAAAGTTCCTAGCAATGTTAAGAATATTTTAGATATTACACTTCGTGCTATTCCTATTGCTATGGGTGTTGCTACTGTGGTGCTATCTATATTGGATGAATTAAAAACACAAGATGCTATTATTATGATTGGATTAGGTCTTATTAATTGATATTAAAAGTCAATTAGTGCTTTTTTCTCGCCCACTTTACAATTAAATACTGATTTCAAGCCACAAATCCGAGATTTTCAAGTCAAAACGAAATTTCGGATTTTTATGCGATTGATTCACCTAACAAATTGACTTTCGCCTAAAATGGTGATAGGATTAGGAGAAAGAAAAGGAGGTAGGTGAATGAGATTTTTTGATTATTCTACATTAAAAGATTATACGTGGGACAGTGAGCTACTAGGTCTGGTTGCACAAATACATGAATACAAAGGTAGGCAAGAACTTTATTTAAAGCAAAAACCCCAAGCATTGGATAAGTTGATTGAAATTGCTAAAATTCATAGTACAGAGGCTTCTAATAAAATTGAAGGTATTGTTACAACAAGCACACGAGTAAAACAGTTGATGTTAGAAAAAACGACTCCCAGAAATAGAGATGAAGAAGAAATAATGGGGTATCGTGATGTACTTAATACAATTCACGAAAGTTATGAATATATTCCTATTCGTTCTTCATCCATCTTACAACTTCATAGAGATTTATATAAATACTCCGAAAAATTCATTGGAGGAAGATTTGAAAATACACAAAATGTTATTGCTGAGACGAGAGCAGATGGAACGCAAAAGGTTCGATTTATGCCGCTTCCACCTTATGAAACAGAAGGAGCAATTGATGCTATTTGTGAGAGCTTTAATAGTGTAATTGATTCTTGTGTCATTGATCCGTTAGTTTTAATTCCTATTTTCATTAATGACTTCTTGTGTATTCACCCATTTAATGATGGCAATGGTCGCATGTCAAGACTTCTTACAACATTATTGTTATACCGCTGTGGTTATGTGGTTGTTAGATATATAAGTTTAGAGAGCAAGATAGAAAAAACGAAAATTAAATATTATGATGTGCTTGAGGAATGCGGTATAAATTGGCACGAAAATATAAATAATCCTGTACCTTTTACAAAATATATACTTGGTATTATCCTTGCAGCTTACAGAGATTTTGAAATGAGAGTGGATTATGTAGAGGAAAAACTCCCAGCAATAGAGCAGGTTAGAAAAGCAGTTGGCGATAAAATTGGTAAGTTTACCAAGTGCGAAATAATGGAACTCGTTCCTTCTATAGGGAAAGCATCCGTTGAAAATTCTCTAAAAAAACTTGCAGAGGAAGGTTTTATAACTCGTCATGGAAAGGGAAAAGCTACATATTATACTAGAAATGATAGGTAATTATTAAGAAGGTGGTGGCAGAACAATCCAAGCAAAATGACAAGCAGATAGTTCAGGCTCATTAATCGGAACAGAATTTAAACCAGGCGTAGTATTAACACAAGAAGATAGGGACGCTGCAATAGAAATCTTTAATCTAATCAATGCAGACAGAGTCGCAGCTGGATTATACGAACTTATATGGGATGAAGATTTATATGCACTGGCATTACAACGAGTGGCTGAAAATGATGTTCATGAAAGTATGAGAGGTTGCACAAGAGAAAACTATCATTCTGGTTATTATGATGCTACTTATGTACACCTTGCTTTCAAAAATAGTGCAGCCCATTATGCAAACTATATGGCAACTGATATTACAACCTGTGCCGTAGGTAAAATGAATGGTGTAACATACGAATTATTTTACTAAGTAACACACCAAAACATCACTTTATTTCCATGAATTATAAATTTTCCAATTTATCCAATTCCAGTTGTTTGTATAATTCTTGCAAGACACAATAACCGATGTTGCTGAACTACATTGACCTTAGGAATAGAATAGGGTAATATTATATATAGAACATAGAGATGCAAAAGGCTCTGATATTTAATTCGTATCGAGCACAAACAACTTAAAGGGGATATTATAATGGGAAAAATAAAACTTTCCACTAAGAAAAAGGGGGGCAAACTCGCATTCTGCCTTGCACTATGTGGTCTGCTTAGCCTTTCCGTATTAGTACAAGGAATGGAAGCAAAGGCGGTAGAAACCTCGCTAACACTAGATGGTACTACTTCTAAGACAATTAGCGAATATGTCGCTAGTGGTGCTGGTGAGCTAACCTCAATTACAGATCTCACCATTACAGGTGGTACGATTACCGAGGCTGATTGGAATGCACTGGGTAGCTTTACGGGATTGAAAAATTTCACAGTAGATGCGGGGGTAACAGTTAATAATATGCCAAATGGCTCTCTTGCGGATAGTATCTTTTCATCCTCAATAGTATCAGTTACTATTAACAGTAATAGCACGTTTACGGTTGGTGAGTATGCATTTTACAATTGCACTGCCCTAAAGAGTGTAAGTTTGCCAAATGCAACAGAGATTGGTATAGGTGCATTTTTTAATTGCACTGCCCTAAGCGCATTGTCATTGCCAGCAAGTCCACCAGAAGGTGCTTTGGAAGCAGTCAAGGATCTTAATATTACCATCACCCTTGTTGATGAAAATGGTGTTGCACTTACGGGAACAGCTTATACAACGGCTATGGCGGCATATAAAGAGGGTGGTTTTGAGGAAGACTTCACGTTTGCTGCTACTTCGATTCCTGCTGCTACTCCGCTTCCTGTAACACCTACTACCACTGAAGATACAACACAATCTTCTGAAGTAGTGGTACCAATTATTCCACAGTGGGTACCAACAACTCCTGAGGATATTCGTAGATTTGCACTTATGGGAACTGAACGAACAGTTTTAGCGTCTACTTCACTAGAAGGCTCTCAGCTAAGTGTTGTTCCCGATGTACAAGGACCACTTTGTATCGCGGTAATGGACAGCGTGGCTGGTGAGGAGTATACACTTGCTAGAACCTATAATTTCTTAGTTAATAATGAATGTGTTTATGAGTTAGGGGAGCAAGTAGAAATAAAAACTATGATACCAGAATCATTGCAAGAAACAGATCGAACATTCCGTATGATTTGTGTAAGTGAAAATGGTTTACCTTATGTATTTGAAGATTTAGATAATGATCCAACAACCATTACGATTTTAACAGACAAGTCCTATGCCTATGGATTAATATATAAAGATTAAGCTTATAGATGTGAATAAAATGCGCGCCATTGACTTATAAAGTTAGTGGCGTTATTTGTTTACTGCAACAATATCTTACAATGAGATAGATGCAAGTGCAGTTGTAATTTTTGCAAACATGCATAAGCTAGATTACAAAGATTTTCAGCACTGGGCAGATATAAGAAAGTAAATGTAGATATGAAATGGTACAGTAGAGCATGTGAAACAAAAGGCGAAACAAAAGGGTTCTAGTATATTGCTTTTTTCGTGAATATTCAGTATAATAAGGAGCTATTATATATTATTCTTGTACAGAAATAGAATTAGAAGATGGGTTATTTCTCATAGTAACTCTAAGAAATGGAGATTAGTTTGCAAGAGGTACTAAGATATGAAAAAAAATATGCTATTCCCCAATATGAAGTTGCTTTATTGGAAAGTTTACTTAGAAATATTTTACCAGTAGACTTACATGCAAGAGAGGACGCAGGATATTGTGTGCGTTCTCTTTATTTTGATACGCCGAACAACAAGGATTTCCATGAAAAAGTTAATGGGTTGGAGCAGAGGTGTAAGGTACGCCTACGGATTTACGATCCAGACGATGAGGTTGCCAAATTAGAATTAAAAGAAAAAGTAGGCGACTTACAACGAAAACGCTCGCTAGAAGTTACAAAAGAGCAGGCAATGGAATTAATCCAAGGGAATTATATATGTTTGCCACAAATGGAATCATCTTTTGCACAATTCATGTATGCATATATGACAGAACAAATGTATATTCCAAAATGTGTTGTTGAGTATAAGAGATTAGCATTTTGTGTGGAGACCAATGATGTGCGACTTACGCTAGACAGGGAATTAACAGCAACAGAAGCCAATTTCAATCTTTTTGATACACAGTTAGCCCTTAGTCCAGTGGGACAATTGATGTCCACAGTATTGGAAGTAAAGTATAATAACTTTTTATTAAGTTATATCAAAGATTTATTAGGATTGCATGATAGGGTGCAAGTATCAGAAAGCAAATATTGTAATTCGAGAATGTTATTATTAAGTGATTAAAGGGAGAGAAAACATGAACACAACAGAACTGATTAATTATTTATCAATGAACACAGGAGCACTTACGCTACAAGATATTTTTCTTAATTTTATTGTGGCCACAATAATGGGTTTGACCATTTTCTTATCCTATCGCATTTCACATTCTGGAGCAAGTTATAGTGCTCGGTTTAATGTTTCGCTTGTTATGTTGTTGCTTGTAACAACTCTTGTAATGAATGTAATTGGGAATAATATAGCCCTTTCATTAGGTATGGTTGGTGCATTATCCATTGTTCGTTTCAGAACAGCCATTAAAGACCCACGGGATACAACTTATATATTTTGGTGCATAGCAGTAGGTGTATGTTGTGGTGTTTCTGAATATATGATTGCAGGTGTTGGGACTAGCGTTATATTCTTACTAATGTTAGTATTTGGGTTTGTGCGCAAAAATGAAAGATATTTAATTGTAATTCGTGGTTCCAAAGAGAGTAGTGAATCGATTAAAAAGGGAATGGATAATTTGTTTCATAAAAAAGCAGTTTTACGTGTGAATAATAATACGAATTCCACTACGGAATATATCTATGAAGTTGCAGAACGACATTTATTAGCAGTTGATCAAAAAGCTAGTGTGTCAAAGTATTTCTTGGATATGAAGGGAGTTACAGCAGCCAACATTGTATGTCAAAATGATGAAGTAAACCGTTAGTTCTTAAAGGGGAAGTATGCGCCATTCAAAAATAATAATCATCTGTGCTATCATCACCATTATGGCCAGTTCCATATTTGCAACAATTTTATATAAGAAGATACATACGCCAGAAGTTATCAGTGCCTATGAGGAACCATTAGAGGAGGCACCCAAAGAAAGTGATCCTTTGGTGGGGCTGAATTCGGACTTTACTGCCAACGAGGAATTTAGCACACATTTACCCATTGTGGTAATTGACACAGATGATGTGCCTATTGAAATGCCAGAATATGAATTGTTAGAACAAATGAGTGCTGAAGATGCGTTGGGGACAGGAGAATATGTACAGGGTAATGTTACGATTATTGATTCTGATCATGCAGTCAATACGCTACAAGATGCATCAGCTGTAGTAAGTAATATGATAATTAAACGGAGAGGAAATACATCTGTATATTTTGAAAAAGCACAGTATTTAATGAAGTTTCAAACAGAATCTGGAGAAAATAATGATGTTAATGTATTGGGAATGGGAGAACATCATGAGTGGATTTTAAGTGCGGCCATGATTGATAAAAGTATGATGAGAAATTATCTGGCATTTTCCATTGCATCTCAAGTATTGTCCTATACACCGGATAGTGTATATTGCGAAGTGTTTATTAAACAGGGTGATACTTATGAATATCAAGGTCTTTATTTGATGTTAGAGAGTATTGCACAAGACGTAAATCGCATTGATATAACAGAATATGCACAATCAAGTGTATACAATAGCTATTTATTACGTAGGGATCGTTTTAATGAAAATGATACCATGCTTACTACATATGGGAAGGAATATGGTTTTGCAGCAGAATCCATAGGAGTAGAATACCCAACCCAAACAAGTATCTCAGAAGAGATGATTGATTATATTCAGAAAGATTTATGGACAATAGAGGAAATTTTATATTCAGATGATATCAATGTATTTTCCACCTACCCAGATTATATTGATGTAGATTCTTTTATAGATTATTTTTTATTGAATGAATTTTTTATGAATTATGATGCTGGAAATCATTCTACTTATTTTTATAAAGATTTAGGTGGAAAGTTAACCATGGGTCCTATTTGGGATTTTGATGGAGCAACGGATAATTACGTGTTGGAGGCTGTTAATTTAGAAGACATAACATTTCAAACAAAACCTTGGTTTGATAGGTTATGTCAAGATGAAGTATTTGTGAAAAAGCTAATTAGCCGATATGAAGAACTGCGAAGAGATGTTTTATCAGATGATGCAATTATAGATAAAATAGATGAAATCGTAGCCCATAATGGGGGCGCTATAGAGAGAGAATGGTATCGGTGGTCTGAGTATCACGCATCGGAATACGCTTATTATGGGGTGTCGATTTCCACATTAGAACCCTATATAGATGAGGATGGGAATTTAGTGAAACGTAATGCACTTACATATGAAGAAGAAATTTATGGTATGAAATCCGCATTGCGTATTCATGGCAGTATGATGAGTGAGCAACTTGAAACACTGCTGGGAGCGACCACCGTTTCAACAGGTTTAAGTGGATATAGAGATTATTTGCTTGTTCTTGTAATGATTTTGTTCTTTGCACCAGCTGTTTATATTTATTACAAAAAATAAAAGAAAGGTGATTTTCATATGTTATTTACAAGTGAAGTTTTTCTTGTGTATTTTTTGCCAATTATCTTTCTTTTCTATTATATTTTTTCCTTTTCAAGAGTGATGCAAAATATTTTGCTGTTTATTATGAGTATCCTGTTTTATGCCTGGGGAGAACCAATCTATGTAGTATTAATGTTATGCTCCATTTTGTTGAATTGGTCTACTTGTCTTATAATAGAAAAAATGCAAGAACGACCCAAAGGCAAAAAAAATGCACTTTGGATTGCCGTTGGGCTAAATTTATCTGTATTATTTGCCTTTAAATATCTATCATTTTGTTTTGAAGTTATTAACTCATTAATAGGTAGTAATATAATGCCAGAAGTGGAATTGTCTTTGCCAATTGGTATTTCCTTTTATACATTTCAAGCTATTTCTTATGTAGTGGATGTATACCACCAAGAAACTAAGGCGGAGAAAAACCCATTTTATGTGGGCTTATATATTTCATTTTTTCCACAATTAGTTGCAGGGCCAATTGTAAAGTATTCTTCCATTGCGGACCAAATTAGGAATCGAACAAATTCGTATAGTGGGATTGCATCGGGTACATGTCGTTTTATGAGGGGCTTTATTAAGAAGATATTATTAGCAAATAACTTTGCTATTTTGGCAGATTTAATATTTAATTACTCTCAAATGGGCTATAGCCAACATACGGTGCCAGTTGCAATGGCTTGGCTTGGTTGCATTGCTTATACCTTACAGATATACTTTGATTTTTCCGCTTATTCGGATATGGCAATTGGACTTGGTAAAATATTTGGATTTACATTTCCAGAAAACTTTAATTATCCATACTATGCCTCGTCTATTCAAGACTTTTGGCGTAGGTGGCATATTAGTTTGACTAGTTGGTTTCGAGAATACGTATACTTTCCCCTTGGTGGCTCAAGAGGGAAAAATAGTGATTATATGATTCGAAATATGTTTATTGTTTGGGTGCTTACTGGTATATGGCACGGAGCAGGACCATCCTTTATTATTTGGGGATTATGGCATTTTGTCTTTCAACTTGCAGAACGATTTTTTGAGTATGGAAAAAGTGGTAGGCATCAAGTAATTATGAGAGTTTATACACTTTTAGTAGTGGCACTGGGATGGGTTGTATTTCGAGCGACGGATTTATACCAAGCGGGCATATTTTATTTGAATATGTTTGGACTTAATCACAATGGGTTATGGAATAGTGAGGTTACATTTTTAATAAAAGAATATTGGGTCTTTATGGTAGCAGGAATTTTATTCAGTATTCCATCCATTAAGGTGTTACAGAATAAAGTGAATGAAAGTAAAAATATAGTAATGAAAGAAATTTTTCAATATGGTTATATGCTCGTTTGTTTTGTGCTATTTCTTGTGAGTATGTCTTATATTGTAAGGGGAAGTTACAACCCATTTATTTACTTTAATTTTTAAGGAGGATAAGAAATTTTATGCATAAAGAAAAGTTAACGGCAACAATCTTTCTAAGTGCTCTTCTTCTGTTTTTTCTATGGAACGTGAGCGTAAATGGAAGCAAAGTTATAGCTGCTGTGAGTGACTCCATACAAGAAATGGAAAGCATATCAGATACGGCTGATTTTGTATTAGCCACTGAATCCGCCATTAATGAAAATTTATTGGGTCGGGAGGAGCTGATTGAATTATATGGACTTACCCAACTAATCTTAGGGAAACAAGAATTCAATAATTTTAGCTTTATGAAGGACGAAAATAATGTTCTATATTATGGTAGCATTCATAATGGGATAGACTACAATATGGAAGTGTATGTAAAGCGTGTTAGAAGGTTAAAAGAGTATGTAGAAGACAGCGGAAAGCAATTTATGTTTGTTATGGCCCCCGATAATTATTTAGGTAATTCCAATGAAGTAGATGAAGAATTGGCGATCAATGATCAAAATGCCAATATGGACTTGTTTTTATGGAAAGCCAATGAAAATATGATTGATACGGTAGATTTAAGAGAGACTATTTTGAATCTAGACTTCGAATATGAGCAATTATATTTTCGAACAGATCATCACTGGACACCATTGGCAGCCTTTTATGCAGCTCAAACAATTGTAGAGAAGTTTGAAGAATTTTATGGGGTACAATTAGATCCGGATCATTATTATATGGATCTAGAACAATATGATATGACGTGTATAGAGAATTGTGTACTAGGTTCCGCAGGTGACAATGTAGGCATGATTTATTCAGGTGGATTAGAAGATATCACTATATTGACACCCAAATTCGAAACAAATTATACCTATCAATATCTAAATGATGATGGAACGCTTACTGAAAATACAGGTGAATTTGATGGTGTTTTATTAATAAGAAATTATCTAGTGGAAGGCAAGTTAGATGGTGAAAAAACGTATTTACATGGTATAAAAGATTCGGATACCATTATAAACCATAATAATCCAGATGCGCCTACCGTACTTGTATTAAGAGATTCTTATTTTTCGCCAGTTGCAACATTTTTATCACCGATGTTTAGTGAAATGCATATGGTGTGGATTAACACAGATGACAACCCGGGATTCGATACAGAAGCATATGTAAAAGAGCATGTAGATGAGTATGATTATGTTATTATGGAAGTATATTCACATAGTTATGATGAGAGTTGTTTCTCATTTTTTGAATAGTAGATGGGAGGCAATTAATTGAACAATATAGTGTTATCCAAACTTCCTATGGTTCTATGGCTGGCTATGTGTATGTGCATGATTGGGGCTTATGTAAAATGGACCGATTCAAATGAAGCACAGTATGCAGATGTACCTGTACAGATTGTCTTTCCTCAGTTAGAGAATGATGCAGATTGTTCCATTCTGATACAAGATGATGTTTGCATTATGATTGATACAGGAGAAGAGCAAGATTATCAAGTGATTGCAACTACTTTAGCGGAATACAATGTTTCCAGTATTGATTATTTAATCTTGACACATCCAGATCAAGATCATATGGGTAGTGTGATACAGTTAGTAGACAATATAGAAGTCAAGCAGGTCATTATGCCATATTATGCCAAGGAAAATGAATTATTAGATCAGGTAATTGCCTGCTTAGAGGAGAATAAGATTAATATTATTTATCCTACAAGAACGCGAAAGTTTTCTGTAGGAACAATGGAATTATTAATCTATCCGCCATTGGAACGCAATTATTCAGATGATAATAATTATTCTTTGGTCACCTTAATTCAGCATGAACAGGTATCAATGTTATTTGCAGGAGATGCATTAAGAAAACGCTTAGAAGAATTAGAATTAATTCATTGGTCTGAAATTGCATTGTTGAAGATTCCATATCATGGGCGAGCCAATAGCAAGTCGAAAGATTTTTTGGAATTAATATCACCTGATATTGGTGTGATTACGTCAGATACTGCTGACGAAATTATTATAACAACAGCAGAGGAACAACAGACACAGTTATATTACACGGGAATAGAAACGTGTACATTTGAAAGTAATGGAAAGCAAATAGTAGCAGTAGAATAGATCTGCCTAGGAGAAATTTATGAAAAAAGAAGAAAAAGTTATTACAAAGAGAACGAAGCAAATTTGGTTTTTCGTCAATACATTTTGTACAGTGGTGTATTTAATATGGAGAGGTTTTTTTACGTTACCATTAGAGCATGGATGGGTGTCTATTATATTGGGACTCGCACTATTTATAGTGGAAATTATTGGTATGGCAGAAGCGATTGTTCATTTTTGCAATATGAAAGAGGTTAATGAGATTCCCTTACCAGTGGTTCCGGAAGACCGATATCCTCATGTTGATATTTTCGTTGCAACCTATAATGAATCGGAAGAGTTGCTTTATAAAACAATAAATGGTTGTAAATTCTTAGAATATCCAGACAAAAATAAAGTACATATTTATTTATGCGATGATAGTCGTCGTAGTAGTATGAAACAATTAGCAGAGACAATGGGAGTATCCTATTTTGATCGTCCGAATAATGATCATGCAAAAGCAGGTAATTTGAATAGTGCACTAGGTAGAACAAAATCACCTTTAGTTGTAACGCTAGATGCAGATATGATTCCTAATCGAGACTTTTTAATGAAGACAGTACCTTATTTCGTACAACGAGAAATCGAAAATGAAAAACTGGAAGAAAAAGACCGTAAGTATATGGGATTTGTTCAATCGCCACAAGCATTTTATAATCCGGATTTATTTCAATCAAACCTGTTCTCGGAAGGTAGAATTCCAAATGAACAAGATTATTTTTATAGAGATATTCAAGTTGCAAGAAATTCTTCCAATAGTGTAATTTATGGAGGTTCGAATACTGTATTGTCAAGAAGTGCCATTAATGACATTGGTGGATTTTACACGGATTCTATTACAGAAGATTACTCCACAGGGATCTTAATGCAGAAGAAAAAGTATGTGTGTATAGCTATTAGCGAAGTGCTTGCTACTGGTTTATCCCCAACTGATATGCAAAGCTTAATTTCTCAACGCGTAAGGTGGGGAAGGGGCGTTATACAATCCAATCGAAAACTTGGTATCTGGAGAAGTAAGGAATTAACATTTGCACAAAAGATGAATTATTGGGCATCTAAAGTGTATTGGTATTCTAGTATTAAACGATTGATTTACTTTTTGAGTCCATTGGTGTATATTCTATTTGGATATATGGTTGTAGAGTGTACCATAATCGAAGTATTGATTTTCTGGTTGCCAATGTATCTTACAAGTAATATTTCCTTAAAGCTATTAAGTGATAATATTCGAAGCACTAAGTGGACGGGAATATATGAAACCGCAATGTTTCCATTTACCATTGTACCAATTACATTAGAGACATTTGGAATTAGTATGAAGAAGTTTGTTACTACTAGTAAAGACCAAAATGTAGGTAAAAATAATTCGAATTTCATGTATTTAATGCCATTTGCTCTTTTCATTCTATTGTCAGTTGCCGCAGTCGTTAAGTGTTTCCTCTTAATGATTGGTGGGAATGCAATGGGATTATCGGTAATTATGTTTTGGCTGATTTTTAATTTGTACTTGTTAATTATGGCGGCATTTTTTGTATCAGGTCGTGCAGTGCTGCGTAAAAGTGAGCGTTCGCCTATACAAGTGAATTGTACAATATGTTTGGAAGATAAGAATGTTGAATGTGTAACAGGAGATATTTCAGAATCTGGCTTTACAATCACTCTAGAGAAAGCAATTGATCTTCCAGAAAAGGAACCAATTGATTTTACATTTAATAGTGAACCATATGATGCAAGTGTTAATGCAAAACTTGTGTACGTACGACAAGATGAAGATGGTTGGAAATATGCATTTTACATTAATGATTATAAAAATAGCTATGGAAATTATCTACAAATATTCCATGATCGAGTGCCTACATTGCCACAAAAGCTAAGTAAACGAACGGGAGTATTTGACGACTTGCGGATTAATATGATGCGCCGCTTACAAGTTCAATCATACGAGAATAGAAAAAAACCGCGTGTTGACATGGATGTCATTATTAAAGATGAAAAAGGCAAACAATATCATTTGGCAGATTTTAATTACCAGTATATTTCGTTGCATAATCAAAGTGATATTTTGCCAGATGAGATTTCCTTAATCCTTCCTTGTGAAGAAAATATTATTCTGAAGTGTGTGAAAGAGGAATCGGTGTTAACAGATAGAACCTTATATCACATTAAAAACTATGATAAGCTATCACAAAATTCATCCACTAAACAAATGATGGAGGATTGGGTGTTTACACATCAGAAAATTAATGGAATATAATCAAAATAGCAAGTTGGCAAATTGAGGTGTCTATGAAAAAACTATATTGGTTAGGTGCGATTGTGATGTTGTTTGGTATTCTATATATGCGTAATGAATATGTACAAAATAAGCATATTCGATTTGTAAATAATATGGGTGTTGGCATTAACTTTGGAAACGCCTTAGATTCCACCGGAATTAGTCTTTATCTGGAAGATGCTGATGTGGCTGCGTATGAAATGGCCTGGAATAATCCGCAGATAACAGATGAACTATTTGAAATGGTAAAGGAGGCAGGTTTTGGAGTTGTACGTATTCCTGTCTCTTGGGAAGAGCATATTGATGAGAACGGAACTATTGATGAGCTATGGCTTAATCGAGTAGAAGAAGTAGTTCGCATGGGACTATCTCATGACCTTTATATTATTTTAAATACACATCATGAATCATGGGTTATTCCTACGAAAGAAAAAGAAGATGAGACGGAAACAATACTGACGGCTATTTGGCAACAAGTAGCAGAGCGTTTTTCCGATGTAGATGAGCACCTAATATTTGAAGTAATGAATGAGCCGAGATTGCAAGATACATCTCTAGAGTGGACCAATGGAAATGATGAGATGGTACAAGTCATTAATGAGCTAAATCAAAAATTTGTTGATGTAATACGGGAGAGTGGCGGAGAGAACCGTACAAGGTATTTAATGATTGAACCATATGCAGGTAGATATCAAGCATCATTAGAATTGGAGATTCCAGAAGATGAATATATTATTGTTTCCGTGCATTCTTATGAACCGTATCAATTTGCACAAAATGAGTATGGGACAGATGAGTGGAGTGCGGACAATGCAAGCGATATAGAAGGTTTAGTAGAGACGGTAGAAGCATTGAAAGAACAATTTATTGACAATCATATTCCAGTAATGATTACAGAATTTGGATGTGTCTATAAACAAAATGATGAAGCTAGAGAAGCGTGGGTACAATATTATACAACGTTAATGAGAGACAATCAGATTACGTATATTTGGTGGGATAATGGCGGGCAAGATTTTGCATTAATGAATCGGTATAATTATACGTGGGAATTTCCTAGAATTGTGGAAATTTTGCTGAATAAATAATATTTACTTGCGAGAACTGAAACGGAGTAGGTTTAGAAAACATGTATATATATTTATAATTGGTGAGATTTTTATATTGACAAAGTAAAAGTACAATGCTATCATCTGATTAAGCGATTGCTAATTCAATTCAGCAAATACTAATTTAAATTGCTTAAATATCCATAGGAAAGGGATTTTTGAGCATAAAAGTTAGCTATAGCTAATCGGAAAGTAATAAGATAGCCACATAAATTTAAGTAAGGGGGGTAGTGCACAAGATCACTCTGACGTTCTAATATTTTATACGACTATTTATTGAAGAGCGACAATAAATAGTTTTGTGGATAGATGGGTAACTGCATGTCAGTTTTGTTATCGCTTCAAAGAGCTGATTGACCGCTTATGCGCAGGTCGCTCAGAATTGAGGATTAATAATGAGTAAATATTTAGATGTTAATATTCTAATGCTTCTTCCTTGTCCGCTAAAAGTTCAACTAGAAAAGCTGCTTGTAGATAAGGTGAATGAAATTTGTGAACAAACAGGTGAAAATATTTCTTATCAGATTATTTCGAATGCTGTTATGCAAGAAAATGTATTTGAAAAAATCTCCCAAATGAAGTCTAGTGATGATTTTCCAGACATTATTCTAGCTCCTGGTGTAGGTAAATTTTTTCATAAAGATTTTATTGAAAATTTCAGATCAAAAGGTTGTTTTAAAAGTGTAAATAAAAATAAAAATAGTGAACTTTTTCAATCTGTTGGGCTATATGATCCAGAAGATTATTATGATATTTTAGCCTTTAACCCATTAGTCTTTCTAGTGGACAAAACAAGAATCCCAGAACTTCCAACGCCTACCCAATGGCTAGATTTAACAAAAGATTGTTATAATCGACGCGTAAGTTATCGTGGAAAAGATGAACGCTCTTTTTGTGAAGGTGTGTTATTCCCTGTTTACCAGTTGGGTGGAGAGCAAGCTATTGCTAAGCTTGGAAAGAGTGTTAAAAGTCGTTTGCACCCTGCAGAAATGGTAAAGCTTGCTGGTGCAAAGAAAGGTGAATCACCAGAAGTTTCTGTTATTCCAGTGTCTTTTGCTAAAATGATTAAACTGAATAAGAACCTTGAAGTCGTGTATCCGAAAGAAGGGGCATCTGTCAATCCTATAGTTTTGTTGACCAAAGCAAGTGCATCTGAAGGTCTTCAAGAATTTGCAAGATTTTTATTAAGCCCAGAAATTGGCAAAATTTTCTCCAAAGTTGGATTCACCCATGAAGCGTGTGTAACTACAGAAGAAACTGAAAAACCTTATGCGTGGATGGGGTGGGATTTTATTTTTAATAATTCAGTTGGTGAACTAAATGCCCATTTAAACCAAATTATGTATGATAATACTGAAGAAATTCATACGAATGCATCACACAATATTAACAAAAAACAGAATCGCGGTACGGGGTGCTGTGCATGCGATTAATGACAATTTCTGGACCGCCTTCCTCTGGCAAAACATCTGTAATTTTGCACATGATTCGAGAGTATACTAAACAATGTCTCACGGCTGGAGTAATCAAACTTGACTGTTTAATGACAGAAGATGATAAGCTATATAAAGCAAACAACATTCCAGTGCTTGCTGGACTTTCAGGGAATTTGTGCCCTGATCATTATTTCGCATCCAATGTGGAATATTGCATTCAATGGGGGGAATGCCAAAAGCTTGATATTTTAATTATCGAGAGTGCTGGACTTTGCAATCGGTGCTCGCCACATCTAAAAAATGTGACAGGGATTTGTGTTATAGATAATTTAATTGGTGCTAGAACCCCAAGGAAAATTGGTCCCATGTTAAAAATGGCTGACGTTGTTGTTATTACAAAGGGTGATATTGTTTCGCAAGCAGAACGAGAAGTGTTTGCATTTTATGTTCGTCAGTGCAATCCGAGGGCATTTATTTTAATAGTAAATGGTGTAACTGGACAAGGTTGCTCGGTTTTAACTGAAGCAATTGATGAGGATGAAGAACTAAATGATATTCCAGAAGCATTAAGCTTACGGTTTCAAATGCCAGCCGCACTTTGTTCGTATTGCCTTGGCGAAACGCGCATTGGCGAAGAATTCAATATGGGTAATGTAAGGAGGATTGATCAGTGAGTGATATTATAAATCAAAAAATATGCTCCTTATATGAAACACATTCGTTTATAGACGGTTTTTTTGAATCCTTTGCACTTGTAGTTCCACAAAAGGATGAACAATTAACTGTTATTGAATGGATTGACCGACTAGATCAGTTTGAGCTTGAACAAATAGGACTTGAAAAAGAAAAACTACCTTCTCTTTTTGTGAACTACATTGAAAATATGAACGAGCGAAAAGAAATAACCAGTCGAAAAATTGATTCAATCACTATAGTGGGTGGTCAACACAAAGATGGTTCTAAGGAAAACATTACCCTTGAACTTTTAAAAGGAGATGTGGTTGCAATCGTTGGGCCTACAGGTTCTGGGAAAAGCAGGTTATTAGGAGATATAGAGTGGCTTGCACAAAAAGATACACCGACCAAACGGCAAATTTTAATTAATGGAGAGGTTCCACCAAAACAGTGGCGTTTTTCCATAGAACATAAGCTGGTGGCACAACTTTCGCAAAATATGAATTTTGTTATGGATATTTCGGTTGGGGAATTTATTAAAGTCCATTGCGAAAGTAGGCTTGTTACAGATTACGAGCAAAAAAAAGATTTTATTATCAAAGCTGCTAACCGTTTAGCGGGCGAACCGATTTCCCAAGATATGCCCATAACTTCCCTTAGTGGAGGGCAATCTCGTGCACTTATGATAGCAGATACTGCATATTTATCTACTTCACCTATTGTATTGATAGATGAAATTGAAAATGCTGGTATTCATCGTCAAACAGCATTAGACTTGCTGATTAAGGCAGAAAAAATCATCTTAATTGCAACCCACGACCCAGTTCTAGCACTTAGTGCCAATAAACGTGTCGTTATTAAAAATGGTGGTATGCACAAAATTATTAAAACATCTAATCAAGAAAAAGAAAAATTACATGAATTAAACCAATTAAATGAAACGTTGCTTAACTATCGAGAACATCTAAAGCGCGGCGATATATTGTAATTCAAATAACTAAGACACTTAATTACTAACTTGACGTATATGAAGCAAAAGGGTATATTAAAAACATATTACGGAAAGAGGGTTTGTAGATGTTGGAAATTAATAATTCATTTAAAGCACTTGGTGATGGGTCAAGATACAAAATAATATGTGCATTACTCGAAAAAAACTGGTGTGTTGGTGGCTTGGCAAAAAAACTAGACATGACAAAACCAGCAGTGTCACAACATTTACAGATCTTACGAAAAGCTGGATTAGTAACTGGTGACAAGAGAGGATATTATACGCATTATTCCGTAAATCGACAATCGTTATCAATCCTTGGCATGCATCTTCTAGATATGGCAAACCAAGAGCCTACGAACGAATGTGGTCAGCAACATGACAAAGCTTGTGATTGTTAGATTATTATACTCAGAACTATTGTAAAGAGCTTCATGGGAGGCTTTTTATTAAAACTAGTAGTTAGCTGAAGCTAACTAATTGATTCATTACGTGGAAAGAGAACATTTATGATTAAAGTTACAGATTTAAATTTTGCATATAAAGAAAAAGAAGTGCTTAAAAATATAAATTTTTCTGCGGATTCCGGTGAAGTTATATCACTCATAGGCCCTAATGGGTGTGGAAAATCGACTTTACTTCGTGTTATTTGTGGTATTTTACCAAGTAAAAATGGTAAGGTAATGATTACCAACACATCTATAAACAATTTATCAAATAAAGAGCTAGCGAAACAAATTGCATTCTTGCCTCAATTTCAAGAGAAAATGAACGGCGTTAGTGTTTGGGAGCTTGTATCACTAGGTCGTGCACCTTACCAAAAGTCTGGCTGGCTTACGAACAAAGAAGATAAAGCAAAAATTAAATGGGCAATCGATTATATGAGCTTATCTGAATATGTGCATATAGATGTTGAAAAACTTTCAGGAGGTGAACGCCAGAGAGTGTGGATTGCTATGGTTTTAGCACAAGATACACCGATTATTTTATTAGATGAACCAGTCACTTACATGGATATACGATATCAATGTCAGTTGATTAACATAGTAAAAGGTTTAAAAGAAGAGTTCGCTAAAACAGTTATCGCAGTTTTCCATGATATTAATCATGCTATTGAGGTTTCTGATAAAATTTACTTAATGAAAGATGGTAAAGTTTTTGACTTTGGTCATAGTGATCAAGTTATAAGTGAGCAAAATATTCGGGATGTGTATGGGGTTCACGCCCACGTTTGTCGCCCAAAACCATGTTGTAGAAATGTTGTGATACCGTCTCGGATATGTTAACTCAAGATTTTAAAATAAGCTTTTGGTCCCAACATCATAAAATATATTTACAAAGAAAAAGGAGAAAAAAATGAATTCAAAAAAAATGATTACAATGATTATGGCATTAACTATGGTATTTGTAATGGTTGCTTGTAGCGATGGAGAAACAGGTGATACAGCAGCAACTACACAAGAGGTTGTAGAAACGGTAGACGTGGAAGAAAGTGTAGAAGAAAAAGAGGAAGAATCTGTGGAAGAACTAACTAGTTATATAGTTACGGATGCACTTGGTCGTGAAGTTGAAATTCCAGCCAATCCAGAACGTGTAATTGCACTTACTTCTGCAGCTTCAGAAGCACTTAGAATTTTAGAAATCCCACAAGTTGGTAAGGTTTCAGCATATAAAATCGATAGTGAAATTCTTGATTTACCATCCATCGGTTCTACAAGTAGCCTAAATATGGAAACAATTTATGAATTACAACCAGATTTAATTATTGCACAGGCTAGAACACACACAGCTCTTGAAGAATCGTTAGAACTTAGTGGTGCAGCTGTTTATTACTTCGATTCTGATTTATCTGGAGAAATATCGATTGTAGACTTAATACCTTATCTAGGCAATGTACTTGGCAAAGAAGAAATAGGGAATGATTATAAAGAATATATTACTGAACTTGCGGCAGAACGTGCAGCAACAGTAGCAGATAGTACTGATATTAAAACAGCATTGATTATACAAGAAGGAGATACAATTAGTGCTGCAATTAATGCGAGTGGTTATGGCTCAATGTTGCTCTTACTTGAAATTGAAAATATTATTCCAGATGACCTACCAGGTTCTGACAGCGGTAGTTTTGTGACCTATGACATGGAAGAAATAACAGCAGCAGATCCAGATTTAATCTTTGTTATTTTAAGTGCAACTGACGAAGAAGAACGTGCCGCTGCTATTGAAAGTTACAAAGAAAATCCACTTTGGTCAGGACTTTCAGCGGTTCAAAATGGAACTTTTATAGCACTACCAGCTAACGTGAATCCGAATCTTTCCACTACTGTTGATATGTTAGAGCTTACTACTCAAGCAATTTTAGCAACTGCTGAATAAGTATTCTATACAAGTTCCACTAATTTGACAGAAAGGATCCGATATGATAAACAACGGCATCTTGAAAAATATAGCCAAGAAGCGCATACTTACTATTTTAATATCAATTTTAATTTTGTTTGTAGTCTGCATTATTAGCATAATGCTAGGTTCAACCAAGTTTACAGTTGTCGAGACCCTTTCTGTTTTTACAAACTCGATTACAGAAGATGCATTAGCGAATCAAATAATAATGAACATTCGTATACCACGACTTATAACTGGAATGTTTGTTGGAATGAATCTGGGGGTTGCAGGTGTATTATTACAAGGTATTTTACGTAACCCAATGGCATCACCAAATATCATTGGAGTTAATGCGGGTGCCGGATTCGGGGCTATAATTGCCATGACAATATTGCCACAATTTGCATCTAGTGTACCTATTTTTGCATTTTTAGGTGCCCTTAGTGCTACGATTACAATTTACCTTTTATCGTGTCAAAATTCTGCAAAAAGCAATCCAGTTTATATTGTATTAGCAGGTATTGCAGTATCAAACTTGTTAAGTGCCCTAACATCAGCATTAATGGCTTTAAATACCGATGCATTGGATATCACATATTCGTGGTTGCTTGGTAGTCTATCTGGTAGAACATGGTCGTCAGTATCTATAATCATTCCTTACAGCATAGTGGGTTTGACATTAGCTCTTATGATAAGCCCTAAAATCAATATTTTTGGGCTTGGAGATGAAGTTGCTAGTAGCTTAGGTGTTTCGGTTTCCATATATAGAGCTTTTATTATGTTGATTGCCTCCATTTTAGCAGGAAGTGCAGTCAGTGTTGCGGGCACTATTGGATTTGTTGGACTTATTTCGCCACATATTGCAAGACTATTCATTGGAAATGACCATAGATTTTTAGTGCCATTATCAGCAATTTTTGGTGGAATTTTATTAACGCTTTCCGATACGGTTGCAAGAACTATATTTAATCCTGTGGAATTGTCTGTGGGAATCGTAACATCAGTTTTAGGCGCACCATTCTTTTTATGGTTATTATTTAATCGTAAGAGTATGCTCTAATAGAAGACGACATATCTTTTCTTCAATCTATTACTATCTTTAATTTCGAGTTCTGGATTCCTTTTTCTTGAAAATACTGTATACTGTTAAACATAGAAAGAGTATGGCTCATCCTTCTAAACGTGTTGTAAGCAATATTGTATTAGATGAGCTACAGCAAAGGTGACGAAGAAATTAAGGAAAAAAGGGATTATATGAAAAAGATTGTTCTTGGAATATTAGCACATGTGGATGCGGGTAAGACTACTTTATCGGAAGCCATATTATATAAAAGTGGAATGATTCAAAAATGGGGAAGAGTAGATAACCAAGATGCTTTTCTAGATACGTATGCTCTAGAAAAGGAAAGAGGAATTACTATATTCTCCAAGCAAGCTGAATTTGTATTACAAGAAAGTAAAGTAATATTATTAGATACACCAGGTCATGTGGATTTTTCAGCAGAAATGGAAAGAACCTTATCAGTACTCGATTATGCAATCTTAGTAGTTAGCGGAGCAGATGGAGTGCAAGGGCATACGAAAACCTTATGGAGATTGTTGAAAACTTATAAAATTCCTACTTTTATTTTCGCGAATAAAATGGATCAGGAAGGAACCAATAAGGATGTGCTCTTAAGTGAGTTAAAGGACAGGCTAGATGATAATTGCATTCCCTTGTGTGAGGAATTAGATGATACAACCATGGAGGAGATTGCAATGTGCGATCAACATATCCTAGAGGAATATCTAAGTTCACACAGAATTATCAAGAATCAGATTCAAGAATTGATTGGGAACAGGAAGATGTTTCCCGTATATTTTGGCAGTGCATTGCGCTTAGAGGGCATAGAGGGGTTACTAGATGGAATAGACCAATATACCAAGTCTGCACAGAGTGACCACACACGATTTGGCGCAAAAGTCTTTAAAATTCTGCGAGATGAGCAGAACAATCGACTCACCTATTTGAAAGTGACGAGTGGAACGTTAAAGGTGAAAGATACCATTGGTAACCATCAGGAGAAAATCAATCAAATTAGGATCTATGCAGGAGCAAAATACCAGACAGTAGACCAAGTGGATGCAGGAAGTATCTGTGCAGTTACAGGGTTATCCCAATCAGTGGCAGGAGAAGGACTAGGAGTGGAGTGTAATTCCATCGTGCCTATTCTAGAACCAATCTTAAGTTATCGTGTAGAGATACCAGATGCAGTAAATAGAAATGAAGCCATTCATCAAATAAAGCAATTAGAGGAAGAAATACCAGAATTACAAGTGAAGTGGGAAGAAGAGATAGGCGAAATCCATGCAAGTATCATGGGGGAAGTGCAAATAGAAATTCTAGAAGCATTACTCTTAGAACGTTTTGGGCTAAAAGCGCGTTTTTGTGAAGGGACCATTATCTATAAAGAGACCATTAACAATACGGTGGAAGGCGTAGGACACTTTGAACCCCTGCGACATTACGCAGAAGTCCATTTGCTACTAGAACCTAGTGAGCGAGGAAGTGGAATGACTTTCGCAGCTAACTGTCCAATGGAATTACTACAGAATAATTGGCAGAACCTAGTGCTTACTCATTTGCAGGAAAAGGAACATCGAGGAGTTTTAACTGGTTCTCTTCTTACTGACATAAAAGTGACACTTATGTCAGGAAAGGCCCACCAAAAACATACAGAAGGTGGTGATTTTAGACAAGCCACTTATCGAGCAGTTAGACAAGGGCTAATGAAAGCGGAGTCTGTACTACTAGAGCCGGCATACGATTTCATATTAGAAATTCCCATGGAATGTGTGGGTAGAGCTATGACGGATGTAGAATGTATGAATGGAATCTGTGATGTTCCAATCATTGAAGCTGGAGTGGCAACTCTCAAAGGAAGAGCGCCTGTCTCTAAAATGAAAGGTTATCAAATTCATGTGAACTCTTATGCAAAAGGCCATGGAAGACTTACCCTCATAGCCAATGGATATGTAGAGGCGATTCATAGTGAAGAAGTGATTCGTAGCATGAACTATGACCCAGAAAATGATATGTTAAATACGCCTAATTCCGTATTTTGTCAACATGGAGCAGGGTTTAGCGTGCATTGGAGTGAAGTAGAAGATTATATGCACGTTGATGGTTATCTTACAAAAGTAAGAGAAGAACCGGAATCTGCAGTTCGTAGTAGTTCGGCAGCAAATACCATTGATACCATAACCTTGGAAGAAATTAAAGAGATTTACGGCAAAGCTTTTGGGCAAAATCAAGGAAGTCATGGTAAGAATTATGCGAAGGTCTCGTCAAAAGTGAGAAGAGCCTATGAAACGTATGGCAGTAAATCGATTACACATGTGAAAAAAGAAGAATATTTATTAGTAGATGGTTATAATGTCATCTTTGCTTGGGAAGAATTAAGAGAGTTAGCACAGGTTGATCTTCATAGTGCAAGGACGAAGTTGCAAGATATCATGTGCAATTACCAAGGATATAAAAAATCCAACGTGGTAGTAGTGTTCGATGCATACCGATTGGAAAATCATATAGAAGCAATAGAGGAATATCACAACATTCGTGTGGTATTTACCAAAGAGGCAGAAACAGCTGATCAATATATTGAGAAATATACACACAACCATGCTTGCAAGCAAAATATTACGGTTGCCACTTCAGACTATATGGAACAAATCATTATTAGAGGTCAAGGTGCACATTTATTATCTGCTAGAGATTTGAAGGTAGAAATAGAGTTGGTTAACGAGGAGATACAGAGCAAATTAGTAGAAATGGGAAACAGCAGAACACTTTCAAACCCGTTACTTTCAGAGAGTGATGAGTTGGAATAGTAAACCTATTGCTCAGGGAGCATTTATTGAAAAGTCAATTAAAATACTATGATATAATATTGAAAAGTCAATTTTAATATGGTAATATATTATTGAAAAGTCAATTTAATTCTTGGCATAAGGGGTGAAATAATCGTGTTATATAGAAAAATAGAAGCTATCATAGAATCTCATTTTAAATCAGAATCCAATAAAATACTGCTCATTGATGGTGCAAGGCAAGTTGGTAAGACGTATATTATTCGTCATGTGGGAAAACAGTTGTTTGAGAATTTTATTGAAATTAATATGGTGGAAGATTTTTTAGGCGTAGGATTATTTGAGCACACGAAAACCATTGAAGACTTTTATTTTCATCTGAGCATGATTGCCGGTAATAAGATGAAAGAGAAATCCAATACACTAGTATTTATAGATGAAATACAGCAATATCCTCATTTGCTTACATTATTAAAATTTTTATCACAAGATAATAGATTCACCTATGTTGCCAGTGGTTCATTACTAGGTGTTACGCTTTCTAGAACCACGTCGATTCCCATGGGTAGCATACGCACCATAAGAATGTTTCCCTTAGATTTTGAAGAATTTCTTTATGCAAATGGCATAAATAAAATGACAATGGAAGTATTAGCCAATAAGTTCCAGCAGTTAGAAAGCTTGGATGAGCCAATGCACAATAAAATGTTGGATTTATTCAAGAAGTTTCTGCTTGTGGGAGGACTCCCTGATGCAGTTAATTCTTACCTTCTATATAAAAATGTTGTTTCGGTGCGTGAGATTCAAAGTGAAATTCATAGTTATTACGGCACGGATGCTTCGAAATACGATGAAGAACAGAAGTTGAAAATCAGAGCAGTTTATGATTTGATTCCATCTAATATGGAAAATAAAAAGAAAAGAATGATTTTCAAGGAGATAGAAAATATAAAAGGATACACATTTAGAAATTATCAAGATGAATTTGAATACTTAATCAGTGCGGGTATCGTGCTTAATGTGCAAGCTATTACTGCTCCAGTATTTCCCCTTATTGAATCTAGTGGGAAAAACTTACTTAAATTATACCTAAACGATGTTGGTATACTTTCAAATATCTTATATAAAAATAATATAAGTGCCATTATGAGTGATCAAAGGAGTATTAATCTGGGATCAATTTATGAAACCATTGTGGCAAGTGAATTAATTGCTCATGGTCATAAATTATTTTATTATGATAATCGTAGCAAAGGCGAGGTTGATTACTTGATTGATGATTATGCCAGCTTATCAGTTATTCCAATTGAGGTGAAATCAGGAAAAGATTACACAGTGCACAGTGCGTTGAATAAACTGGTTAATAGCGACGATTATGCCATTCAAAAAGCATTTGTTTTGTCTAATGAAAGAATGATTCGTACCAAGGGAAAAATCAGCTATATTCCAATTTACAATATTATGTTTTTTGACGGCAATGGTACTACGGATATGGGCAAGATGCAAATTTATAATTAATGACAAGAGCGTCAGAAAGGTATAGTATGATTCTACGTATTTTAACAGAAGAAGAACAATATAAAGAAGCAATCAACAGTGCAGTTGCATTTGAAACACCTCTAGATTATAAGGCAATTGAAAATGGAACTTATGAGCAGAAGATAATACCCCCAGTCAATGGGTATGAAACCAGCACGTTTGGTGCATTTGATGACGATGATGTCACATTATATGGAAGTATTGGTGCTTATCCATATGTAGTGCGATATGATGGACATGAAGTGATGATGAGAGGTATCGGAAATGTGGCAACTTTGCCTAGTTACAGAAGAAAAGGTGCCATTTCTCAGTGTTTTCATCAGATGTTACAAGATAGTTATGAGCAAGGGTATTTGTTTTCTTATTTATACCCTTTTAGCAGAGCTTATTATAGAAAGTTCGGATATGGTTGTAATTTGGCCAATCATATATGGACCATTTACTTTAAAGGATGGAAGCCATATAAGACCAAAGGGCGTGTGGAGCTTTTGTTGCCAGAGGACTCTCATGATATTTTAAATGAAGTATATGCCAATGCCATGAAAAGCTATAATTTATCAGTAGTGCGTCAGGAACATGATTACGCATATTACAAAGAACGTGATACTTTTCACCACAGAAGATATGCCTATGTGTGGTACAATGAAGAGGGTATACCGAAGGCATATCTGATCTTTAGAAAAGAAACTAATGATGGGAAGACGATTATGGATTGTACGCATACCTTTGCTTCGAAAAATGATTTTGTGGTGGTAGATGCGCAAGGATTTCAAGGCATTATGGATTTTGCATCAACCTTTGCCAATGATTATGATGGGATTCAATTTGCGCTTCCAAGTGATATGCATATTGAGGGACTCATACACGAGGCAAATTATACAAAGTGTGAACGAGTACTATCGGGGATGGTTCGCGTCATTCGCGTGGAAGACGTGTTAAAGTACAGCCGTTATAGAGGAAGTGGCACTATAAGTATCTGTATTGAAGATGAATATTGCATAGAGAATAATGGGACCTTTACCATTACCTTTGTAAATGGACAATGTGAAAATGTAGAGAAATCCCAGGAAGATTATACAGCGAAAATGAATATCGCTACCTTCTCTGAATTGATTGTGGGAACTTATGAAAGTGTTGCATCCTGCTATAATCTTGATTTAATCATTGGTCGGGAGTCGGATGATTCAGGTAACATCTTTTATAGAAAGAATAACCGCGTGATGGATTTATTCTAGAAAAATAGGAATCGTCCAATTATTAATCACAAATGAATGAAATTGTGATATTATTTTAGGGGAAGAAACATAAAATTCACAATCTAGGTACTTGCGGCCGAAAGTTCCCAGATTTTAGGAAAGAGATGGAGGTAGTGATGAAAACATTCAAATCAATTATAATCATTGCATGTAGTATGTTGCTAATCATAGGATGTAGCAATGCCGGTGTAGAGACACAGACTACTACAGATTCAAGTAGTACCGAAGCGGTCGTAGTGGCCAATGAAGATCGCGTACCAGTCTATAGTAGTATTGAGGAAATGGCAGGTATGAATTGGGGTGTGCTAACAGGTACTACCATGGATACTTATACCATGGAATATGTGGAGGATCCACAGATTCTTTATTATGATACTAGCACTGATTTAGTTGCTGCTCTAACCTTGGGTAAAATTGAGGGATTTTTACAAGATTCCCCACTGGCAAGAACTGCCATTCAGGCAGAAAGTAGTATCTGTTATATGGTGGATTCTATTACAGAAGATGCCTATGCTTTTGCGGTGCAAAAGGGAGATAATGCTGCTTACATAGATGAATTAAATGAATTCATTATAGAGTATATGGCAAGTGAGAAGATTGAAGAATTAGATGCTAAGTGGTTTGGCACAGATGATAGTGTAAAAGTAATAGGTGACCTTGACGATTTAGAAGCCATTAATGGAACAATTCGTTTTGGTACCATTCCAGAAGTGGAACCGTTCTCTTATATAAAAGATGGTCAAGTGGTGGGGTATGACATTGATGTCATATATCAATTCTGTGAAGAATATGGATATGGACTTGAATTAATTACAACAGACCATAGCTCCATGATTCTTGCATTAACTTCTGGTATGTATGATATCTTAGGAGGAAATATAACGGTAACAGAAGAACGGAAAGAAAATGTTGACTTTTTAGAACCTACTTACGTGGGTGGCGTAGTGGCAGTGGTAAATGTTGACATGGAAGCCACGTATGGTACAGATATGGTAGAGGAAAGCTGGGTAAGCAGCGTTAAGGCTAGCTTTGTTAGCACTTTTATTACAGAGGACCGTTACCTGTTAATTCTACAAGGAATTCAGACTACATTGGTCATTTCCATTGTATCAACCATACTAGGAACTTTGTTGGGATTTGGCATATGTTTGATGAAGATGCATAAGAACAGATTCATTTCAGGATTTGCCAATGTTTATATTCGTATTTTCCAAGGCACGCCTATGGTTGTTATTCTAATGATCTTCTACTATCTAATCTTTAGCAAAGTGAGCATTGGAGCAACAGTGATTGCTAGTATTGCATTTGGAATGAACTTTGCAGCATACGTATCCGAGATGATGCGAACGGGTATTGAAGCAGTAGATAGGGGACAGACAGAAGCAGCACTTGCCATTGGTTTTAGCAAGCAAAAGACATTTATGAAGATTGTATTCCCTCAAGCGGCCAAACACTTTTTGCCTGTTTATAAAGGGGAATTCATATCCCTTGTTAAGATGACATCAGTAGTTGGATATATTACCATACAAGATTTAACGAAGATGAGTGATCTTATTAGAAGTAGAACTTATGAGGCATTTTTCCCACTGATTTCTACTGCCATTATCTACTTTACCATATCGTACTTATTGTCCATGGCCATTACGAAGATTCAATTTACCATTGATCCTAAGAATCGTAAGCGTGAGCTACGTGGTGTAAATACGCATATTAGTGTAGACGCAGCAGGGACTGACCAAGTTGCAGAACTAGAGCAAGAGCGTTCTAATGGGGAGATTACCATTTCTCATTTAAAGAAGGTGTATCCCAATGTGACACCAATTGCAGATGTGAATGCTGTCATTAAGCAGGGCGAAGTGATTTCTATTATTGGCCCATCGGGTACGGGTAAATCAACGTTACTACGTTGTATGAATCTATTAGAAATACCTACAGAAGGTAAGATAGTAGTTGGGGGAGAAGAGGTTACGAGTAAGAATTGTAATATTAGCAAAGTGCGTCAGAAGATGGGAATGGTGTTCCAATCATTCTATCTCTTCAATCACTTAATGATTATCGAGAATATTATGATAGGACCGATGGAACTTCTTAAGATGGATAAGCAGACAGCATATGAGAAAGCCATGGAATTACTTCGTATGGTGGGATTATCAGAAAAGGCATTTTCCTACCCAGATGAGTTATCAGGTGGACAAAAGCAAAGAGTTGCAATTGCTAGAACCTTGGCAATGAATCCAGACATTATTCTATTTGATGAGCCTACTTCTGCATTAGACCCTACTATGGTAGGAGAAGTGTTGTCGGTTATTAAGACATTAGCTGGCAAGGGATTGACTATGATGATCGTAACACATGAGATGAAGTTTGCGAAAGATGTATCTACAAGAGTCTTTTACATGGACCAAGGGATTATATATGAAGAGGGAACTGCTGAGGAAATCTTTGAACATCCTAAGAGGGAACGTACGATTGCATTTGTTAAGAGACTACGCACCATGCATAGGGAATTTACTAATCGAGAATTTGACTTTATTGCACTGAATACAGAGATGGAACAATTTGGTAGAAAGCAATTCTTATCACAAAGTGATATTATGAAGATGCAATTAGCATTTGAAGAAGTGGTGATGGGGCTTATTATGAAAGGGTTACCAGATGCATTCCATTTAGATTATGTGGTGGAATATTCGGAACTTGATAATAGTATTAAGACCATGATTCGCTATAGTGGAGATGCATCTAATGTATTAGAGCAAGCCGATATCATTACCAATAATCTGTTAGAGAAATTATTTAAACAGATTACGTATAGTCGAGAAGGCGAAGAGAACCTGATTACGATTGTACAATAGGGAACAACCACTTCTTGACAAATAAAGAATGTGTGATAAAATGAAAATAACAAACAATTTAAGCAAGATTGTGTAGGGATAAGATAAGGAGAATGTCACATGAACATAACAAAAGATTCACAAGGAAATCAACTTACATTAGCATTGGAAGGTAGATTAGATACTATAACAGCAGCAAGCTTAGAAGCAGAGGTGAAAACATCACTCGATGGTGTTACGAAATTAATTTTTGACCTTACAGAACTAGCATATATTTCTTCTGCAGGATTAAGAGTTCTTTTATCAGCTCAGAAACAGATGAATAAGCAAGGCAGCATGGTAATTACTGGTGCAAATGAAAGCATTATTGAGATTTTTGAAGTAACTGGATTTATTGATATTTTAACAGTAGAATAAGAATATAGGGCAGACCCTTTTCATGTGAAAAGGGTTTTTTCCTTTTTCTGAGTTTATCATAAGTATAATAGGAGAATGAGATGAAGAAGGTGTTGTATCCCATTATGATAGCGATGGTATTTGCATTAGTGGGTTGTAAGCAAGTAGAAATAACGGACGATGATTTTACTACCCAGATTACTTTGGAAGGATTAGGGGAAGAGGCTATTGTCTATACCTTAGAGGATATTGAGGCATTAGAGGCTGTTGAGATTACAGCACAAAGTACCACATCAGATGGCGACATTAATGTGGCCAATGTAAAGGGTGTCTATGTGGCGGACCTCGTAACAACAGCAGGCTATGATCTGAATGATTATGAAAGCCTTAAGATTGTAGCAGGAGATGGGTATGAGATTATTGTGCCACCAGATGTATTAAGTGTGAGAGATGTGATCATTGCCTACGAGCAAGATGGAGAAGCATACGATGAGTATGGAGCGTTTCGCACCATTATACCAGATGAACGTGCTATGTATTGGGTGAAAGGAGTTGCCTCACTTAATTTTGAAGCCAATCTAGCAAGTACAGGGATGGAACGTATTGTTTTCTTGGATAATCTATCTGCTGTTATGGAGTTGGAAGATTATACCTATTACGATACAGTGGAACAAGCAGTGAGTTTAGCTAACTTATTTCAAGAATTTGCTAATGTGGATGGTGTTACCAGCGTTACTTTAATAGCAAGTGATGGATTAGAAAATGATAAAGATATTGATACAGCTAGTAATGCATATTTAAAATTGACGGGAGAGGATGCGCCACTTTTTACAGGACCAACTTTGCCAAAGGGAATGCAAATTAAGGAAATCACTTATCTCAAGGCTGGAGATACCACATTTGTAGCTTTAAGTGCTGTGGAGGAACTTCCAGATTTATGGTCCCTATTAAGCCAAAGTGGAGTAAGTGGTACCGATTATGTAGCATATGATGTAGAGGGCGAAGCAACCACCATCAGTGGTGGAATTGTGGGAGAATTCTACTTTATCATAGAGGGGGGAGTATTATATCTGGTAGATCAGGAGGGGACTAGTTCCATTCCGATTATACAATTAGAGAAGGAGAATTAGAAAGATGAAAAAAGGGATGATGTTAGCAGTAGTGGTAGTAATGATGGGATTAGTAGGGTGCGGCACAACTTCCACTCAAGAAGAAAATGCGGTGAGCATTCCTGCATTTGAACTAGTCGTAGTTACGGAAGAAGCAGAAGTAGTAGTGGATGAATCTATGATAGAAGGTCTTGCCATTACAGAGGCAGAATTGCTTAAAACGTCTCAAAAAGGTGACACGACAAGTACTTGGACAGGGTGTGATCTAATGGAAGTGCTCAGTATTGCAGGCGTAACAGAATTTACTACATTAAGCGTGGAAGCAAGTGACGGTTATGCTCAAGAATATACGTATGATATGGCACAAAAGACAATGCTTGCTTTCTATGAAAATGGGGAACTGTTAGGGGAAGATGGTCCGCTTAATACGGTAATTGAAGGAGAGTCTGGCAGTATTTGGATGAAGAATCTTACTAAGATTATAGTAGAATAAGAAGTTGGGGATGAACCAATGAAGAACACGTTACAGAGATTTCGTGCATTTGATTTAATGATTATTGCAATGATGGCTAGTCTAGGACTAGCCATTAAACCTATTATTGTACCACTTGTTCATATTGTTACAGGGCCGCTCTTCATACCAGGAGGGGCTGTTGCAGGTGGATTCTATATGTTGTGGATTGTACTTGGTATGGGGTTAGTAAGGAAGCCTGGAACTTGTGCCTTAATTGCACTAGTTCAGGGTATTATTACCATTACAATGGGATCAGTAGGTAGCCATGGAATTCTGAGTCTTCTGACTTATACGCTACCTGGAATATTTGCAGAGATTCCTTTTTTCTTTGGAAAAAAGAAAGAATTTCATATTCTGCACTTTATGACAGGATGCATCTTAGCCAATTTAGCAGGAACGTATGGAAGTAATCTCATCTTCTTTCGCCTACCTTGGCTTCCCTTGCTGCTTAGCCTAAGTAGTGCAGCTCTTTCAGGGGCCATTGGGGGAGTGATTGCCTATCAGCTCTATAAAAAACTACAAAAAATTCTATAGAGTAATGTATAATTCCAAATGGTTACAATAAGAAGAAGGGTGTGATACTGTTATGAAAAAATATTTAGACTATGCTCCTTTTGCAGTAATTGCACTATTGGTGCTTTTAGTGCTAAAGTTGTCCGTTTCACAGGAAAGTTATATTCCCTCTCTTAAGGTTTTAGGAGATGTGGATGAAGTGATTACCATTGATCATATGGAACAGTATGACAATGCGAAATTTGTCAAGGATGGAACTACGTATACAGGAATCAAAATGGAAACCATTGTGGCAGGTATGTTAGATGAAAATAGTAGCTTGTATTATATAGGTGGAGATGGTTTGGTTGCACAAGTTGAAGCTAATTCCATAGAAGAAAGCTATCTCTTATATACAGCAGACCATGGGTGGGAGATTATGAATCTACAACATCCAGTGAGTAGTAACATTAAGGACGTAGAAGAGATTGTTGTAGTCAGTAACGAAGAGTTTAGTCCATCAGCCTTTACCATATATACGGACACGGACAATGTATATACTGCAACAGTAGGCCAAATGCTCATGGGTGAATATACATATGTGAGAGAATGGGAAGGGGAGTCGGTAGATAGTGGCAATACAGTTTCCGTTTATACTAGTCACCGTGTGATTCCTTTAGAAAGCCTCATAGGCGAGGTTCAACAAGCCGTTATTTTTCAAGAAAATGGTGCCATTTCTTTTGGCGATACAGCAGGATACTTAGAAATCCATGATAACCAGATTACCTATCATAATGGAGATGTCCAGTATGAGCAAGTGGTAGGGATCTACCTAGGCGATACTTATGCATTTGTAGGGGATGCCTATTATCACATGGATTATTATTTACGAGCAGGGGAAAAGGTGCTTACCATCTTCATCGATGGATTGGGGTATGAAATCTTGGAAACTGCCATGGAGCGAGACATTATTCCAAACATAAGCAGTGGTGAGATTGTAAAAGCATTTAGTGTACACACCAGTGTAACAAATGCAGGATTCGCTTCTATGATTACTGGAACAACACCTGATGTAAATGGGGTACACTCGCGGGAGGAACGGGAGTTGTTAGTGGATAGCATCTTTGCAACAGCATTAGAATTGGAGTTGCAAACCTCCTTTTTAGAAGGTGATATTCAGATCTTGGATACAGAAATAGCACCAACCCTGCACTTAGCAGGTGATATGCAAATCTTAGATACAGCACTTACGGATATTCAGGAAGGAGCTGAGTTTTGTTTCCTTCATTTACATGAGTTAGATAATTATGGTCATATGTATGGTCCAGAAGGGGAAGCGTTATATGCTTATTTAGAAGAGATAGACGTGGAAGTGGGCAAGTTGATTGAGGAATTTGACGGTAAAGTAATGATTACCACAGACCATGGTATGCACCAAGATGGAGAAGGTGGAAATCATGGAACCATGCGATATGAAGATATGATCATTCCAATTATTTACGTGAAGTAGGTTATAAACTTATTATACGAGGAGAATACACATGAAGAAAGAGACAAAAATTGCAGTTATCATACTAGGAGTATTAGTGGTCATTATGGCAGTAGCCTTATTCTTAAATCAAGGAGCCATAGAAGAGAATCAGGCCACCTTTGACAAGGTAGAGCTGAAGATTTTAGAAAATGGAGAAGAGGTAGCCATATTAAGCTATGAAGAACTAATTCTTCTAGGAGCAGAAGAATTTCAGGCAGTCTATGATACCTCAGATTCAGATGGTGTCATGGAACAATATACGGGAGTGGAATTGCGAGTAATCCTAGAATCTCTAGGCATTTCTCTAGAGGACAAATCTACTGTCACCTTAACGGCAGTTGATAATTATGCAGTGGCATATAGTGCAAGTGAAGTAGCCATGGAGGGGAATGTGTATGTAACCTTTGAACGTGAAGGTGAAGCCTTATTAGGCAAAGAGGATGGTGGACAAGGTCCTTTGCAGACCATAGTGGTAAGTGACAGCTTTAGCAACCGTCGTTGTAAATGGTTAATCTCCATAGGAGTAGAATAATGAGCGTTATACACGTTGAGAACTTAAGTCTCACCTTGCCAGAAGCCACAGAGCCACTGTTTGAAGCAGTCACTTTTCATGTGGAAGCGGGAGAGACAGTTGCCCTAACAGGACTAAGTGGAACTGGAAAGAGTCTAATTGCAAAGTGTGTAGCTGGTATTGTACCTGACTTCACGAAGTTAGACATGAAAGGTAAGATTTGTCTGTTAGGCAAAGAACAACTTTCTCATGAGGAACGAGTAGAACAAGTGGGGTATATCTTTCAGAACCCGGATCATCAATTATTTGCAAGCGTAGTAGAAATGGAATTAGCATTTGGACCAGAGAACTTATGCTTGCCACCAGAAGAGATTGATCGGCGCATTACCAAAGTGTTGGGAGATATGCACATGGAAGCATACCGATACCACAATCCAGCTCATTTATCAGGTGGTCAGAAACAACTTATTGCCATTGCATCTGTACTTACCCTAGAGCCAAGCATTCTAATCTGCGATGAAATCTTGTCTCAATTAGACCAGGACAGTTGCGAACTAGTATTGTCCATCTTGCGTATGTTACGAGCGCAGGGCAATACAATATTCATGATTGAACATGATTTATCCAAGGTAGATTTTCTAGACCGCATATATGAGTTGAAGGGTGGAAAAGTATTACTACATCCTTCCTGAAATCTGATTACCACCACTTCCCTAATGTGTTGCAATATCTCTTGGAAAAAGAAGAGATTAAAATTCTAAAAAGATTATTAAAATCATCAGAAAAATAAGCAAAAACATGAAATATGTGCTACAATAAAGTAGTTTGAAATGCATACTACTACAAGTGTTTGGAGGTTGCTCAAGTTGTCTCAATTATATTGTGAAGGCAGTATGGATTGCCTTAATTTGTGCCACATTTCATTTGCCTATCCCAATGGCACTAGGATTTTTACTGATTTTTCCTATGAATTCAGGAGAAATACCATTTATGGTATTGTTGGAAAGAACGGAGTTGGCAAGACTACCTTAGGGAAGTTGATTATGAATTTGCTTCCATTAGATGGGGGTGAGGTTCGCTTACAAGGTAAGAATCTTCATGAGTTGAGTTTGGGAGAAATTGGAGCAAGAATTGGATACGTTTATCAGAATCCTGAGAAACAATTATTTGCCAGTACGGTATATGAAGAATTATCCCTTATACTTGAACTTAAGAAAGTAAAACAGGTTCATGAAATTGTTACACATCAATTACAAAGATTTGATCTCTATGGTGTAAAAGATACCTTCCCTTTTTTCCTAAGTGAAGGAGAAAAGCAACGGTTAGTCTTAGCTGGTATTTTATTAGAACCACTAGAATATTTAATATTAGACGAGCCAACTACAGCACTAGATGGTTTGCGGAAAGAAGAATTAGCTAGATTATTACGTTCTTTACAAAAGGAACAAGGACTTGGTATTTTGATTATTAGTCATGATAAAGAATTTATGGCTTCCTTGGGATGCAAGGAGGTGCAATGTGAAGCAAAGAATTGATCCACGCAGTAAAATAGCCATTGCAGCCTGTTTGTCCACGTTGGCAGTGGTGTGGACGACCATAGCAGGATTAAGTATATTGTGCGGTGTGACAATCATACTGGCCTTGGCATTTTCCGTTAACTTAAAGCAGGTGTGGCGACGCTTTCACAAATTCCTTGGAATGCTACTTGTGATTATCTTATTGCAAAGCATAGGTACAAGGCAGGGAACACCGCTGATTACCATTTGTGGATTCCACCTTTTAACAGATTATGGAATTCAGCAAGGGATTACTTTTGTATTGCGTATGGGGATTATTTTAATGCTTGGATTGTTATTAGCAACATCTTCTAACCGAGAATTAACTCAGGGCTTAATCCAGTTAAAACTCCCCTATGAAATCGCATTTATGGCTACCTTGGGTGGCAAGTTCTTGCCTATTTTACGAGAAGAATTTGTAGATAGTTTTCATGCATTTCTCTTACGAGGAGTAGACCCTAAGAAACTTAAGTTAAGGGAAAAAATCAAAATCTATACATCTATCATTACACCAGTGTGTATGAATGCAGTATTAAAGGCAAAAGAATTATCTATTGCAATGGAACTGCGAGGATTTCGCATGAAGGAAACTAGGACAAGTCTATTTCGCTTAGAATTAGGTGGAAAGGATTATGTGATTATAATAAGTAGTATTCTGATCACATTGGTAGGAATCATTGGCGTATTAGGGAGGAATTTATGAAAGTGTTTTCTGTGTGTGGAATTACAGGTTCTGGTAAGACAACTACCATTGAACGCATTATTACAGAATTGCGAAAGCGACGTTATTCCGTAGGCTCGGTAAAGGAAATTCATTTTGAACAATTTGCAATTGATACGGATGGAACTAATACTCATCGTCATAAGATGGCGGGCTCTCAATTAGTTACTGCTAAGGGTTACTATGAGACGGACATATTATTCCAAAAGAGTTTAAGTATAAAAGAGATTATGAAGTTTTATGATCATGATTATTTGATATTAGAAGGTAGTAGTGACGTAAATGTGCCAAAAATCCTTACTGCTCATAACACAGAAGAAGTGAATGAAAGAATGGATCATTCTGTATTTTTAATGAGTGGGATTTTAAGCAATACATTAGATACTTATCTGGGAATTCCATGTATAAGTGCGGTGGAAGAAGTAGAAGCGATTGTAGATATCATCGAGGAAAAAGTATGTACTATTTTACCTAATGTGCCATCTGCGTGTTGTGGGGAATGTGGAAGTTCTTGCGAGGAGCTGTTAGGCAGTATTTTACGAGGAGAAAAGCGCAGAGAAGATTGTGGATTAGACCAACAAGGGATTTCGTTAACCATTGATGGACAAGAGATTGCCATGGTACCTTTTGTTCAGAAGATTTTAGAAAATGCTGTTCGTGGTGTAGTATCAGAATTGGATGGTTATAGAGAACAAGGAACCATTGAAATTCGAATGAAACCCTAAAGAGAAAGGTTCAGCCCAAACACGATAAAGTGAGGGAAGGGATGAGAAGAAGATTAGAGAGTCGGCGCAATGAAGTTTGGCTAGTAGAGGACGAAGAGATCTATATCCAGAAAAGGTATACACGGCCAGAATCAAAGCAACGGGAATTGTTATATCTAGAGATTATGAAGGGAATGCACGTACCTGTAGTAGAACGTGTAGAAGAGGAGTGGGTACAGTTATCCTATCTAGAGGGAAGTTTGCTAATAGATGTTTACGAAGAGTTAGAACGACAACAAGCTTCTCCCCTGCATATGATTAGACAACTTGTGAATAGTTTAGAAGAATTTTACCAGAAGACACAAGAGTATTTTGGAAAGCCACATCGTCTTGGGGATATGAACTTTCGCAATTATATTATTAGGAAGAATACCTGTTATCGCATAGACTTAGAAGAATGTACCCAAGGCACAATAGAAGAAGATATTGGAAGATTAATGGCATTTGCCATGTGGTATGATCCCATTTGTACCAATTGGAAGGAAGCATTTATATTGACACTTAAGAATGAGTGTGAGGAGCGATTTCAGATACAGGGTGAGAAGATACAAGGTTATTATGAAGACGAAGTAGGACGGATTAAAATACGGAGAGGTATTTAAAAGGAGTAAGCGTTATGTGTATTGAAGTAGAGACTAGGAAAGAAATTGCAATTCAGATCAATGGAGCAACGTATTATGGAACAAGTGATGAGACGATATTAGCAGTTGCGCTACGCAATCACATTAATATTCCTAATATGTGTTATGACGAACGGCTAGAACCATGTCTTACATGTGGACTATGTGTATGCGAAGTAAATGGGACTTTTGTGCGTACTTGCCATGAAAAAGTAGAAAATGGAATGGTAGTTACCACCCATAATAAGCGTATTGAGAAAGAACGAAAATATCGACTTAGTCAAATGTTGGATCACCACAAAGGAGATTGTAAAGCACCATGTGTGGTAAGGTGTCCAGCCAATTCAGATGCACAGGGGTATATTAAATTAATCAAACAAGGTGACTTTAAGGCTTCCATTAAGCTTATTAAAGAGAAGCTTCCAATGGCAGCTTCCCTAGGACGTGTCTGTCCACATCCTTGCGAATCCGTATGTCGTAGAGGTTATGTAGATGAACCTATTTCCATACAGTGGCTTAAGAGAGCTGCTGCCGACAAAGATTTAGAAGAAGAAGTACCGTATATGCCTGAGATTGGACCAGAAACGGGTAAACGAGTTGCCATTATTGGAGCAGGTCCTATGGGGATTTCTTGTGCTTATTTTCTAAGGCAGTATGGACATGGAGTTGATATTTATGAGGCCATGCCCCATCCAGGTGGAATGCTTCGTTATGGAATTCCACAATATCGATTACCCAAAGAAGTCATTGACGCAGAAGTGGCTGTATTAGAGCGAATGGGAATTGCCATTCATTACGACCAAAAATTAGGGGACAATCTACAATTTGATCAAGTGTATCAAGAGTATGATGCAGTGGTAATGGCAGTAGGTGCCTGGCGTTCCACGGGAGTTGGTTGCGAAGGAGAGAATCTTCACGGTGTTATGGGTGGGATTGAATATTTAGAGATTAATATGCGTGGTAAGAACCCGAACTTAGGAGATCGGATTGCAGTAATCGGTGGTGGAAATACAGCCATGGATGTATGCCGAACTGCAGTGCGATTAGGAGCCAAGGAAGTCTATAGCATCTGTTGGCATAAGATAGAAGATATGGCAGCAGAGCCAATTGAAATTGAAGAGGCTCAGATTGAAGAAGTAATCTTTAAGAACTTATATTCGCCTATTAAAATTAGTCGTAGTCGTGGTGGTAATCTAGATGTTTTACTGAAAAATGTAGAGCTTGGACAACCAGATGCCAATGGCCGTAGAGTTCCCATTGATTTAGAGGAACCACCTCATACCATTGAAGTAGATATGGTAATCTTAGCCACGGGACAAGCAGTGGCTGCACTAGACATTGAAGGGATTGATAAGACTGCTCGCAACGGAATTGTATATGATAGAGAAACTCATATGACGAGTATGGAAGGGGTATTTGCAGGAGGAGATTGTGGCAATGATAAAATCTCCATTGCCGTAGAAGCCACTGCTGACGCTAGAAGAACGGCTATTTCCGTTCATCATTACTTAGAAGGCAAGCAAGTAGATTTTGAAGCACCTATTTTCCTTCAAGATGCCCAAGATTTTGCAGGGTACGGGGAGCGAGCGATTAGTAAACGTGCATATATGCTACACCTAGATAATAGCGAGCGTAAAGAAACCTTTGAAGAAATCGTATTTGGATATAGTGACCGCAATGCCAAACAAGAGGCTGCAAGGTGTCTAGAATGTGGTTGCCACGATTATAATGAGTGTAAATTAATTGCGTATGCCCAAGAATACAAAGTGGAATCTAGTCATGAGCTGAAGAAAGAAGAACATGAACTTCTTCTAGATAATGATAAGTTCATTCGAAGAAATCCTAATAAATGTATATGGTGTGGAAAATGTATCGAAGCATGTAGAGACTTAATGTGCATTGGAGCTATGGGCTCTATTGAAGAGGGTAGTGCAGGGCGTTATCTGCAGTTTAGTGATGATTTACGAGAAAGCGGTTGTGTGGGCTGTGGCTTGTGTGTTTCTGTATGTCCAACAGGTGCGTTAGAAGCAAAGCAAACGAATAAAAAGGCTTATTGGGAGACGAATAAGACTAAGACTACATGCACTTATTGCGGAGTAGGATGTCAATTAAATCTAATTGAAAAATGGGGTAAAATTATTGGAACAGAGCCTGTGAGAGGCACGTCTAATGAAGGTATGTGCTGTGTCAAAGGGAAATTTGCCTATAATTTCATTCAGCATGACGATCGTTTGAAAACGCCTATGATTCGTAAAGATGGTGTTCTAGTACCAACTACGTGGGATGAGGCATTAGATGTAATTGAAGAGAAGTTAAAATCTACTAAAGCAGAATTTGGTCCCGATAGCATACAAGGGTTTTCAAGCGCAAAAGTAACCAATGAAGAAAATTATTTATTCCAGAAGTTTTTCCGTGCAGGAATTGGTACCAATAATATAGACCACTGTGCAAGGTTATGTCATGCATCGACTGTATCAGGATTATATAATTCATTGGGAAGTGGTGCGATGACCAACCCAATGGCAGATGTTAAGAATGCGGAAGTGATTTTTGTAACGGGATCTAATACAACGGAAACACATCCTGTTATGGGTGCATATATTCGCCAAGCCAAGAAAAATGGAGCAAAACTCATAGTGGCAGATCCTAAGAGGATTCCTCTATGTGACATTGCAGACATTTACTTGCAAATAAAACCTGGTACTAGTGTGGCGCTTGCCAATACCATGTTGCATATTATTTTTCAAGAAGGCCTAGAAGATAGTGCATATATTGCAGAACATACAGAAGGAATTGAAGAATTAAGGAAAATAGTAGAACAGTATACACCAGAATATGGTGCTGCTATTTGTGGATTAAATGTGGAAGATGTGATAGAAGCAGCTAGATTGTATGCAAAGAGTAGGCATTCTTACATAGCCTACGCCATGGGAATCACCCAACATACCAATGGGACGAACAATGTATTAAGTATGTCTAATCTTGCATTGGCTACTGGTAATATTGGACGACCAGGAACAGGCATTAATCCACTTCGTGGACAAAGCAATGTACAAGGTGCATGTGATATGGGAGCGTTGCCAGGGGATTACCCTGCTTATCAAAAAGTAGGGAATCAAGAAGTGCGAGAAAAGTTTGAAAAGTTATGGGGTGTACCGCTATCTAGTCGAGTTGGATACGCAGTGACAGAAACGTGTGATGCAATTTTGGAAGGAAATGTGAAAGTCTTATACGTAATGGGAGAGAATCCAGTGGTATCAGACCCAGATACTACACATGTAATAAAAGCCTTGGAAAAATCATTCTTGATTGTGCAAGATATCTTTCTAACAGAAACAGCAGAGTATGCTGATGTATTGCTTCCAGCTACTAGTTTTGCAGAAAAAGATGGAACATTTACGAATACAGAAAGGCGTGTACAACGAGTACGAAAGGCAATTGAGCCAATAGGAGAATCCAGAAATGATTGGGAGATTCTAGTAGAACTTATGAAACGATTTAATATGCAAGTAGATTACCAAAGCCCTTGTGATATATTTGAAGAAATCAGGTTGGCTAGTCCCACTTACGCAGGTATGAATTATGAGAAAATAAACGAAGATGGAATGTGTTGGCCATGTAGAACGGAGGATTCTATGGGAACACCTATTCTTCATGTAAATGGTCCGCTCAAGGGAAAGGGTACTTTCTTCGCCTTTGATTGGGAACCCTCTCCAGATTTATTAGATCCAGAGTATCCAATGGTTCTTATGACAGGTAGAGTGTTGGAACATTTTCATACCAGAACTATGACAGGAAGAACACAGAGAATTCATGAGATGCATCCTACGAATTATATTGAATTAAATAGGGAAGATGCCAAAGAGTATGAGGTGGAATCAGGAGATACCATTCAAATCACTTCAAAGAGAGCTTCTATTGAAGCAAGGGTTGTAGTATCGGATAATGTTGCGAGACATACTGCATTTATGCCATTTCACTATGCCAATGGTGCAAATATGCTTACGGACGGAAAGGCCTTAGATAAAACGGCCAAAATCCCGGGATTTAAGCAAGTAGGGGTTCGATTAAATAAGTTAGTCTAAGGGGCTAGCTAGCGTGTGATAATCATGTGGTGTATTAATATTTTGCACATGAAAATCGTGTGCCATAGAGTAGTAGGAGATGGAGTCCAAGGCACGAAATACAGGAGCTGAATGTTCTGTAATAAGTGGTGTAATATGATGATGGAAATCACAATTATACATACCGATTAACGGTTCAACACTGTTCCCCCGTTGTAGTAAAGTAGCGTCATAATCATTAGATAGATGAGTAGTTACCACACTACGAATGAGTTCTTCTGGAATAGAAGGACAATCCACTGTAATCACAAAGGCCGTAGGATAAGAAGCTTGTTGCAAGCAAGTAGCTAGACCGCCAAGAGGACCACGATTGGGAAGTTCATCTAGATGAAAGATTAGATTTTCTCCATCTAAAGTAGGCACTTGTTCTTTGGTTAATCCAGATATAATGGTTTCTCCAAAGGATAAGCGGATGCTTTTGGTAACAAGTGCTTGTAGAAAGGTCTGGTTCCCATAGCGTAGTTCATATTTGGCAGAACCGTAACGACTACTCTTACCACCAGCCAATATAATAAATGAGCAATTTGAACAATGATTCATGTGACACCTCGTTTCACAGGTATTATAGCACATACGGGCAAAGGATTGCTAGATTTTGAAAGGAATAGAGATTGTTATGGAACAGCAAATGACAGCTACGTGTCACATTGAGAAAATCGGTACCACCACACAACAATTAGAAGATGTGGTAGTAGTGGAATCTCACATACAGGCTTATATATGGGATGATGGAGTGGAGAATCCCTTGGAGATATCCTTCATCTGTTCGCCTAATCAAGTACGAGAATTAGTGGTGGGCTACATGATTACAGAAGGATATATTAGCTCATTGGAACAAATCCATAAAATAGATGTGTTGCAAGAGCGTGAACGGATTGACATTTGGGCGAGGTTACATACACAAGAAGAGAAAGAGAAAGTCCAGCAAAAAGTTCTACCCAAAGTTCCAATTTCTTACGAACTCATTGGAATGCAGGCAAGGGTAACCTTAGAAAGTTCTACTTTATTTCAACAAACAGGTGCGTTGCATATTGCATCTTTGTGGATAGGTGAAGAAGAATTCATCACCTACTCTGATATTGGTCGCCATAATGCAATTGATAAAGTAGTGGGCAAAGCAGTCATAGAGGGCGTAAACTTGGGGGAAATGTCTTTATTTACAAGCGGGCGCATTCCTTACCATATGGTCAGAAAGAGTATTGTGGCAGGAATTCCTATCCTTGCATCCCGTTCGGCCCCAACTGATCAAAGTATATTATTAGCGAGAAAACACAATCTAACATTGTTGGGATTTGTTAGAGGTACGACAATCAATTATTACTATTAATTACTTGAAAAGAAAGGAAGTGGAACGGTGAGTAAGAAGATTTAGAATTTTCCCTAAAAGTCTCTTGGATTTTCGGATTCATGGTGGTACTCTTCTAGCACCTGTAAAAGACATAATCCGAATGCAAATGTAAAGATAAATATGATGAAGCACTAGCAGAGTTAGTTGCATTGCAGGAGAAGAAAAATGATCTGCAAAAACAAGAGTTACTGAAAGCTATGGAGAATAGCACAAGAAGCTACGAAGACATCTTAAAGTTTCTTGAAGGGAAATAAAGATTAGGTCTGGGATGATTTTATAGGGTTCCCAGACCTATAGATATTTTAGTGGGTAAATTTCAGGAAGTTGAGATACAATTTTATTTAATAAATATAAGCTTATACTAAAAAAAGCATTAGATATCAAAAAAATAATATTTAAAAGTCATAATTAATGTGATATAATAAGGCTGAATAAATAGTTATTATGATTTTGGAGAGATAGATATGGGAATAGAATTATTATTAAATGATTATTATGATTTATTAAGATTACTACAAAGAAACGAAGCAATTATTTTAGATGAGAAAGTTATACCACTTACACAGATGCAGATTGCAAAATCAATGGGTTTGAGTAAGATGAAGATAAATTCCATGTTTAAATTTTTGGTTCGAGTGTCAAAACCAGCAATCAAAAAAGCTAGATTCGTCACCGAAGTTGTTTTTCGAAAAAATAACTCATATTTGATAGCTTTAGCAGTTATATAGGGGTATCTTTTCCCCTAA
>JAWXVE010000078.1:0-9912 GCA_044425575.1 Eubacteriales bacterium | reverse complement strand
GGGGGACAACCTCTTATTATCTATGGTATGGGTAGACGGGGAATCTGTTTGGTTCCTATTCTCAAGCAATTAATGGAAAAAGTAGAATTTATTTTTTGTGATGCTAATTATAAGGAGCTAGGAACTCAATATGGACAACAAGTATTATCGCCACAGTGTGCATTGGGACAATATCCCAATAGCAAGATCATTATTACACCAAAGGATAGATATGAGGAAATTGAATATATATTGATGCAACTTGGAGTTAGAGAATCTAATGTATGTAAGTGGGACGATATTGTGCCGGCAATATTATCTGAATTTGATGCAATGCAGTATTTTGACCCTATAGTCCACTTTGGCGAAAGCGAAATATTTGCAGACGTTGGAGTATTAGATGGTATGACTAGTGTTCGTTTTGCACAAAGATGTAAGGGACAATATGAAAAAATCTATCTATTTGAAGCGGAAGCAAGTAAGAGAGAGGAAATAGAAACTACCATTAATAAATACGAACTGCATAGCACGGAATTACATGTGAAGGGACTCTGGAACTGCCAAGATACGTTATCTTTTGATGGGGGTTTGTGTGGAGGCAGCACTATATTAGAAGGAGGTCAGATGACCATAGAAGTGGATACTTTAGACCATCTTTTGGATGGAAGACCAATTACTTTTCTAAAAATGGATATTGAAGGTGCAGAATTATGTGCACTAGAGGGGGCTAAAGAAACAATTAGAAAGTATAAACCAAAGTTAGCAATTTCTATTTATCACAAACCAGAGGATTTAATTGAGATACCCATGTACATAAAGAAGTTAGTTCCAGAGTACCGATTGTATGTTAGGCATTATAAGTGGCATCATGGAGAAACTGTATTATATGCCATATTATGAAGGGAAGGGTAGCGAAACTTATGAAAATCAATCGAAAGAAGCAACTATTAGACTCCATCCAAATGATGCAAGAGTGCCATAAGCATATTATCCAATCCAAGGATAGTAGTGAACAAATTGAACTCTTACAACTGTGCCAAGAAATGGCGGTACAAGTAGGCACGTTAATAGAAGAACAAGTATCGGATAGTGTGACTAGTTAGAGTGTTGTAGAGATTTTAGAGAAATATTGTGATGAGGAATAGGAGACCTATGTGATGCCAAGTCCTTATTATTCATCTATTCATCGACCATAAAGAGAAAAGTAGATAAGAACCACTTTGAGTATGATTTATTCCCATAAGAATTACCATTAGTAGATTATAGGAAGTGTCCGTTACATTTGCTGGTTGCCTCTAAAAAAGTGGATTTAGAGTGCATGTTATTGAATATATGCCTAACTTGATACAACATTTAAGAGATTGTAGTTCGATTATACTAGACGGTGGGATCTATGCTCTTGCCATACCAGATAAAAGGTATGAGTTTGATTAATTTAATTTTACAACAAAGAAAATGCTCAAGCTATATACGAGCAATACGTAGAGATACTGGGTAAATAAATGATAGAGGAATAAATGGAGGATGATAGAAATGAGCATATTAGAAAAAGAGTCGGGAGAGTTTTTTTGCGCATTAAGAGAAGTTTACAGTTGGTTAGAAGATGACTTATCGAGGGAAATTTATGAAGTGCAAATGCAATATATTCTTACAGATGACCAATCAAAATTTGGGGAACTCTCCAAAAAAAGTGGAGTATTTATTCCCGTGTTAGCAGAATTAGAGGGGGGGGAGTATCTTATTATTTATGGTATGGGACGACGAGGGGGATTATTAGTACCAGTTCTCAAGCAGTTAATGGAAAATCCACTATTTGTTTTTTGCGATGGTAATTATGAGAAGTCAGGCATTCAATTTGGTCAGCAAGTATTATCGCCACAGCGTGTATTGGAGAACTATCAGAATAGTAAGGTAATCATTACTCCAAAGGATGGACAAGAAGAGATTGAATATACTTTGTCTCAATTTGGAGTGAGTGAATCTAATATATATAAGTGGGATGATATTGTATCTAATCTTGTAGTAGGAGTTTATAGAACGCAGTACTTTGATCCTGTAATTAACTTTCATGAAAAAGAAATCTTTGTAGATGTTGGAGCATTAGATGGCATGACTAGCGTTCACTTTGCACAGAAATGTAATGGACAATATGAAAAAATCTATCTATTTGAAGCGGAATCAAATAAGAGAAAGGAAATAGAAACTACCATTAAAACATATGAATTACATAATACGGAATTACATATGAAAGGACTTTGGAATTGTCAAGATACGTTATCTTTTGAGGGAGATTTGGGTGGAGGTAGCACTATATCAGAAGGTGGACAGATGACTATAGAAGTAGATACTTTAGACAACCTTTTGGAAGGAAGAGCTATTACCTTTCTGAAAATGGATATTGAAGGTGCGGAAATAGGTGCACTAGAAGGGGCTAAAGATACTATTCAAAATTATAAGCCCAAGTTGGCAATTTCTATTTATCATAAACCCGAGGACTTAATTGAAATACCCATGTACTTAAAGGAATTAGTACCAGAGTACCGATTTTACATTAGGCATTATGCATGGAATAAATCAGAAACTATCCTATATGCCATATTATAAGCAAGGGAGCATAAGCATTATGAAAATCAACCGAAAGAACCAATTATTAAACTCTATCCTAATGATGCAAGAGTGTCATAGACACATTATGCAATCCCAGGATGATAGTGAACAAATTGAACTCTTACAACTATGCCAAGAAATGGCGGTGCAAGTAGGCACGTTAGTAGAAGAGCAAGTATCGGATAATGTGACTAGTCAGAATATTGTGGAAATCTTAGAGCAATATTGTGATGAGGTTTTTCAAGTGAGTCAAGTCATAGAGATAGGGTCAGAAGAGATTGGACAAGCGATAGGAGTGTGTGAATCTACATTGGGGAAGGCACAGGATAACATTGGCAATTTGCAATCAGAGAAAATGGTAGCAGTTTTCTTACCATACAATGCTTCTATGTGGGACGCACTAGATACTGTGTGCCGAAGTGCAATGCAGGAAGAGGAGTGGGAGACTTATGTTATGCCAATTCCTTATTATTCATTGACCGTAGAGAGAAAAGTAGACAAGAACCACTTTGAGTATGAGTTATTTCCCCAAGAATTACCATTAGTAGATTATAGGAAGTGTCCGTTAGAGTCTTTGCAACCAGATGTCATCTTCTACCATAATCCATATGATGATTATAATCGCGTGACCAGTGTTCATCCAGATTTCTATTCTAGAAATCTCCAGAAGATTACGAAGCAACTTGTGTATATACCATACTACTTATCAGAGCAAATGACAGGCCCGCATATGGTCACGCTACCTGGTATTCAAAATGCATGGAAAGTCATGGTACAGACAGAAGCAATACGAAAGCAATTTCTAGAAGAATATCCAGAGGATAAGATTATCAACTTAGGAAGTCCTAAAATGGATCGACTAATGAACGAAGTACATCATCCTTCTCCGCTGCCACAAGAATGGCAGGATAAAATAGCGGGTAAGAAGGTGCTGTTCTTTAATACACACCTAACTAGTGTCATGAATCAACCAGAGAAATTTCTAGATATGATTACTTATGTCATGGAAGTAATGGAACGCAATCAAGATATTATCGTGTTGTGGAGACCGCACCCACTGATGAAAGAGACCATAACATCGTTTCATGAAAAGCCCTTCTTAAAGAAGCAATATGAACAATGTATTCATACATTCAAGTCATTACCCAACGCCATTTATGATGAAACAAGTGAATTGCATCGTAGTATGGCTATTTCTCATGCTTATATAGGAACACAAAAAAGTTCTGTATTTCGTATGTATAAGCATTTAAATAGGCCAATCTATGTAATGAATGATATTTTTTCCAAGGAAAATCCGTCAAATGGATTTATTCCACGAAGCAATGTAGGTGTTGTTTATCAGAATCGATATTGGCAGGTGGATTATCGAATCAATGCATTATTTCAAACAGACCTACATAGCAGTATCAGTACGTATGTAACTACTTTTTCACATAATTCAATTTGGGAAAATAACAGTTACCAATGTAGAGGGCAGCAGAATGGGTGGCTAATCTTAGTACCAACTACTAGACGAGAACTAGTACTATACCATGTGAATTCAGGTGATATCAAATATATAGCATTAGAAAAAGTGGATTATGAGCAGCCAGGAGGTTGGTCCATTGATAGCAGCGAGTTAGGAATCTTATTAACACGTAAACATGTAGAGGAGTATGGGTATTGGATTTCTCTGTCAGATTATACCTGTGAGCATATTCCGCTACCACAAATGAGTGACCAGATTAGAATTGTAACAGTGTATGATCAGGAAATATGGATGATTCATGATCAAGATAATCGTTTAGAATCTTACCACATAGAAACGAAAGTCAAACGTGCATATCAATTACCAGTTCCATTTAAAACGAAGCAGGCAATAACATTCATTCATGTAAGTAATGGAAACTTCTATTTAATAGACAGAGGTAGCGCAAGTCTAGTGGTGATTCGCAATTATTTAGGAGAATATTCGGTTCGTATTGTAAAGTTAGGGGAAGGTGAGAGAGCGATACCATTTACGCAATTTATAGATTCCGTATTAGTTCTTTCGTTTCAGAACTCTAGTACAATTTATGCATTTGATATGGAGCGGGAACAATTAAAAGTTTTATTAGAAGATAAGGAACAAGAAGGGTTACACTCTTATTCGCTAGGTGCTAAGTGTGAAAATGACTGTTATATTATGCCAAGCCCAAGAAATAATAAATCATATAGAATTCACATAGAGAATGGATTTGATAAGATAGCGGTAGAGGAGATGACAAGTAAAGCTTGTAGTAATCATCAAGAAGTAGAACAATTAATACAAGAGAACGAGGAAACTAATTGTATCATTCATGATGAGTTTTATGGATTAGAAGACTTTATACAGCATAAATTAAATCTAAAAATAGACGAAAAAGTAAATGGTAGTGGAAGTGGAGTGGCAATTTGGAATTATGTGAGAAATGAACTCTAATCATCAAGGAAAGGATAAAGATTATGATTCGAATTAGCAATAAAATTAATGAAACTTTAAGCATCTACAGGGATAATAAAGTAGTAGTATGGGGATGTGGGATATATGGCAAGCGCATCTACGGATTATTGCAGTATTTTAATATTGGTATTTACGCATATTGCGATAATCAGGAAGCGTTGTGGGGAACCTTGGAAGCTAATAGTGGCAGACCAATTATATCACCTGCAGAGTTAAGAGAACTTGCCAGAGAGAATCAGAATGTTGTAGTGCAAATAGGGTGCTGGACAAAAGATAATAGCTTAATACAGCAAATTCAGGGATTAATGGGGCAGACTGTCCGAAAACTAGCGTAATGATAAATTAATAAAATTTAAGAGGTTATTTCATCTATAACAGATGTTTAACATAAATAATGTAATAAAGAGAACCTTGAAAACTGAATAAAATACGCACAAATACAAGATTTTATCAGTGAAAAATGGTATAATTAAGGAAATGAAAATACTATTTTGAGGTAAAAGTGTGAAAATAAAATTTCATACGGCAATTTGTCTCTTACGAGCCAAAGTTGCCAGGTTGTGGGAAAGTGATGGTTAATAAGATGGGATATGTAAAAACATTCGATAGAGCACAAATGCTGATGTGCTCATGGGAAGATTTTGTAGAGAAAGAAAGCATTGCAAGATTAATAGATGCATTTGTGAACAGCCTAGATTTATCTGCTTATGAAGTCAAAGAAGCAGCCAAAGAAGGCAGACCATCTTATGATCCGAGAGGACTATATAAGCTTTATATTTATGGGAATCGTAAAGGGATTCGCTCTTCAAGAAAGTTAGCAGATAGTTGTAAAGTAAACCTAGAAGTAAAATGGATGATGGGTGGAGTGGAACCTGATTTTCGAACTATATCCGACTTTCGAAAAGACAATATAGAGAGTATGAAGAAGATATTTCATGAATTTAATAGAAGATTAACAGGAACAGTGGAATGGGGATTTGCATCAGTAGATGGAAGTAAATTCCGTGCGAACAATGGAAAAGAAAATAATTTTACTAGCCATAAATTAGATGATCGTATTAAATGGTTAAATGCTCATACAGATGAATACCTAAGAGTCTTAGAAGAATTGGATGCACAAGAAGATTTAGAGGAAGAAGAAGTTAATCTAACAAAAGAATTCATAGAGCAGAAGTTAGAAGAAGCGAAAGAACGCTTAGAAAAGTATGAAGGGTATCGCAAAATCATGGAAGAAACAGGGCAATCGCAATTGTCCGTAGTAGATGCAGAAGCGAAATTAATGAAGAGTAAAAATGGATTTGAAGTAGCCTACAATCCACAAACAGCAGTAGATTCTAATACCCATTTAATACGAGATTTTCAGATGACCAACCAAGTAACTGACCACGGATTATTACATACCACTATGGAAGGAATTAAGGAAGAAACGAAAGATGAAGTGGTAGAGGTAGTAGCTGATAAAGGATATAATAATAGTGAAGATCTAATCAAATGTTTAGAAGCAGGTGTGATTCCACATGTAATCCCAGGTGATGGAAAAGATGGCTATGAATTAGAAATACCTTACGAAGAGGAAGAAGGAGATGTTACTAGTAGAGATGCAGTAGAATTAAGAAAATGTTTACACAACGGACAAGTACCAGAAGCATATGAAAAAGTGATTACAGAAATAGAAGTAAAGGAAGTAAGAAGAAAGAAAAAAACAGATCAAGCAGAAGAAGAAGAAACAACAAAATCATTATATGGAACAGAAGAAGAAATGAAAGAGCGAGCGAAGGAAGGCTATTTTGTAAGAGATCCAGAGAAAAATGTAGTGTACTGTCCATCAGGCGAAATGCTAAGACAAAAGAGCATAAAGAAGAGTGGTGTTATCCGTTATGCAAATAAAACAGCGTGTAGACATTGTAAGAACCGAAATCTTTGTTATAAGGGAAAAAATGAATGGAAAGAAATAGATTTTACAAAAGACACCTTAGAGAAACCATGTAGAGATTGGTTGAAAGCAGAAGGAAAAGAATGTGGTGAAGCAAAAAAAAGTAGAAAAAACTACAGAGAAGAAAGAAAAAATCAAGTTTGAAAAGGTAAAGATTGTAAAATTCCAGTTAAAGCCAAACATAGAAAAAATGGCACAAAGGATGTGTATATCAGAGCATCCATTTGGAACCATAAAAAGAGCGATGGGAGCTAGCTACTTTTTGTTAAAAGGCAAAAAGAAGGTAGAAGGGAATTTGCACTCTTTTGTCTAGAATATAACCTAGAGAGAGCAAAGAACCTGCTAGGATTTGAAAAAATGATGGAAGTAATGGTAGGAGTATAGGAGGATTATTAAGAGTGTGTGCATTTTATTCAGTTTTCAGGGAGTGAGTTAGGAAAAATGAAGACAGATAGCTAAAAAGTGATGAAAAAATACAGTTTTCGGACGGTCTGTGGGGGGATTGAAAATATAGAAGATAGTCAAAATCCTAAGGTAACAGAGTTATTAGAACAATTAGCACAGAATAATATTCCAACTCTAGATTATCGTCAGATGATGATAGAAGAACAAATGAATTCATTAGATTATTTCTATAAAACTGACCATCATTGGACAACCCAGTGTGCTTTTCATGCCACAAGGAAGCTATTTGAAAAAATTACTAAACTTACAGATATACAATTTGGCAAGAACCTATTTGAGTTAGACTGTTATGAACAGCTAATATATAGAGATATTTTCTGCGGAAAAATGGGAAAGAAAACGGGATTATTATATGGTGGACTCGATGATTTCACCTTGTTTTTACCTAAATATAAGACTGACTATACATGGAGTTGCCCCTCAAAATGGTTCCTTATTCGAGGGTCAGCAGAGCGGTCGTTACTATATCCTCTTCAATTAGCTTATAATTATTTGGATGTAAATATTTATACAGTATATAATCTAATGCACCTGCATGAGTGTTCAATTAGAAATCATCGAGCACTAGAAAATAGGTGAATTTTGTGTTTGCAAGACTCTTTTACAAGACCTATTGCAAGTTTTCTAGCACCGCACTTTTCAGAGTTATATTTTATGGACATCAGAGGTGACTTAACGAAAGCAGATGTAATGCGTAGAATTGATCAGGTGAAGCCAGATATCGTATGTATGATGCACTGGCCTCACGATATTTTGAATGCCCCTAAAGTTTCAGATATTAATCCTTATACATAGGTAGTTGTTATAATCATTATGCATGTTTCACCAAGAAAGACTGTGTTGTAATTAGGAAAGGAAGTCATACGAATGATAAGAATATTTGAAAAATCTGTACAAAATATGGCAGAGTGGGAAGCAAAGATACGCAACCAATATGAGAATAAGAAGATTGTCCTGTGGGGAATAGGGCAGAAAGGGCAGGAGCTTTACCGTATCTTTACAACATTGGGATATCAGATCTTTGCATATTGTGACAATAATGAAGAGTTGTGGGACACATTGCGAAATGGTTGTCCTGTATTGTCGCCAAAGAATTTAAAGCAAGTACAAGAGCAGAATGATAACCTGCTGATTCAGATAGCCGTAGGGAGTGCCTTACAACAAGAGATAGTGGAACAATTAGCAAGTTTAGAGATTAGTAAGTGTGTTGATCCATTTCATGATATAAGATTATTGTACCATTGGAAGAATTTGGAGTTTGCGAGGAGCTCAAATGATAAGGATAATCAAATGTGTTGCCGTCCTGCAGCCCCTACTGTTGAAACAATACAGCAAGCAATTTCAGATAAAGTACGTAGTAGTAAATCTCCACTAGTCGTTATTTGTATGCCGCCAAAATGTGGAGATTACACATTAAATCATACTTTTGATTATCAGAAGTTACAGTATTACAATGTTTGTCATAATTTAAGAGCACTGGATAGAGAATATTTTCATGGACTTCATGAGCCTATTAAATGTATTGTTGCAGTTCGAGATCCCATTGCACAAATGGTATCCACTTTATTTCAGTTGATTGCAAGCTTTGAGTATAATTTTTTAGCAACATATGCCCAAGAATTCTGTGAGGATGGTGGTAATGTGCAGAAGTTATTTGACAAGTGGATACAAGATAGGAGTTTTGGTAATTATGGATCCAGTATGATCACTAAGTTTGTGCAAGGCTTTTGCGAATCTATTATAGATATCATGGAGCATCCTTTTCATCAAGACAAGGGATATACTATAATCAAAGAAGGCAACCTAGAAGTCTTTGTCTATACCTTAGAACACATGAATGATATCATTCCAGAACTTTCAGAATTTGTAGGAGTACCATTTGACCAATATGTTATGGGTAATGAAGCAAGTAACAAGTGGATTGCCAAGTCTTATAAACAAGCACAAGAGGAACTTAAGTTCTCCCAGGAGTTCTTTGACGCTTGTTACAACGAACCCTACGTAAAGCACTTCTATAGCAAAGAAGACATTGAGAAGTTTAAGAATAAATGGCGGAAGAATATTTTATAGAAAAGGATATCTAGAGCACTACACAATCCTTATTGTTTTATTGTAGATCCACTAGATGGTAATAAGGAATTTTAAAAGCGTAATGGACGACACAGCAATGCTTTATAACAGAGAGCATGTCTTAAATGAGAAAAGGTTTTTATATAATGAACACTAAGAAGAATCGCATTCAATAGTGGATAAAGCCACAGAACCGCAAGTTCATAAAACAGTTTGCAAATTCTCGCATGTATGCCATAATGTAGGTAACGAATACCTAAGGCAATGGAGGAATTAGTATGGAGTATAAACCACTACCAATTGGGATAGATAATTTTAAAGAGATGATAGAGCGGGGATGTTACTACGTGGATAAGACTTTGCTCATGAAGCAGTTGTTAGATACTACAACAAA
>JAWXVE010000077.1:0-9963 GCA_044425575.1 Eubacteriales bacterium | reverse complement strand
AGTGTGGCACTTATTACAGACGGTCGTTTTTCGGGTGCGTCTAGAGGGGCTTCCATTGGCCATGTTTCTCCGGAAGCGGCAGTAGGAGGACCGATTGCCCTTGTACAAGAAGGGGATAAGATTACCATTGATATTCCTTCTAATTCTATACAAATGGATGTGTCAGAGGAAGAGTTAGCCAAGAGAAGAGAAGCTTGGGTGCCAAGAGAATCCAATGTAACAAGTGGATATTTAGTACGATATCGTGAACTTGTAACAAGTGGTAACCGAGGAGCAATTCTTGAATTACCAAGCAAATAAGACAATAGAATATACATGAGAACACAAGTAGAAAGGGTAGGGTCATAGTATGCAAATAAGCGGTGCTGAGATTGTAATTGAATGTTTGAAAGAGCAGAAAGTAGATACGGTATTTGGCTATCCGGGCGGAACAATTTTAAATGTATATGATGCATTATACCACCATCAAGATGAAATTACACATATTCTTACTTCACATGAGCAAGGAGCAGCTCATGCAGCAGATGGATATGCAAGATCCACGGGTAAGGTTGGGGTATGTTTTGCCACGAGTGGACCAGGTGCAACGAATCTAGTAACAGGAATTGCAACAGCATATATGGATTCGGTACCATTAGTTGCAATTACTGCCAACGTAAATCTTCCACTTTTAGGGAAGGATACTTTTCAAGAAGTAGATATTGCAGGTGTTACCATGCCAATTACAAAACACGGTTTTATTGTAAAAGATATTTCGATTTTGGCAGATACCATTCGGAAAGCATTTCACATTGCACGTTCTGGAAGAACAGGACCAGTTCTAGTTGATATTACAAAGGATGTAACTGCCAATTTATATGAATATACCTATGTGGAGCCATCTTGTGTGGTACATGAGAAAACATATTTAGAGGAGCATATGGATACGGTGGTGTCACTGATTCAAGCATCTAAGAAACCTTATATTTACCTTGGTGGAGGTGCTATTTTATCAGATGCTTGTAAAGAGGTGCGAGAATTTGCACGGTTAATTGATGCACCGGTATGTGATACCCTTATGGGAAAAGGAGCATTTGACGGTCATGATGATTCCTACACAGGTATGATTGGAATGCACGGCACAAAAGTATCCAACTTAGGTGTAAGTAGAAGTGATTTATTAATTGCCTTAGGTGCGAGATTTTCAGATCGTGTAGTAGGGAATGTACAGTCATTTGCATCAGCAGCACAGGTGGTGCATATTGATGTAGATGCGGCAGAAATCAACAAGAATGTAAAGACGGATGCTTCTATTGTAGGGAATCTTAAAGATGTTTTGCAAGAGTTAAATAAACGCATTACGCAAAAGTCTAATATAGAGTGGAAGGAATATATTCAAGAATTAAAAGATAAGTTTCCGTTGAAATATGAAAAGGATTTATTAACATGTCCTTATATAGTAGAGGAAATTGATCGGATTACAAAAGGGGAGGCAATTATCTCTACAGATGTTGGGCAACATCAAATGTGGACAGCACAATACTATAAATTCTCCAATCCACGAACGTTCTTAACATCAGGCGGATTAGGAACCATGGGGTACGGATTAGGAGCTTGTATTGGTGCTAAAGTAGGGAATCCACATAAGACGTGTATCAATGTGGGAGGAGATGGCTGCTTTCGAATGAATTTAAATGAATTAGCCACAGCTAGTCGTTATGGAATACCGATTATTCAAGTGGTGATTAATAATCATGTACTTGGTATGGTAAGGCAATGGCAGACATTGTTCTATGATAAGCGGTATTCTCAAACCATATTAAATGATTCAGTTGATTTTGTTATGGTGGCAAAAGGGCTTGGTTGTGACGGGATACGTGTTACGAAGCAGGAAGAATTTGCGAAAGCCCTAGAAGAGGCAATTGCTAGTAAGAGACCAACAGTAATTGAATGTGTCATTCAAGAAGATGATAAAGTATTTCCAATGGTGTCCCCTGGTGGGGCCATTAGTGATGCCTTTGATGCAGACGATTTGAAGAAGAAGAGTTGAGAGTCAACTATTGACTTGTATGAGAAGAAAGAGTACAATTTTAAGTTGTTCCAAGTAAGTAATCAGAATATGATTAGAATAAATCCATGTGCGATTTATTTGAGGAGGAGAAGAAAGTGGGTAGAGTCTATAATTTTTCGGCAGGACCAGCAGTGTTGCCAGAGTCAGTAATGGAAGAAGCAGCCAAAGAGATACTTGATTATAATGGGACAGGAATGTCTGTTATGGAGATGAGTCATCGTTCTAAGGCATTTGAAACTATTCTAGCAGAGGCAGAAGCTGATCTAAGAGAGCTTATGCAGATTCCAGATAACTATAAAGTGTTATTTTTGCAAGGTGGAGCTAGCCAACAATTTGCTATGATTCCTATGAATCTTATGAAGAATAAAGTGGCTGACTTTATTGTGACAGGGCAATGGGCTAAGAAAGCATATCAAGAGGCAGCACGTTATGGAACGGCTAATAAGATTGCTTCTTCAGAAGATCAGACGTTTTCTTATATACCAGATTGTTCCGAACTGCCTATTTCAGAAGAGGCAGATTACGTATATATTTGTGAGAATAATACCATTTATGGAACAAAATTTAAGAATCTTCCTAATACAAAGGGCAAGACATTAGTATCAGATGTATCTTCTTGTTTCTTGTCAGAACCAATTGATGTATCCCGGTATGGGATCGTATTTGGTGGGGTACAGAAAAATATAGGGCCAGCAGGAGTAGTCATTGTTATTATTCGAGAAGATTTGATTACAGAAGATGTGCTAGAAGGAACACCAACTATGTTATCTTACAAGATTCATGCAGATAACAATTCCTTATACAATACGCCACCTGCTTATGGAATCTATATATGCGGTAAAGTATTTAAGTGGCTTAAGAATCTTGGCGGCTTAGAAGCGATGAAAGCGTTAAATGAGAAGAAGGCAGCTATCTTATATGACTTCTTAGACCAAAGCAAGTTGTTTAAAGGAACTGTAGTAGCTAAGGATCGTTCGCTTATGAATGTACCATTTATAACAGGTAGCGACGAACTAGATGCTTCTTTTATTAAGGAAGCAAAGGCGGCAGGATTTGAAAACATTAAGGGACATAGAAGCGTTGGTGGTATGAGAGCTAGTATTTACAATGCTATGCCAATAGAAGGTGTGCAGGCACTTGTTGATTTTATGAAAAGATTTGAATCCACACATGGAGAATCTTAATAACGGAGTAATCAGACGAAGCTTATATTTATATAGAAGAAAGAGGGAGAATATGTTTCCATATTATTGTTTAAATGAAATATCACCAATTGGATTATCAGAATTTAGCGAAGAATATCAACCAGCTAGTACAGAGTCAGAAGCTCAGGGAATCTTAGTACGTAGTGCAGCTATGCATGACATGGAATTTTCAGATAATTTATTGGCAATTGCTCGTGCGGGAGCAGGAGTGAACAACATTCCATTAGATCGTTGTACCAAGGAAAGCATTGTAGTATTTAATACACCAGGAGCCAATGCCAATAGTGTAAAAGAGCTTGTAATTGCAGGAATGTTATTAGCATCTAGAGATATTGTAGGTGGTGTGAATTGGGTGTCTAATCATGCTGGCGAACCAGACATTGCGAAACTTACAGAGAAGGAAAAGAAAAACTTTGCAGGATGCGAATTGCAAGGGAAAAAACTTGGTATTATTGGTCTTGGTGCAATCGGTGTAAAAGTAGCTAATACAGCCAGACATTTTGGGATGCAAGTATATGGATATGATCCATACTTATCAGTTCACGCGGCTTGGAACTTAAATAGAAGTGTAAAGCCAGTTTCCCAAGTAGAAGATATTTATGCAGAATGTGATTACATTACCATTCATGTTCCGTTGTTAGATAGTACGAGAGAAATGATTAATCAAGAAGCCATTGCCAAGATGAAACAAGATGTGGTAATTCTTAATTTTGCAAGAGATTTATTAGCCAATGAAGCTGACATTTTAGCAGGAATCCAGTCTGGTAAAATCAAACGTTACGTTACGGATTTTCCAAATACAATTACTGCAGGGGCAAATAATTGTATTGTAATTCCTCATTTAGGTGCATCCACAGAAGAGTCGGAAGATAATTGTGCCATTATGGCAGTGAATCAGTTACAAGATTACTTAGAAAATGGAAATATTATCAATAGTGTGAATTATCCAACCTGTGATATGGGTGTGTGTATGCAAGCTGGCAGAATTGCAATTTCCCACGAAAATGTAGCGAATATGATCACGAAATTCACAGCCTTTATTGGAGATTTAGGAATTAATATTACAGATATGATAAATAAGTCTATGAATGAATTTGCCTATACTATGATTGATACAGAAACACCAGTGACACCTGAGATTATTGAGAATATGAAGGAAATTGAAGGGGTGCGCAGAATTCGATTGATTAAGTAACAAGTCATAAGTCATTACAGGAGAGCGGATAGGTAACGGCAGAGTAGGAGACATGAGTCTTTAGGAGAGTATTTATGCAAGAAGAAGCTACAGGACAAGATGAGACAACTAAATATAAGGTAGAGGAAATTCATAATATTTTACCATGGGCTCTTGGTGTACTAGAAGAAGCACGGGATGGCAATGAAGCAATGGAGATTATTTTTGGCCAAGTGGGACGGTTATTCCATGTGGATGCTATTGTGTTGTTTCAAAGTGATGCCCATAGGGAGCAGAAGATTATCTGTCAATGGATTCATGATGCTTCCAAGGAGTACTATTCCGCTTTATCGGAGAAGTATCAAGATATTTCTGTAACAGAATTTCTAGATTGGTATGATGAAACAGGCATGATGATTATTGATTCAAGCATTACTCATCATACTAGTGAGGAAGATGGATTTCATTCCATGATATCTATACGCTCTAAGTATAATAAAGATGAGATGGCACATTTAGTCTTTATTGATTGTATGAAGGAGCGCACTTGGACGCAAGAAGAGAAGATTCTAATGAAAGGCCTTGCAACTATTATATATAGCCATACATCTAAATTCCACCTACTATTAAGCCATCGTGAAACAAAGCAGTTGTTGTATTATGATTCTATTTCGCAGTTGCCCAATCTTGATAAATATTACATAGATATTCACAAAGTAGTGAATGAGAATCGTATAATGAGTTATGCTATTGTAGTGGCTACCATTACAAACTTTCAATATATTAATGAAACGTATGGAAGAGAGATTGGCAATAAAATCCTTCAATCATTTGGACCGAAGTGCAGGAAGATTCTACCAATATGCCACTATGTTGCGCGCGTAAGTGGAGGTACATTTGCGTTGCTAGTAGAAAATCAAGAATTAGAAGCACTTCGCAGAGAAGTAATTGCTATGTGTCGAGAATTTACAATTCTTATGAATACTCAATTTCGTATAGGAAATCTGCTTTTTGTTAGCGGAGTTTGCGCTATTTCAGATAGAAGTCAAGAGGCCATACACCATACGTATAAATTAGCAGATCTTGCACGGCAATCGATTAAGAATAATGGTTATACAGAATGTTGTCTCTACAATGAAAGGTTGCGAGAGAAAGACTTACTAAAGAATCAAGTGATTACGAATATGAAGTTTGCACTGGAAAATAATGAATTTCATATTTACTTACAACCTAAAATAGATTTGCAATCAGAACATATTATAGGAGCAGAAGCATTAGTGCGATGGATTTATCCAGATGGAACCATTCTAGCACCTGATCATTTCGTCCCTATTTTTGAAGAAAATGGATTAATTAAGCGGCTAGACTTTTATGTGCTAAGAAAAACCTTATCCTACATTCGTTCGCAATTGGATCAGCAACTTGATGTAATACCAATCTCGGTTAATTTTTCGAGAAAGCACCATGAAGAACAAGATTTTGTAGAAACTATTATACAATTATTAGATGAATATGAAGTAGATAAGAATTTCATTGAAATTGAAATTACAGAGTCTACTTTTACAGATGATAAGAACTTGTTATCTAAGAACCTAGAACTGCTACAAGAACAAGGACTAGCTGTTTCAATTGATGATTTTGGATCCGGATATTCAGCTCTTAATATATTATCTACCATTAAGGCGAATGTAATTAAAATAGACAAGGTGTTTTTGCAAGATGATTCTGGTAAAAATGTAAATATTTTAAAATATTTAATACAGATGATTAAAAGTCTAAATTATCAAGTGATTGTGGAAGGAGTAGAGACACAAGAACAAGCTAAGTTTCTCGCAGAAATTGAATGTGATATGGCGCAAGGTTATTATTATGCAAAACCAATGCCTATGGAAGAATTTAATGAATATGTAAGGAATTTTAAAGGGAATCTATAAGTCATAGATTCCCTTTTTCTAGATTCCTAAGTCCGATTGAAACTCTTGTTCATTTAAGGCGGCAAAATCGCTAGCTACATCCATATAGCGAATGAAAATATCTTCCACAGTAGTTTGCTCTTCCTTGGCAATTTGTTCCATTAGCGGCTTTAACTTGTCTAGTTGTATGGAAACTTGTGTTTTTTGTGGGTCAATGTCTCCTAATACCTCTTCGGCATATTCATTAATTCGTTGTAAAAATGCACGATTATCATCTGTCATCTGTAGATTCTCCTCTCCGTTTTCTATGTAGCAGTGTACCATTACTTGAGAAAGTTGTCAAAAACTAACAGTGTTTCTAATGATTGACTACTTGTCAAAAAAGTAAATAAAGAGTATACTACTGTGTATGAGTCAGAGAATAGACATACTACTATAGCGAAAACGAGGAAGTATCATGGAACAATTATTACAATTCATTGGACTGCAAGAAGTGATTGATAGTACGCAAAACATGGTGCTACAATCTATTTTAGCCCTCGGGATGAAAGTGATAGTCGCTATCATAGTAATTCTTGTGGGGATGCAAGTAATTAAAGTCATACGCAAAATTTTGCACAATGCACTTAAGAAATCCGATGCAGATCAAGGTGTAATACAATTTTTAGACTCTCTGATTAAAGTGTTATTGTACGTCGTATTATTTTTAACCATTGCATCTAATTTTGGAGTGGAAGCAGCTTCTATTATTGCCATTCTAGGTTCCGCTGGTGTTGCAATTGGTTTGGCACTTCAAGGTAGTTTATCTAATTTTGCTGGTGGCGTGTTAATTCTTCTACTTAAGCCATTTGTAGTAGGGGATTATATTATTGAAGATAATAAGGGCAATGAAGGTACGGTATCAGAAATTGAATTATTCTATACAAGATTACGAACACCTGATGATAGAATTGTAATCTTGCCAAACGGTATATTAGCCAATACAAGCCTTACGAATCTAACAACTACGAAAACAAGGCGGCTAGATATTAAAGTAGGTATTTCATATACTGCTAATATTCAGGAAGCTAAGGCTGTTTTGGCACAGATGATAGAAGGCGAAACAAGAATCATTAAAGATATGGAACGCAATGTCTATGTCGATGAATTGGGAGATAGTGCAGTTGTAATTGGTGTACGTGGATTCGTGGCAAATGAAGATTATTGGGCAGTTCGTTGGACTCTTATGGAGCAAGTGAAAGAGTGCTTGGATAAGAAAGGAATTGAGATCCCATATCCACAAATAGACGTGCATATGAACCATTCAAACTTTGGAAAAGAAACGTTCTAATTGTTGCTCGATAGACCTATAGACAAGTTAATTGTTTTTTTTTGTTACTTTTGTGCAAAAACAATAGAAAAACCCAAGTTTTGTTGACTATATGAGAATTTTTTTATATAATGTAACAGATAAGTGAAATGATTTGTGCAACATGTTATGGTAGTGAAAATAAAACCAAGCATTATTCGTAATAATGTCAAGGCACAATACAATCATTGGCTTTACAGTAAAGTTGGAGGAGAAGAAGATGTCAAACGCAGCAGCAAAAGCAAAAAGTACATCCCCAAAGGGAAGTCAAGGTTTTGCAAGTATGAAGAAAACCTTGGTACTACTAAGTATGGTTGCACCAGGAGCCATATGGTTAGTCCTATTACGATATTTGCCAATGGGCGGTATTGTTATGGCTTTCAAGAATTACAAGGTGTATACAAAAGATCCGGGACTGATCAACAATATTATCAACAGTGAGTGGAATGGGATTGACAATTTCAAGTTTATCTTCGCGGGAAGTGATGCGTGGCTTATGTTCCGCAACACGCTAGGATACAATGCGGTGTTTATTGTGACAGGACTTGTTGTCTCGGTTACATTTGCAGTCATGCTCAACGAAGTTACCAACAAGTTTGTGGCTAAGACATACCAGACTTTAATGTTCTTTCCATATTTCTTGAGTTGGGTAGTTGTAAGTTACTTCTTATACGCATTTATTGATCCGACTTATGGGATGGTCAACCGAGTTTTGGTGAATTGGGGATATGACCAATTTCAAGCATATAACTGGTATGCGGATTTAAAACCATGGCCATACATTATTGTAATTGCCAACGCTTGGAAGAATGTTGGTTACACTACAATTCTTTACTTGGCAGCCATTACAGGAATTGATGCAACTCAATATGAAGCAGCAAGTATTGACGGGGCAACTAAGATGCAACAGATTTTCTATGTAACATTGCCACACTTAAAAACCATGATTGTTATTTTATTAATCATGAATGTTGGTAAGATTTTTAATTCAGACTTTGGTTTATTCTACCAAGTGCCAATGGGAAGTGGAACGCTTATACCTATTACACAGACAATTGATACATACGTTTATCGAATTATGACCGCAGTTCCAAACTTAGGATATAGTACTGCAGCTGGTTTGATGCAAAATGTAATTGGATTTATCTGTATCATGACAGCGAACGCAGTTGTTCGTAAAGTTGATGAAGATAGTAGCTTATTCTAAGGAGGAGAAGAAGATGGGCAAATCAAAAACTAATTCTTCTATGCGTGGGCCAAAGAAGAGAGAGTTGAATGCAGTTAGCGTTCAAGCAGAAGTTGGAATTCATATTGTAATAGGGGCATTTGCACTTGCCTGTATTATACCATTTATATTTGTATTTATTATCGCATTTACATCAGAAGACAGTATTCGTGCAGTAGGGTACTCGTTCTTCCCGCAGGAATGGTCACTAGAAGCCTTTACCTATATTCAAAGCTTAGGAAAACAATTATGGTTATCGTATTTCAATAGTTTCTACATAACTATTCTAGGAACATTTTTAAGTGTATTTATGACCATGCTTTATGCATATGCGGTATTTCGTAAAGATTTTAAGTATCGTCAATTTTTCACATTCTTCTGTTTCTTCACTATGTTGTTTGGTGGTGGTCTTGCACCTACTGTAGTAGTAACGAAAGCACTTGGAATGAATGAGAATTATGCAGCATTAATCGTACCTATGTTATTGAATCCGTTTAACTTGATTATTATGAGAACGTTCTTCCAAAGCTCTGTTCCAGACGAGTTGATTGAATCGGCATCTATCGATGGTAGTGGTGAGTATAATACATTATTTAAGATTATTGTCCCAATTGCAAAGCCAGGTATTGCTACGGTTTCATTGTTAACAGCTTTGGCTTATTGGAATGATTGGTATCTAGCATTATTATACGTAGCGAATGATCCAGATCATATGCCGTTACAATATTTATTAATTAGAATGCAACAACAAGCTGACTTTTTAGCGAAAAATGCGGGAAGTCTTGGGGTGGAAGCTCAGTCAATAGCGGCCAACTTACCATCTAACAGTTTGAAAATGGCGCTTGTAGTATTGATCGTTGTACCAATCGCATGTGCGTATCCGTTTTTCCAGCGCTACATTATCTCTGGATTAACAATTGGTGCAGTAAAAGGGTAAGAACGATAGAATGCCTCTATCGCTTACATACACATTATATCAAAAGGAGGATTTAAAATGAAAAAGGTATTAGCACTGGGTTTGGCACTTTCTATGGTAGCATCAACTCTT